>CAZMGX010000615.1:0-2461 GCA_964565915.1 uncultured Gemmatimonas sp.
GAGTGGATCCGCACCCGGACCGGCATCCGCGCCCGCCGCTTCGCCACCCTCGGGGAAACGTCCTCGACACTCGGCACCGCCGCCGCCCGCTGCGCTCTCGCGTCAGCCGGCCTCACCGCCGCGGACATCGATCTGGTGATCTGCGCGACCGTCACCCACAGCGACCGACCGGCCCGCGTTTCCGCCTGCTCCTCCTCCGGGCCTTCCAGCTTGTGGTGAATCTCGGTGGTCGCCTTGCCGATCAGGAAGAGACCGCCGATCAGCAAAATCAGCGCGCGTCCGGAGAACTCCCGACCGGCCAGCGAAAACAGGGGTTGGGTGAGCTGCATGACCCACGTGATCGACAGCAGCAGCAGGACACGGCTGACGAACGCGCCGGCCAGTCCGAGCGAGCGCGCGCGCGGCTGCTGGGCGAGCGGCAGCTTGCTACTGAGGATCGAGATGAAGATGATGTTGTCGATGCCGAGCACCACCTCGAGCACCGTCAGCGTCAGCAGCGAGATCCAGGCATTGGGGTCGGACAGCCAGTGCATACCGTCGGGAAGAGGGAGGATTCGGCGCAGCGTCGGTGGAAGCTCGCACACGGGCCGCGGCCCTTCAACGGCGCAGGTCCCGATCGGTCACCTGTTGACCGGCTAGTTTTCCCCGACTATGACCGCCCCTTCGACCGATTCGTCCGCTGCCCCCATCGCGACCGCCATGAAGCCGCAGGAGCCGACTGCGCGCCCGGCGGTCGTCCTTCTGTCCGGAGGTCTCGACTCCACGACAGTCCTCGCGATCGCCAAGCGCGACGGGTACACGCCGTACGCGATGACCTTCCGGTACGGCCAGCGGCACTCGGTCGAAATCGACGCTGCCCGACGGGTCGCCGCCTCCCATGGGGTGGCACAGCACGTCGTGGTCGACATCGACCTGCGCCAATGGGGAGGATCGGCGCTGACCAGCGAGGTCGCGGTGCCCAAGGATCGCGACGTCGAGACGCCATCGGAGGAGATTCCGGTCACCTACGTACCCGCGCGCAATACGATCTTTCTGTCGTTCGCGACCGCGTGGGCCGAAACGCTCGGCGCCGACGCGATCTTCATCGGTGTCAATGCGCTCGACTACTCCGGATATCCCGACTGCCGTCCCGAATACATCGCCGCATTCGAACGGATGGCGAATCTGGCGACCCGGGCGGGCGTCGAGGGCACGCAGCGCCTCACGATCCACGCCCCGCTGCAGCACCTGAGCAAGGCGCAAATCGTGGCGTTGGGCCAGTCACTGGGGGTCGACTACGCGATCACCACCAGTTGCTACGATCCCGCCGCCGACGGCACCGCGTGCGGGCACTGTGATGCCTGCCAGCTGCGGCGGCGAGGGTTTGCCGCCAACGGGCTCGCGGACCCGATCGCGTACGCCGGCGCACCGGAGCCCCGATGACCTACACGGTGAAGGAGTGCTTTTATACGCTGCAGGGCGAGGGCATTCACGCCGGCCGGCCGGCCGTCTTTTGCCGCTTTGCCGGCTGCAACCTCTGGACGGGTCGGGAGGCGGACCGGGCGAACGCCGTCTGCACGTTTTGCGATACGGACTTCGTCGGGGTCGGTCCCGACGGCGGCAAGTTTGCGGACGCCTCCACCCTGGCGGCGTTCGTGAAGAGCCGCTGGCCTCTGGACGCCCCGCCCGACGTGCGACCGTTTGTGGTCTGCACCGGCGGCGAGCCGCTGCTGCAGCTGGATGCGGCCGCCGTCGCCGCGCTGCACGCGGAGGGATTTGAGGTAGCCGTGGAGACCAACGGAACGCAGCCGGCACCGGCGGGGCTGGATTGGATCTGCGTCAGTCCCAAAGCCCAGGCGCCGCTGGTGCTGACCGCCGGCGACGAACTGAAGTTGGTGTTTCCGCAGGCCACGGCGATGCCAGAGCGATTCGAAGGGTTGTCGTTCCGGCACTTCCTGCTGCAACCGATGGACGGGCCGGCGGCGGCTGAGAACACCCAGGCCGCGATCGCCTACTGCCTCGCCCATCCGCGGTGGCGGTTGTCGGTGCAGACACACAAGTCGATTGGGGTGAGGTAGGAGTCGGCACGAGGAGAGGTTTCAACCACGATACTAGATATGTGATACACGATGTCTGGCATCGGATGTCGCTTGTCACATATCTGATATCGCTTTGCCCCTTCTCTCCTCACTTGCTCGTGTTTCTAACCTCTCTGGCGCCTCGCTCGTCCGAGGTATACCTTCCGCCCTTCAGTTCACCGCCCACGCCGAACCCGCCGCCCACGTGGCCCTTCCTCGACGTCTGCTCGTGCCCATCCGCTGTGCCGCCGCGCTCGTCGTGGCGGCGTCGTCGGTCGGCGCACAAACGGTGGAGTCGAAGAAGCCCTTTGCCGCCTTCAGCGCGTCGGCGCAGTCGCTGCGGGACAGCGTTGTTTCCAAGGCGCGCGGTCAGTTGGGCACCCGCTACAAGCTGGGGGGCACCA
>CAZMGX010000616.1:0-2454 GCA_964565915.1 uncultured Gemmatimonas sp.
GTTGCCAACGCGGCCCTTGCCGCTCGACTGTTCGAAGATCTCCTGCCACTGGGCGAGCAGATACCGCGCCTGCGAGAGCTGGTCTTCGCGCATGTCCTTCTGGTTCCACGCATCGGCGCCGAACTCCGTGAACATGACCGGCAGCCCGAGCTTGTCCTTGACCACCTGGAACAGGTCACCGAATGACGCGCCGCGGTACACGTTCGTGCCGAAGACATCGAGCCCCTTGGTTTCGGCGGCAATGATGTCGATGTACTGCACGTCGCCGTTGGCCATGGCGACCGGACGCAGCGGGTCGCGTGCCTTGATGGCGCGCGTGACCTCGCCGAACAGCGAGTAGAGGAAGCGCGCCTTCGCCGCGTCGCGCTCTCCCTGCGGGAGGTTCTCGGTCGCGGCCGACTTCCAGGTCAGGCCGTAGTTGTTCTCGTTGCCCAGCAGCCACATGAGCACGCCGGGTGTGCCCTTGAACTCATCGACGAGGGCCAGCACTTCCTTGGTGAGCGCTTCGCGCGCCCGCGGGTCCGAGTAGTCGGTCGACGCGGTATAGACACCGTTGATCGTGATGCCGTACCGACCGAGGGCGTGATTGACGACCGTGTAGATGCCGTACCGTTCGTAGATGTACTTGACCCAGCGGGGCGGCACACCGGCGTACTGCCGAATGGCGTTGATGCCCATCGACTTGAGCAGCGACATCTCGCGATCGAGCGCGGCCTGGATGATCTCGTCCGGCTGCGCCCAGAAGTTGTAGGCGTAGTTCTGGCCGACCGGGAAGTAGTCCCAGTTGATGCCGCGCACCATGAAGTCCTGGCCGTCGACCTGCAGTCGCGACCCCGCCCCGTCGGTCACCACCCGGATTCCGGGGGTCTGCGCCGTAGCACCGGAGGGTGCGGTGAGCAGCAGGGCCGTGGCAACGGCAAGCCAGCGCAAGCCGCAGACGCGGCGGGCCTGGGCGCGGGACGGACTCATCAGGGCCTCCTCCACAGGGACGTGGATGGGGAACGGGGCGGCGGGGGTCGCAGGCGGGACGAACACCAACTTTGTTCGCTGGCTGAACAAAGTGGGCCGTTCCCGACGCCCTGTCAAGATC
Source organism: uncultured Gemmatimonas sp. (assembly GCA_964565915.1). Taxonomy (GTDB): domain Bacteria; phylum Gemmatimonadota; class Gemmatimonadetes; order Gemmatimonadales; family Gemmatimonadaceae; genus Gemmatimonas. The sequence goes on from CAZMGX010000616.1 coordinate 1,091, forward strand.
GGGGGCCCCCGGCGCCGGCGCTCCGCACCGCGGCCTACGCGCCCGTGGTCGGGCCAATCGCCTCGGGCGCCGCGTCGAGGAGCACGGCGACATCACGCCGGATGCGCTCCGCAAGATCGTCCAACGGCAGGTCGTTGCGATCGGTACCGAACGGCTCCTCGATCTCCGTCGCCAGCAGTTCCAATCCCATGGTCGCGAAGAACGTGAACATGCTGGCGATGACGGTGCCGTAGCCGAACTCCTTGACCAGGCCGAACGGCATGATGAGCGCGTACAGCAACACGAACTGCTTGACGTAGGAGCTGTACGAAAACGGAATCGGGGTGTTGCGAATGCGCTCACAGGCCCCGGTGATGTCGTCAAAGGCCAGCAGAAGGGGCGTCAACGCGATCGTGGCCTCCCGCGGGAGCACGCCAGCTGCCACGTCGCGATGCAGCGACCTCGACATCGACTGCACCAGCGCATTCGGCACGTGCGGCCCTGGCGCGCCGCGAGGACGGCGCAGGTGCTCAGCCAGCGCCGCCGGGAATTGCTCCAGCACATCACGGTACGGCGCGCGGTGCGGAGAGCCCACGGGCAGCAACGCGTCCAGCTGATGCGCCAGACCGCGCGACACGTTGACGAGCTGCCCCCACAGACGCCGACCTTCCCACCACCGGTCGTATGACGTGTTGGTTCGAAACACCAGCAACAGGCCAAGAATGATGCCCAGAATCGACAGGAAACTCGGACCCAGCGGCACGGCCACGCGGATCACGTCCGTCTCTACCCACACCACCAGTGCGGCCCACGCCCCCGCCGCCAGCACGTCGAGCGCGAGGGTGCGAAAGACCGGGCTGCGGGGAAAGTCCAGCAGGATGCGAAACCAGTTCTTGGGATCGTAGATGATCATCTCAACAAGAACGGATGCGCTCGGCGCTTGTGCAAGCCCATCCGCGAATAAGCGTGACGTGTCGCGCTGATGGTCGGCAAACCGTCCTTACGGACGATGGTGTGGCACCCCCGGCACGGTCATCATGGATCATGTGCCTCGAGTCGCACACCCAACCCTTCCCCAGTGAGTGCACCATGGATGACATGATGAAGCGAACCGACAACATGCCCAAGACCTCCGATATGTTGTCCACCGCGCGTGACGGTGTGGTCGGCGCGTTCGACAAAGCCGCCGACACCTTGCATGACAAGGCCGACGACATGCCCGGCCGCCGCATGGCCGCCATCACGGATCGGACAGCGAACGTGCTCGATGCCACGGGTCGCTATGTCCGCGATCTTGGTGAACGGGATGTGATGGAGGATCTCTCCGACCTCGCCAAGCGGCATCCCGGCAAGTCGATGCTGGCCGTCGCCGCACTCGGCTTCCT
>CAZMGX010000617.1:0-2451 GCA_964565915.1 uncultured Gemmatimonas sp.
GCAGCAGATCCTGTACGAGGTGCCCAACATCACCTTGCCCGACGTCCCGGAAGGCGGCGAGGAGGCGAACACGGTGGTGCGGTCGTGGGGCACTCCGCGCGCAGACGGTGCGTCGATCACGCCCCACTGGGACATCGGGGCCGCGCTCGGTATTCTCGACCTCCCGCGCGGGGCGAAGATCAGCGGTTCCGGGTTCATCGTGTATCGGGGGCGCGGGGCGCGCCTCGTGCGGGCGCTCATGAACATGATGCTCGACATCCACACCGAGGAGCACGGCTACGAGGAGTGCTGGGTTCCCCTCGTGGTCAACCGCGCGTCGATGACGGGCACCGCGCAGTTGCCAAAGTTCGAGGAGGACATGTACGCGCTGGGGGAGGAGGACCTGTTTCTCATTCCCACTGCCGAAGTCCCGGTGACGAATCTTTATCGCGACGAGATTCTCGAGGCGAGTGAGCTGCCGAAGGGGTTCTGCGCCTTCAGCGCCTGTTTCCGCCGCGAGGCTGGTGCGGCGGGAAAGGACACGCGCGGGCTGCTGCGCGTGCATGAGTTCGACAAGGTCGAGCTGGTGCGCTATGCGACACCGGAGACCTCGATGGCAGAACTGGAGCGGTTGACGGGGCACGCGGAGGTGATACTGCAGCGGCTCGAGCTGCCGTATCGTGTCCTTCAGCTCGCCGCGGGCGACACCGGTTTTGCCAGTGCGAAGACGTATGACCTCGAGGTGTTTGCCCCCGGCGTCGGCAAGTGGCTGGAAGTCTCGAGTTGCAGTGTCTTCACCGACTTTCAGGCGCGTCGTGCGAATATCCGCTATCGTCCCGCGCCGGGCGAGAAGCCACGCTTCGTGCACACGCTCAACGGATCGGCACTGGCGTTCTCCCGCATCATCGCCAGCCTGCTCGAACACGGTCAACAGGCCGACGGGTCGGTGCGGCTGCCGGCCGCGTTGCAGCCGTACTTCGGGCGCGACGTCCTGCGGTGAGCGCGTGCGCCTGAGCACGTGCCCGCCCGGCGGCGGCTGACGCAGGGCGAGGCACGCGCATGCGCCGCCGTCGCTGGCCCGTGGTCCTCGTCGTGTTGGGCATCCTGGCGCTGCTCGCCTGGTATGTCGGATACACCCAGCACGTCGTCACCCAGCTGCGCAGCGCCGCCGCGGCACAAGGGCGCATGTATTCGCGCATCTACACGGCGCTGCTGGACACGAGCGTGATCGGTGAGGACAAGACCGCTGTGTTGATCGAACTGTCCGACCAGGTCATTGAGTCGGGGCTGCCGTTGGTCATCACTGACCCCGATGGGAAGGTGACCGCGGCGGCGAATCTTCCCGACGATCCCTCACTGGATACCGCCGCCTATCTGCGCGCGCTCGACGTGCGCAATGCGCCGATTCTCGACCCGCTGCTCGGTGCGGTGCACTACGGCGACAGTCAGATCGTTCGCGGGCTGCGCGTCATTCCGGCGCTGCAGGCCGGGGCGATCGTGCTGCTCCTGGCCTTCGGTCTGTACGCGCTCGCGGAGCGCGGACGCGCAGAGCGGGAAAAAGTCTGGGCCGGCATGGCGCGCGAGGCGGCGCACCAGCTGGGGACCCCGCTCTCTGCCATGGCCGGATGGCTCGAACTGCTGCACGACGAGGACGCCTCTCCCACGGCGCGCCGTGCGGTGGAGGCAATGACCCAGGACCTCGCGCGGCTCGAGCGGGTGTCGCATCGCTTCGAGCGCATCGGGAGGCCTCCGCGCGATGAGCTGGTCGACTGCGCCGCCCTGGTCGATCGACTGGCGGCGTACTTCGCGGCGCGCGCGCCGACGCTGGCGCGCACCGTTCGCATTCGCAGCGAACACCCTGCCGAGCCCTTGCGACGGCGTGGTGACGGCGTCCTGCTCGAATGGGTCCTGGAGGTGCTGATCAAGAATGCGATCGATGCACTGGGCGGCCGTGATGGCGAAGTCGTGGTGTCGGCGCAGCCACTGCCCGAGGGTGGCGTGCGGATTCGCGTGGCGGACAATGGCCCCGGCGTCCCCCGCGCCCTGCGCAAGCGCATTTTCGACGCGGGATTCACGACGAAAGAACGGGGATGGGGCATCGGACTTTCCTTGGCTCGCCGCATCATCGAAGAGAATCACGGCGGGAAATTGCTCCTTGCCGACACTGATCAGGGCGCTGCGTTCGACGTTATCTTGCCCGCATGACAACGACGGGCTTTACCGGTTCGCTATTTGATCAGGCACCACCGACGGTCGATCCGGCGGTGCTGCTCCGAGGCCTCAACCCGTCGCAACGTGAGGCGGTCGCACACGACGAGGGCCCCATCCTCGTGTTGGCCGGCGGAGTTGTGGCAGCCGGATAACTCGCTCAGACACCGGCGCAGGATCGCGCAGGATAAATACAACCAGAACCACTCAACCACTCATTCAGAAAGGAATCTCCGAAAATGGCATTCAACTTACGCAACCGCA
>CAZMGX010000618.1:0-2446 GCA_964565915.1 uncultured Gemmatimonas sp.
AGTGCTGCGATTCGCCGTGCTGCGCGAGGAACGTCGCGACGGCCCCCACCACACCGGCGGTACCCGGCAGCGTCCCCGGGACGATGCGACACGCTTCAACGGCCGGCTTGAAGGCGCGCCGACGGACCTCGGCGCGCAGTGGCCCGAACAACGCCTCGCCCGCTTGCGTGACGCCGCCGGCAATCACGACCACGTCGGGATTAAAAATGTTGAGGAGGTTGGCGAGTCCGGTGCCCAGGAATCGTGCCGTGTCGCGCACCACTTCGGTCGCGACCGCGTCGCCCTGGGAGGCCGCCGCATACACCGTCGCGGCAGTGATCTTCGACACGTCGCCGCCCACCATCTCCGGCAGCAGGGATTCCTGCTCAAACGAGAGCGCTTCACGCGCACGCTCCGCGATCGCCGTGCCGGACGCATAGGCTTCGAGGCAGCCGTAGTTGCCGCAGCCGCAGCGGCGTCCCGTCTGGTCGATCGTCGTGTGCCCGATCTCGCCGGCGACATCACTCGATCCGTGATAGAGTTTGCCGTCGAGGATGAGCCCACCGCCGATGCCCGTCCCGATCGTCACGCCGATCACGTTGCGTCCGCCCTTCGCCGCACCGATCCACCATTCACCGTACGTGGCGCAGTTCGCGTCGTTGTCGAGGGCCGCCGGCAGTCCCGTCAGCGCCGTCATGCGATCACGCAACGGGACCATGTGCCAGTTGAGGTTCGGCGCCACCAGCACGATGCCTGCCTCGCGGTCGAGCGGTCCCGGCGCGCCGATTCCGACGCCGCGAAACGCGTCACGCGACACCCCGGCCTCCCGCATCGTGACCTCAACCGTCTCGTTGACCATGCGCCCCATGCGGGCGATCACGGCATCGGTTCCCTCGTGGGCCCCGGTCGGCTCTGACGTCAGGCCGTGCTGCTGCGTCCCGTCCGCCGACATGGCACAGACGACGATGTTCGTGCCGCCGAGGTCGACGCCGACGATGAATTGATTGTGTGGCATGGCGGGAAAAGATAACGCGCATTCGGTGCACAGGGAGTCACCGCTCCGCGTACGACGGCGTCAGTGCGTGGTGCCGTCTCTCATCAACGCTTCCGCCGCGCCAAGCACCCGCGTCGCGGAGACGTCGCGCATGCAACGCCAATGTCCAAGCGGGCACGTTCGCGGACCATGTGCGCCGCAGGGGCGACACGCCAGCGCCTCGTGCTCGACGATGGTGCGTCGGCTCGCCAGCGGGCCGAATCCGAGCGCGGGCACCGTGGGGCCGAACAGCGCGACGGTCGGTGTGTCCATCGCGGAGGCGAGATGCAGTGGCGCGGAGTCGTTCGTCACCAGCAGCTGCGCACGCGCGAGCAGTGCCGCCGATGCCAGCAACGACAGCCGCCCCGTTGCATCGACCACACGTGGCCCGCCGACCGCCGCGACGGCCTCCTGAATGGCGGCGGCCAGGGGCGCATCCCCAGCCGCACCGAGCACCACGACGACGTGGGTGACCAGCGTCGGATCACCGGCGATCCGCGCCGCCAGTTCGGCATACGACGGCCACCGTTTGGTGGCCCACACACTCCCGGGCGCCAGCGCAATCAGCGGGGTGTCACCCTCCACCCCGTGCGACGCGAGCAGCGCATCGACGTGGGCGCGATCCTCTGCTCCTGGAAACAGCGACGGTCGCAGCGCGGGCGGTGATTCCGCGACGCCCGCCGGAGAAGCCAGTTGCCACAACCGTTGCGCGTGATGCCGCGAGGCTTCAAACGGCACACGGCGGGTGTAAAGCACGCGACCCGGAGAGGTCGCGAACCCGACGCGAGACGGAACGCCCGCCAGTCGGGCGATGGCCGCCGTTCGCAGCGATCCCTGCGCCAGGAACGCCGATGTCGCCCCCGTGGCACGGACCCGCGCGGCCACGCGCTGGATTCCGCCCAGTCCGCGGTCGTGCCCGCGCTTGTCAAAGACGATCACCGACGCCACCGCGGGATGGTTGGCCAGGATTCCCGCGTTCGCCGGCGTCGCCACGACATGCACCGGCCCCTCGACCGCGAGCCGCTCGATCAGCGGGGTGGTCAAAATCATGTCGCCCAGAAACGAGGTCTGCAGAACTACCGAGCCCACGGAGTACAGAGTATGTGAGTAATGAGTAGGGAGCAGGGAGCAACAGCGCGTAGGGAGTAGTGAGAAGGGAGTAACGAGTAGAGAGTAAGGAGTAAGGACTATGGCAGCGGAGACCGATCTCGGTACTCACTACTCAGTACTCCGTACTCGCTACTCCTTACGCGCTGTTGCTCCCTGCTCGCTACTCGTTACTCCAGCGCCGTCAATCGACTTGGAGGACCGCGAGAAAGGCTTCTTGCGGGATCTCGACGCTGCCGACCTGCTTCATGCGCTTTTTGCCTTCCTTCTGTTTCTCGAGCAGCTTGCGCTTGCGCGAGATGTCGCCGCCGTAACACTTGGCGAGCA
>CAZMGX010000619.1:0-2440 GCA_964565915.1 uncultured Gemmatimonas sp.
GGTTGCGCTTCGAGGCTGAACTTGTCGATCAACATGTAGTCACCATCGGTCGCTTCATTCCGGTTGCTATCGAGGTGAACACCGCCACGTTTATTTGCCACATACTTAATGAGGGTCAGATTCGTAACGTGCCTATCGTCGAGGACAATTGCGGTCGCTTTGAGAAACTGACTGATCGTGAGTTCCTCTGTCGCCTCAACTTCGTCCTGCGTGAACGTACGATAGGCATTCCGAAACTCATCGCTTGGAAGGCTGCCGGACGCGAAAGGGTGCGCAAATTCCACTCCGGGGAGTTGCACGACTCTCGGCAGGTAGAAGACGGTGCCCGCAGGCAGCGCGGCGAACACTTCCTTCTGGATCCTGGGGCCGAGAATCATGAGATCGCCTTTCAAATCTTTCGCCTTTCGCGCCTGCTGCAGAAGACCATCGACCAAGAGTTTTCTCAAACTGGCTGACGCGAAAATCGCCGCCTCATCCGATCGAGCTTCATTCAATAGCGATTCCAGACGCCGCAGCTCTGCAATCGCGAGCCGCAACGCCGCGTCCGGCGGCTGCTTCGCCCTTTTCACCTGATACCCTCCCGGCTAAATGGAAAAACCACAACTGAGACGCTGACGTTCCGATGACGGCCTTTCGTACCGTCAGGTATGACCTATCTGCTGCAGCTCCCCGACGGGACCCTGATCCCCTGCCGCGACGCGTACCAGGCGTTGCTGCTCGCTCGCGTGTACGTCGCCGTCACTAGCGGCCTGCCCGCGCTCAGCACCCCGGCACCAGCAGCCGACGAAAGCCCACCCCCGTGAGCGCGGTGGTGTCCTTCACATCGATGCGGTCGCTCGTCGGGATCGCCGGCGTCAGCGGACAGCTCGACAGGAAGAACAGCCGATTCGCCGACGACGCGACCCAACTTGAGTTCGCCGGCGTGCTGACGAGGCCGCGGGCCGAGCTCGGGGCAGGGGCCTTTGCCGCTTCCGCGCCTGGCGGTGTCGGCGGTGGGAGCTCGGCCGGGATCGGGGTGACCGGCCTCGTAGAGATCCGGCACGTATTCGCGCAGCTGATGCACGCGTTCCCGCACGGGCATCCCTTCTTGCACCGCGGCTGCGCGTCGATGCGCGAGGTGCAGGGCGAGACGTTGGCGAGGGCGGGTGATGCGGCGATCGCCAGGAGGCCCGCAAGGATGGCTAAGCGCACCGTGATCTCCGTTTCATGGTTGGGTCTCCGCGTCCGTTGCGCGCCTCGCGGCCTGAAGAATCGCGGCCTCAATCTCGGCCCGTTCCGTATCGCTCAACTCCTCGAGCGCGTCCTTGTTTGCGAGATCTTCTGCAGTGGAATGCGGCTGTCGCCAGTAGTCAGGATCCAACCCCTGTTCCACGCCAACGCGTGCCGTCTCAACCGCGATGGCCAGCATCGAGGCACACTGGAACAGGCTCTGGCCAAAGGAGTGCGATCCCTCGAGGTCTCGCGCAATCGCGTCTTCGACCCGCTGCACAAACTCCGGAACTGGTGGTCGCGCAGAAGTGGACACCATGATCTGTCCCAGCAACTCCCGAATGGCCGCCGCGCGAACGGCGGGCTTCATCCCGTGCGAGCGCGCGCCCAGTTCTGCGAGCTCCGCGGCCTGCGTGCGGGCGCGCAGGAAACCGAAGGCGCCGGCGTCATCCATGCGAGCCTCGATCCATGACAGAACCGCCTGTTGATGCGTTAGTCATGAAGGGACCACGGCGGCAACAACATGATTCGTCTCGCCGCCGTCGGCCCACCTGGCGCGTGCAATTATCACCCGCCGTCCGCCACTACGACCTTGCTGCGGTTGCCATTAAGCATGACCACCGCGCCGTCGACCAACTCTTGGTCAGTGATTTCCGCATCCGCGAATCGATTGATGAGCGCGGACGGCAGATAGATCCGAAGGACCTCCACAGTCGCTCCGCTTCGCGTGACGAAGTTCTCCGAGACGATCGTGACGGTTAGGGACACGCCGTCAACCCCTGATGCGTCGCCGAGCGCGCGATTGAACGACTTGATGTAGTTCAAAAGGAGCCCTCGAAACGCGGTGGCAATCCGCTGATTCTGCGTCAGCTTTGCACTGTTGAAGAGCGACGGATAGTGCCCAATGTTCACGCCGAAGAATGTCCGCGATTGGAACGACTCGGCCGCGAAGAACGGCGACGCGTCCAGCGCTCGAGCGATCCGCAACAACGGGCGACGGTTGGGTTCCGGCACCGAAGCCAGTGCACCCGTGAAGACTGAAGAAGAGAGACGGTCCTCAAGGACCTGATACACCTTGCCGATTTCGCTTGAGTCGGTGACGATCGCGCGAAACGCCCTGGCGGCGGCAGAATCGTCGATGGGAAGTCGGACGTCGATGAGCCGACCCGAAGCCTTGCAGTAAAGCTGCGTCAACAGCTGTGCGCGCTTCTTGTCCTTTCGCGTCGTCCCC
>CAZMGX010000620.1:0-2438 GCA_964565915.1 uncultured Gemmatimonas sp.
TCGTGGAAGGCGAAACGTTGCGCGCGCGGCTGGATCGCGAAACGCAGCTGCCGATCGCGGACGCCGTGCAGCTCGCGCGTGAAGTGGCGGACGCGCTGCAGTACGCGCACGAGCGCGGCGTGATTCATCGCGACATCAAGCCCGAGAACATTCTGCTGCAGGGTGGTCATGCGCTGGTGGCCGACTTCGGCATTGCCCTCGCGGTGCAGCACGCCGGTGGCCAGCGCATGACGCAGACGGGTTTGTCGCTCGGCACGCCGCAGTACATGGCGCCGGAGCAGGCGATGGGGGAGAAGATCATCGACGCCCGGGCTGACATTTATGCGCTGGGCGCGGTCACGTATGAGATGTTGGCGGGGGAGCCGCCGTTAACGGGGCCGACCGCACAGGCGATCGTTGCGAAGGTCATGACCGGCGCACCAACATCGCTGCGCTCGCTTCGCGCGAAGGTGCCTGACCATATTGATGCTGGAGTACACCGCGCGCTCGAGAAGCTCCCCGCCGATCGTTTTGCATCCGCTCGTGAGTTCGAAGTGTATCTGCGGAACCCGCTGGCTAGCGCAGCACCGGGCGCCGCTCGTTCTATACAAACCAATTCGCGTACGGTATCGCGAAGGCTGTTTGCTACAACATCGCTCGGGCTTGCGGGACTGGCCGCATTCGGACTCTGGCGTGCCTCGCGTACGCCGCCGTCGGACACTCGCCCAGTGCGCTTTACGCTGGAGGTGCCAGACTCCAACCGATTTGCACCGCGGGATGGCTTCGCGTTCGCGATTGCGCCCGACGGCTCGGAGATCGCCTATCGCGGCGTGGGCGCCAACGGACCGGTGCTATTTCGGCGTTCGCTCGATGCACTGACCGTCACCGAGATCCCGGGGACCTACAACCCCCTCCGGGTGCAGTATGACGCGGACGGAAAGACCCTCTACGTGCTCGACTACACGCGGCAGCTGTTTCGTCATTCCCTGAGCGGCGGCAGCACCGCGTTAGTGGATGATTCACTGGATCGACCGATCCGTCACGGCGATGGGTTCATTGTTCAATGGGATAGTCGGCTCTGGCGTACGGACGCCGATGGCCGAAACCGAAGACTGATCACCGCTGCCTCGTCGATCACGACTCGGACCCACGTGGAATCCAATGCGGCGGCACTGCCTGATGCCGGAGCGGTTCTCTTCAATCTGCGAACCGGAGATCCTGAGCAGATCCCGGAAATTGCGATTGCCACGTTGGCTGATGGCGCGATTACGCGGCTCGGCCTGCAGGGGATGTTCCCGAGCTACGTCCGGACCGGGCACATCCTCTTCGTTCGTCAAGACGGACTGTACGCCGTACCGTTCGACGCGCGCACGCTGACATTGACGGGCGAGCCCCTCCTGCTAGAACGCGAGGTGCTGGGGCAGGGTTCACGCAGCTACGACGTGTCGGAGAACGGCGTGCTGGCCTACGCTCAGGCAAGTGATGTGCAGCGTCAACGAGTGGTCGTGGTCGATCAGGCGGGGCGCGAACAGGCGATTGACCTTCCCGAAGGATCATACACTGGATTGCGCTTTTCTCCGGATGGCTCGCGAATCGCGTTTCATCGCTCCGATGAAGGCGGAAGCGACATTTGGATCTTCAATCGCCGCACCAAGTATCTTCAGCCGCTGACCAACGATGGCGTCAATATCCTCCCGGTCTGGTGGCCGAGCGGATCACGTCTCGCCTGGATCAGGCGTGTGTCCGATACGAGCCGCATCGTGTGGCAGGCGTCCGACGGCTCTGGCGGCGTCTCCACGCTCGCCCAATCTCCCATATCCCCGTTCCATTTTCAATTCGCGCCGGATGCCCGAGCCGTCGCGGTCGTCGTCGGCCCACCGCACCGACATGACATCGCCCTTTTCCCTCTCGACTCGACGGACGCATCCAGCGTGCTCGCGGGCGGACGTGGCGACGACCTGACGCCGTCCATTTCACCAGATGGACGGTGGATGGTCTCGTCCAACGACATCTCGAACCGCTACGAGCTGTTGCTGACGGAAGTCGCCCATCCCGAAACACGAATTCCGTTGACCACCACCGGAGGTTCGAGTCCGCACTGGGGCGGAGATGGACGCTCGATCTACTATCTCGGACCACAGCACATAATGCGGCTTCAGATCGGCTTCTCACCACGCGTGGAAGTAACGAGACTGGATACGCTCTTTGTCAATCCGCTGGTGCGACAGGACAACCTGGCGTTCTGGATTGACTTCAGCCCGGCGACGGGGGAATTCGTATTTGCCGTTCCAACGCGAAACCAGCAAAGCAAGCTGGTCGTGGTCACCGGCTGGCTCGACGAACTTGAACGCCGCTTCGCGAGACGGCAGACACCGTGACGGACGCATCACTCGCCACGGCCTTAGCCGATCGCTACGAACTGCTGCGTGAACTCGGCCGCGGCGGCATGGCCACGGTGT
>CAZMGX010000621.1:0-2438 GCA_964565915.1 uncultured Gemmatimonas sp.
ACGTCGGCAAGGATGTAGACGGGAAGGCGGCGAGTGGACACGGGCGATAGGGAAGAGAGGCGGATGAACCGATGGACTGCGGAGAAGGGCTACCAGATGTCCTGCGGGCAGGGCCGACCGACACGCTGCGGCTGCGGGCTTGCCGAAACACGACGGGTAGGAGTTAACCGACGAAATGCGGATGGTGGTTCCTGCGACGTTCACGGAGTTACGACGGCGAACGCTGAAGGGATTTACCCCGAACCGCCGCCGGTGGCTGGCGCTGGCGCGGAGCGGTCACGAGCGCCACCAAATACGAAGCCCCGCGACACCTTTCGGCGCCGCGGGGCGGGACCGCGCGTTGGGTCAATAACCCGGTGCGCGGCGTATCGCGACGCGTCCGGTCGGTGACCGGACGCTCTGACTTCAGCGCAACCCGCCGCCCGCGGACGCCGCTGCGCCGGAGACCGCGCGCGTCGGCGGAACGACGGCCGGAGCCGCGGCCGGCGGTGTCGCCGCCGAATCGGCCACCGGGTTGACGCCCGGGAACGGCACGCCGTTCCAGTCTGAACGTCCCCAGAGGGCCGGATAGTGCTTGGCCATCTGCGCCGCGTATAGCGGCTTGTAGACGCCGTTGTGACACGTCACACACTGCGCCTTCGGAGCATCACCCATCGCCCCAAGCCGGACGGCCGGGTAGACACTCTGCAGCGGCGCGAGGTAGTTGCTGTTCAGGTCGCGCAGCATGAGGATGCCATGGAATGCCGTCACGCGCTGCGGCGGGGCCTGCGTCCAGCTGCTGAACTGCCGCGAGTTGTGGCAGTAGGTGCAGTTGACGCCGAGTGAACGCGACTGGCTCATCATGAGCGCGTACGTCCATTCGGCCTGCTTGACCGAGCTGCGGTTTGCCGGAGACGGAGCGACGGCCTGCGTGATGACGCGCGCGCCATCTCGATCGAGATAGTGCCGCAGGTAGTCGTTCTGGCTGCTGTAGAACCACAGGCCGTTCGGCAGCGGCTTGCCGAGGTGGCAGGTGTAGCAGGTGACGCCGGTGTTCTTCACGTGCTCCGAGTACTGTCCGTTGATCTGCCGCGTCATCTGCAGCATGCGGCGTGCGACCAACTTGGTGTAGATCGGCTTGCCCGTGGGCAGGGTGTCCGAGGCGAAGTTTACGACGTTGTGGCAATAGGCGCAGTTGCCGGTGCCGGCGACCCACGTACTCATCGCGATCATCGTGCGATTGAACTCGGCGACCGAGATGTCGTTCAGCACCTGCACGTTCTGCCACGGCAGCGGCCCCGGTGGAGACGCGCCCGCGGGCGGGAGCGTCTCCGGGATCTTCACCTGGGCGAACTGGGCCTTCAGGTCGCCGCGGGTGTAGTTCTGCTCGAGCGCCACACCGCGATACCCGGTTTGCACCGTATCGGTCTGGCGCTCGCCGATGCAACCGGAAAGTGCGACGACCATGAATGTTGACGTTGCCGCACTGGCAACGCGCACGAAGCGGTTCACGGAGTCCTCCGGACAGAATCAGGAGTCGCCACGGAGTCGGGTCTCGCCGTCGAATCGAGCGGCGTGACGATCGCCGTAGTGTCGAGCATCATGGGAGTGGCCGCGGGGGCGTAGGCCGGGAACGAGTCGGGCGACGTGCCCTGATAGCGCCCACGCAACAGTTCCTGCTGTTCCGGCGTGATCACGTTGGCGGCCGGATACGGGGCCACGAGGCCGTGCTTGACGCCCCACAGGTACCAGTTGTCGACCACCGTGCCCGTGAGCAGGATGCCGATGCCGCCGGTAAAGGTGGTGAGCACCGCGAACCACCACGCCCAGCGATGGATCGACTCCATCGTGGCGTTGAAGCCCATCGTCCAGCGCCAGAAGAGCATCGAGCGTTCGGCCGCCGTGCCGCGATCGGTGATCTGTTCGATCTCACGTTCGCCGCCCAGACGGGCGACGGCGAGAATCGTGGCACCGTGCATGGCGAACAACACCGCGCTGCCGTACAGGAACGCGATCGACAGGGCGTGGAACGGGTTGTAGTACAGGTTCCCGTAGCGAATGGAGAACGCGGCCGTCCAGTCGAGGTGCGGGAAGATGCCGAAGGGCACCATCTCACTCCAGCTGCCCACCAGCAACGGCTGGAGGAAGAACGTGGAGTAGAGGAAGATGGCGGACGCAAACGCCCACGGCAGGTGCGTGCCCATCTTGAGCGCCCGGGCGCGACGGTAGGTGCGCAGCCACCACAGGCCGATGCTCATCGTGAGGAAGAAGCCGGCCATCAGGTACCAGCCGCCCTGCGCGAGCGGCGGGATATGCAACCCGTATTGCGGTGGCGGCGGTTCGAGCGCGAGCCACGGCAACTGTCGGACGAACTCGACGATGTCCCAGTTCACCGACGCCCACATGTTGAGTCCGATGATTTCGAACGCGACGAAGCCGCAGAGCAGGGACCAGATACC
>CAZMGX010000622.1:0-2435 GCA_964565915.1 uncultured Gemmatimonas sp.
AGCAGAACGTGATCGCCATGAGCGGCCGCGCCGTCGAGGCCGCGGGTGACGTCAACACGTTGCTGCTGGACAAGACCGGCACGATCACCCTCGGCAATCGGCAAGCCGCCAGCTTCCTGGCAGTCGAAGGGGTCACGGAACAGCAGCTGGCGGATCGTGCTCAGCTGTCGTCCATAGCGGACGAGACGCCCGAGGGTCGCAGCATCGTCGTGCTGGCAAAGGAACGATTCGGATTGCGCGGCCGGGAGCTGGCTGATGGTTCGGGGCACCGCGGTCTGGAGTTCGTCCCGTTCACGGCGGCCACCCGAATGAGCGGCGTGAACCTGACTGACGGTCAGCAGGTGCGCAAAGGGGCGGGGGATTCAATCCTGCGCTGGGTGCGCGATGAGGGCGGCGTTGAGCCGGACGATCTCGCGGCGGTGGTCGAGCGCGTCGCACGCGAAGGGGGGACGCCACTCGTTGTGGCCGAACGCGATGCTGGTGTGGCCCGTGTGCTCGGGGTGGTCTATCTCAAGGACATCGTGAAGGGTGGCATGCGCGAGCGGTTTGATCGCCTGCGCGCGATGGGCATCCGCACGGTCATGATCACCGGCGACAACCCGCTTACCGCAGCGGCGATTGCGCAGGAGGCGGGTGTCGACGACTTCCTCGCGGAAGCCAAACCCGAGGACAAGATGGCGCTGATCAAGCGCGAGCAGGCGGGCGGCCGACTGGTGGCGATGACCGGGGACGGCACGAACGACGCGCCCGCCCTGGCGCAGGCCGACGTCGGCGTGGCGATGAACACCGGCACGCAGGCAGCCAAGGAAGCAGGGAACATGATCGACCTCGATTCCAATCCGACCAAGCTGATCGAAATCGTGGAGATCGGAAAGCAACTGCTGATGACACGCGGTTCCCTCACGACCTTTTCGATCGCCAACGATGTGGCCAAGTACTTCGCGATCATTCCGGCGATCTTCATCACGATCTACGGGGTGCGTGGGGCGCTGCAGCCGCTCAACATCATGCGTCTGCATTCGCCGGAAAGTGCCATCCTCGCGTCCGTCATTTTCAACGCACTGATCATCGTGGCCCTCATTCCCCTCGCGCTGCGTGGGGTGAAGTATCGCCCCGCCAGCGCCGCGGCCGTGCTGCGTCGCAATCTGCTCGTGTACGGGGTCGGCGGGCTGCTGGTCCCGTTCGTCGGCATCAAGGTGATCGACGTCGTGTTGGTCACGCTGCGTCTGGTCTGATTCACACCCTTTCAGGAGACTCCCATGTTTCGCGGAAACATCCGACCGGCGCTGACGCTGACTGCCGTACTCTGCGTGCTGACCGGAGTGCTCTACCCGGGCATGGTCACCGGTATGGCGCAGTTGGTGTTCCCCAGCCAGGCCAACGGTTCGCTGGTCACGGTGAACGGCCGGATCGTCGGTAGTGCGCTGATCGGGCAGTCGTTTACGCGGGCCGAGTATTTTCGTTCGCGCCCCTCGGCTGCCGGTGCCGGCTATGATGCCGCAGCGTCTTCAGGCAGCAACAAGGGCCCGACCGACCGGAGACTCGCGGACACGCTTGTCGCGGCGCGCGTCGATTCGGTGGTGGCGAACGATGGCGCCGCGAAGGGCGCGGTGCCGTCGGACATGGTCACGGCCAGCGCGTCCGGGCTGGACCCGCATATTTCACCGGCGAACGCGCAGTTGCAGGTGGCCCGCGTCGCGCGCGCGCGGCAGGCCGATGCCGCTGCCATCCGTCGCCTGCTGGATGAGCGAACGGAAGGGCGACAGTTCGGCCTCTTCGGCGAACCACGTGTGAATGTGCTGTTGCTCAATATCGCCCTCGATTCCGCGTTTCCGATGCGGAGCTCGAGCGCTTCGTTGCATTGAGAGTCCTGCAACGGCGATACAACGATATGGGAAACGGGATATGGGATATCCGATATCCGATATCTGATTTCTGATATCCGATATCGTCGTTGCTCCTTCTCCAACCTCCGTCCTCCCTCTGTCGCGTATATGACAACCCGCGAAAATGCTTTCTCACTCCTCACGGCGCTGTCCTTGACCGCGGTGGTGCCGCTGCATCGGGCTGCATCACAAACGGCCCCAACCGACTCGACCCCAAAGATCACCTTCGGCGCCTTCGTGGACGGCTACTTCGCCTGGGATGCCGGGCGTCCGCCCGCGCTGGATCGTTCTTTCGCTGGTGGCGCCCTCTTCACCACGCAGCCGGCTCGTCACAACGAGTTCAATGTCAACCTCGCCTTCGTCGAGGCAAAACTCGAGGCGCCGCACTATCGCGGTCGCTTCGCCCTGCAGACCGGGACGTCTGTCCAATCCAACTACTTCGGCGAGCCCGCCGTCGGCAGCATCTCCGGTCCGGGACTCGGTCGGTTGATTCAAGAAGCTGTGGTCGGTGTGAAGGTCGCCGAGGGCGTCTGGGTCGATGCCGGCATC
>CAZMGX010000623.1:0-2433 GCA_964565915.1 uncultured Gemmatimonas sp.
TCTTCCCGGAAGGCTTCAAGAACGAAGTACAGGTCTTCGTCTACGTCATTTCCGCCGATCAGGAAAACCAGGCGGACGTGCTGGCGTTGCTCGCCACCTCCTTCGCGCTGAATGCGTCCAAGATCCCGTTCATGGGACCGATCGGCGGCGTGCGCGTCGGCCGCGTTCAGGGACAGTGGGTGCTCAACCCCACGTTCCAGCAGTTGGCGTTCTCCGATCTCGACCTCGTGGTCGCCGGCTCCAAAGACTCGATCGTGATGGTCGAAGGCGGCGCGCTCGAGGTGACCGAAGCCGACGTGCTCGAATCGCTGAAGATCTCGCACGATGGCATTCGCGAACTGATTGCGATGCAGGACGAGCTGCTGGCCAAGATCCAGACGCCGAAGATGGAGTGGAAGAAGTCGGAACCGGCCGAACTCGTCGTCGAAGCCACGAAGAAGGCCGCCACGGCCAGCATTCAGACGGCGCTCAATCAGGCTGACAAGCAGACGCGTGTTCACGCCATCGAAGTCGCCAAGCGCGCCGCGGCCGAGCAGCTGGCCGTCGAGTTCCCCGACCACGCGAAGGACATCGGCGCCGTCCTCGGCGACATCGAGTACAACGAACTGCGGGCGCAGGTCCTCAACACAGGGCTGCGCGTCGACGGCCGCAAGCCCAACGAGATTCGCGCCATCACGGTCGACACGACCGTCCTGCCGCGGGCGCACGGCTCGGCACTCTTCACGCGCGGGCAGACGCAAGCGCTCGTGGCGGCCACCCTCGGCACGGCCAAGGACGCCCAGCGCCTCGACTCGATCAACGAGCCGGGCGAAACGATGCGCTCGTTCATGCTGCACTACAACTTCCCGCCGTTCTCGACCGGCGAAGTACGCCCGATGCGCGGCACCAGCCGCCGTGAAATCGGTCACGGCAATCTGGCGGAGCGTGCGCTGCAAGCGGTCCTGCCCGACTTTGCCGACTTCCCGTACACGTTGCGCATCGTGTCGGAGATCCTGGAGTCGAACGGATCGTCCTCGATGGCGTCGGTCTGCGGTGGATCACTCGCGTTGTTCGATGCCGGGGTGCCGATGAAGGCGGCCGTCGCCGGTGTGGCGATGGGTCTGATCAAGGAAGGCAAGAAGTACGCGATCCTGACCGACATCCTGGGTACCGAAGACCACCTCGGTGACATGGACTTCAAGGTGGCCGGGACCAAGGACGGCATCACGTCCATCCAGATGGATATCAAGATCGAAGGACTGGACCTCGCCATCATGGAGGAGGCGCTGGCGCAGGCCAAGGCCGGTCGCTTGCACATCCTCGGTGAGATGGACAAGGCGTTGCCGGCGCCGCGCGGTGATCTCAGCAAGTACGCGCCGCGCATCGTGACGGTGCAGATCCCGGTGGACAAGATTGGTGAGCTGATCGGTCCGAAGGGCAAGAACATTCGCGGCATCCAGGAAGAGACGGGCGCGGAGCTCTCCGTCGAGGATGACGGTACCGTGACGATCGCCGCCGTCGGCGGCGAGTCCATGGAGCGCGCTCGCCAGATGGTGCAGGCGATGACGGCCGAGGCGGTCGTCGGCGAGACGTACGAAGGGACCGTCAAGACCGTGACGGCCTTTGGTGCCTTCATCGAAATCATGCCGGGCACCGAGGCGTTGCTGCACGTGTCCGAGATGAAGCATGAGCGCGTCGAAAAGCCGGAAGACGTGGTCAAGAAGGGCGATCGCGTCACCGTCAAGCTGATTGATCGCGACGAGCGGGGGCGCTTGCGTCTCTCGATGAAAGCCCTGCTGCCGCGACCGGAAGGCATGCCGGAGGAAGCACCCGCCAGTGAGCGGCCTCGTCGCGAGGAGAGTGATCGCGGCGGGCGCGGCGGCGACCGCGGTGGACGGGGTGGTGGTGGTCGCGATCGGCGCTGACGCGCCCTCGCTGCGCCGCACGGATCTGCCGAATGGTCTGACCGTGCTCTCGGAAGCAGTTCCGGGAGCACGGTCAGTTGCGTTTGGGGCCTGGGTTCGCGCCGCCACGCTGCACGAGCGCCCCGAGGAGATGGGCGTCTCGCACTTCCTCGAACACATGGTGTTCAAGGGCACGCGTTCGCGCACCGCACAACAGATCGCGCTGTCGCTCGAATCGCTGGGTGGCTCGCTCGACGCGTACACGGAGCGCGAGCACACGTCCTTTCAAGCGCGGGTACTCGATGAGCACCTGGCCGACGCCGTCGCCGTCATCGGGGACCTGATCTTCGATCCACTGCTGCGGCCAGCCGACCTGGCGCTCGAGCGGAAGGTGATTCTCGAAGAGATCAGCATGGTCGAGGACACACCCGATGACGTGATCTTCGATGTGCACAATCGGGCCTTGT
Organism: uncultured Gemmatimonas sp.; assembly: GCA_964565915.1. Lineage (GTDB taxonomy): Bacteria > Gemmatimonadota > Gemmatimonadetes > Gemmatimonadales > Gemmatimonadaceae > Gemmatimonas. The sequence continues at coordinate 2,351 of CAZMGX010000623.1, forward strand.
GGGGAGAGCACGCGCACGGGTACCCGATTCTGGGGACCCGCGAGACAGTGCAGGCCATGCAGGTGACACACCTCAAGGCGCTG
>CAZMGX010000624.1:0-2419 GCA_964565915.1 uncultured Gemmatimonas sp.
TCTTGGAGAGATCGAACGAAAAGTCGAAGACCTGCAACCGCCCGGCAGCGCCGGCAATGTGCAGGGCATCGTCCAGCGGCACGGGCATGCGCACGATGAGCACCGCGACGATCGCAACGAGGGCAAACAGGATCACGAACATCTGCTTCACATCCGCCCACGCGACCGCCTGTACACCGCCCAACACCGTGTAGATGACAGTGGGCACCCCGATCAGCGCCACGCACCACATGAGGTCCCAGCCGAAAATCGACGAGAGGACCACGCTTGGCGCCGCGATGATCGTCCCGCACGACATGCCGCGCGAGAGCAGAAACAGCAGGCTGGTCAGCGATCGGGTCTTCGGGTCGAAGCGCCGCTCGAGGTACTCATAGGCCGTATAGACTTTCGCCCCGTGCAGGAAGGGCACCAACGTGACCCCGAGGATCACCATCGCGATCGGCAGTCCGAAGTAGAACTGGACAAACTTGAGGCCATCCGTGGCGCCCTGTCCCGTGGTGCCGATCAGGGTGACGGCGGACAGTTGGGTCGCCATGACCGACAAGCCGACCGCCCACCATGGCAGGCTGCGGTTGGCCAGGAAGTAGCCTTCGATGTTCGTGGTCCCGCGGGTCCGGCGCAGTCCATCGAAGACGACGACCACGAGATAGACCGCGACGATGAGCCAATTGAGCCAATGCATCGTCGGTCAGCTCGAGTAGCGGGACTGCAGCAGCCAGAGCAGCACCAACGCTGCGACCTGCAGGCTCATCACGCGCCAAAGCGTAGTGCGAAACGGGGGGGTCATGACCCCAAACTAGCGTCGGGGAGACGCGTTCGCTTATGCTTCACCGTGCGCGCCACGCACCGAATGACGGAGCGACGCCGCTCCGCCTGTCCGCCTCCCAATTCAATCCACATTATGGCCGCCGAGACGCCCCCGGACGTTGCGTCGACTCCGACTGTGTCGGAGATGGTGGCCCTGCGCGCAGAGCTCGCGCGCGTGCGATTGGAGCTGGATACCATCCTCGCGCTGGCGCCGTCGTCGGTACGGGTCCTCGACCTGGCGGGTCGTATCCTGCGCGCAAATGATAACGCGCAGGCCGACTATCCCGACCCCCAACCGCGCAGCGTCCGTGAATTGTGGGAACGCGATGCGGCGCGCCGACTGGAAGACGAGACGCCGTTGCCGTTTCTCGAAACGCCAGCCATGCGCGCGTTGGCGGGCGCGACGATTCGGGGCGAGCTGCTGATGGTGCAGCGAAGCGGGAGCGAGGAACCACGGGTGCTGGAGGTCAGTGCGGCCCCGATGCGGGATGATTCCGGCAAGGTCCTGGGGACCGTGGTCATCGACCGTGACGTCACCGAAAGCCGTCGTCTCGAGCGCACCCTCGACCACGAGGTGCTGCGCAGCGCGGCACTGGAGTCGCGCGTATTGGCGGAGGCGGGACGGATCGAACAGATCGTGGAGGAACGGACGCGTGCGCTGGCGTCCCGCGAAGACGCCATGGCACGCGACCGACGCCTCGCCGCCATTGGGCAGTTGGCGGCCGGGGTCATGCATGACGTGAACAACGCCCTCAACCCGATCATGGCGGCGGCGTATCTGTTGCGCCATCATGCCGAATCACCGGACGCCGTGCGTGATTACGCGGATCGCATCCGAAAGGCAGCGGAAACCGGGGCGGCGACGGCCTCGCGCGTGGGGCGTTTCATCCGGCAGGAGCCCATGCACGGCGGCGCGGACGAAGTGCTGGACCTCTCGGCGCTGGCCGAGGAGGTGCTGCAACTCACCGAGCCGATGCGGCAGCGGCGTCCAGGTGACGAGACGCTCGTCCACGTGGTACGCGAGCACGCGGTGGGCGTCCTGACGCGCGGCATTCCCGGCGAAATCCGCGAGGCGCTGTTCAATCTGGTCTCCAACGCGATGGACGCGATGCCGCGCGGCGGGACCCTGACCGTGCGCACCTCAGTCAGTCCGGACACCTCGTTTGTCGTCGTGCAGGATGACGGCGAAGGCATGAGCGAAGAAGTGCGGGAACGGGCGCTCGAGCCGTTCTTCACCACAAAGGGTGCTGGCGGCTCGGGGCTGGGCCTTTCGGAGGTGTACGGCATTGCGCGGCGTCATCGGGGGTCGGTGAGCATCGCCTCCGATCCCGGTGTAGGGACGCGGGTGACGCTCAGTTTTCCGCGGGAGCGAACTCAGCCGGAAGCCCCGGTGGCGGATCTGGAACCCCGAAGAACGTCGCCGCTGCATATCCTTATCGTCGAGGATCACGAGGACGGTCGTGAGTTCCTGCGTCGCCTGCTGACGGCCGACGGCCACGCCGTCGACGCCGTGACGAGTTTTGCGGAGGCGCGCGCCAGGCTCGCGGCCGATGCGTCATCGTCGTACCATCTGATGTTGACCGACGTGGGTCTCCCGGATGGCAGTGGTTGG
>CAZMGX010000625.1:0-2418 GCA_964565915.1 uncultured Gemmatimonas sp.
TTGGTCGTGCTCGGCCTTGCCATCGCGGATGGGATACTGCTGTACAAGCGAAGCCAGTATCGCGATGAAACCGCCCGGCTCCGGGCGGATATGTCCACCTTGGAGCGCGATCGCGCCGATGCGATCGTGGCCGGGGAGGCCAACCGCGCCGGACTGATCCTCCAACTGGTTCGTCGTCAGGCCTTGGGTGATGATGCGCTGCATCTCGCGGTCAACACGGATTCGTCGTTCGTGGCACTCGACCGCGGCAGCGTGCGTCTGCGTGTCATGCCGGCACGGTTCGGCCCGGACCAGCGGGTTGGCTTACCCCCGGACACCGCCTGGGTTGCGGTGCCGCGGGGCATGCGGACCATCGAAAGGGTCCTGACCAAGACGGACCGCTTCGAGCTGCCGGGATGGGTGTGGATCGACCGAGGCCAAGCGGTTCCGTCAGATCGTGCGGGCGCCGCGTGGATCGGCGCCAACACGATCGTCGTGGCTGGCGGAACGCTGCTCTACGCGCCGCCGCCGGACGGCCCGCTGGCCGACAGCAGTTATGTGATGCCGGGTGCGGTGCGGCTCTCCGCCGCCGACCTCGCCGCGGTGCGCGAGAACATCACCCCCGGCATGCGGATCTACTTCTTCTGATGACCACCACGCCGATGAACCACGCCCCGAACTTCGCGCGCTGGCGCCTGGCGCGTCGGGTGCTCGCTGCCGCTGCCGTCGTGCTGATTGTCCTCACCACATGGCTGGCGGTGTCGACCATCCGGCTACGTTTTGCCCGGGATGTCGCCCGGTTGGTGTTCAACGACAACAGCGAGGCCTTGGAGCAGGCGCAACTGGAGGCGGGTCTCGGCAGTGACAGCCTGCGTGCCATCCTCGACAGTCTGCCAGCCATGCCGCCTCGTGATCGCCCGGTCATCATCGTGTCCATCGCAGAGCGTCGCGTCTGGTACAAACTCGGCGACAGTGTCCTGTTTACGACGCAGGTGGCGACGGGCAGCGGGAAGCAACTGGTCGTGAAGGGCGGAAATACGGTCCTCCGCTTCGAGACACCGCGCGGTCGGTTCGTGGTCCAGCGGCGTGACTCCGCGCCGGCTTGGATTCCCCCGGAGTGGCACTATGTCGAACAGGCCAACAAACGGAAGTTGGGGCTGGTCCAGCTGGTCCGTGGAAAACCGCTCAAGTTGCGTGATGGCAGCGAGATAACGGTGATCGGCAACGACGTCGTGCGGCGCTCCGCCGATGGGTCCGCCCAGCCGCTGACGGCCACCGACGGCCGAGAAATCGTGGCCGACGGGAAGATCGTCATTCCACCTTTCGGAACGAACCAGCGGCGGTATCTCGGTGTGCTGGGCAGCTACCGACTGTACCTCGGCGACGGCTACGCGCTGCATGGGACCAACGTCCCCTCCAGCATCGGGCAGGCGGTCAGTCACGGATGTATCCGGCTGCGGAACGAAGACATCGAGACTCTGTACCACATGGTCGCACTCGAGACGCCCGTCTACATCTACTGATCGGGCTATATTTGAGGGATGCCCCGAGGCGGGGCGTCACAAAAGCCGGCTAACGCGCGGCGCGCTTGATCGTCGTGTACAGACAGGACCACGCGGCCCCTTCGAAGCAGGAGTGCCGCGTCTGGCCCGTCCTTTTCTTCGTCAGCACTCGTTGCAGGATATTTTGCCTCAGCCCTTCAGGTCCTCGGTACCCGACTCGGTACCCGACTCGGTACCCGACGTCGTGGCAACGCGACGTCCGATGCAGGCATGGCGACGCCTGACTGGCGGCGCCGCCGTGGCGTTGGTGCTGGGTGTCCTGGCTGATCTGGCCGCGCCCTATCGGGCCGACGCCACCGCCGTGACGCCGACGACCGTGGGCGCGACGCGTCCGGGAATGCCGTTGCTCGATTCCCTGCGCGGTCGCAGTCGCAAGCTGCGGGCTCGGTTCGTCAGTCCGCGACGTGTCTCGTCGTTGCCCATTCTGCGTGAACTGTTCGGCGACTCCGTGGGCCTGCGCGCCGCCGTCCACTCGACCACGATGCCCGACGCAACGTCGTCGGGAGCGTTCCATTTCATCACGATGCGACCATTCACCGACAAGGTGCGCGGTCGCATCGGCGCATATCGGATCGGCATGTTCCCCAGTGAGGGCCGCTCGACATCCGCGGCCAATCCTGAGGGATTCCTCGAGATCACGGCTGGCAACCAGGATACGCCGGTCTCCGAGCACTTTCGCTTGAAGGACTTTCTCACGCACGACCAGGCGTCGGTGTGGCCCAAGTACCTGGTGCTGCGCGAACCACTCGTCGACAAGCTCGAACTCGTGATGGATGAGTTGCGCGCGATGGGCGTCGCGGTGAATCGCATGCGGGTGATGTCGGGCTTCCGCACGCCGCAGTACAACGCCCAGGGCGTTGGGGCCGGCGGACGCGTG
>CAZMGX010000626.1:0-2411 GCA_964565915.1 uncultured Gemmatimonas sp.
CGGGAAGGACCGTCGGGAGATTCGGGCGCAAAGGAAGTGGGCCCGGTGAGTTTACCGGCGCAACTTCACTTGAGTCTGACCCGGACAACCAAAGTGCGTTCTGGGTGCACGACATAACCCTTCGACGAATGACGAAGGTCGTTCTAGCCCCGAACTACCCGACAAGCGGGCTGCCAAAGTTCACGACGCTGAACTTCAAGGCAAACATCATGGAGCCGCGTTGGACGTCCTCTCGCGAAATCGTCGGACCCGGCATCTTCCCTGCCGGGCGCGTCTCTGTATTCACTCGTCAGGGCGAGTTTGTGCGGGCATTCGGAGCGCTGCCAGCAGGCGACGAGAGAGTGCCGATGACGGTAAGGCAGGAAGCATATCGGTCATACATGTCGCTTTCACCGGACCGCAGCCGCATGGTCCTGGCAACGAGATATGCTGACCGAATAGAGTTCTTTCGTACCTCTGGTGAGAAGGTGGGTGAAACGACGAGGCCGTTCTCCTTTGAACCGAAGTTTTCCGTCGGTGCCGGAAAGGTCGGTCCGGTGATGCAGTTCGGTGACGACATGCGGTATGGGTACACTGGCCTCGCCGCAACGGATCAACTCATCTTCGCTTTCTTCTCTGGGCGGATGCGAGGTGGATTCAACAACCAAGCCCCCTTTGCGAACTTCGTGCACGTCTACGATTGGACCGGACGACTTCTGCGGGTATTCAGACTCGACGTGTCGGTCGTCGGATTGGCCGTTGATTCGAAGGCCTCGAGGATCTTCGCGCTGCGACACGATCCGCTGCCGTCTGTCGTGGTGTTTGAAGTTCCGCCGATTACCACAAAGTAGGCGGGATGCTTTCGTATGTATCCGAGGCAGGTGGGAGCTTCGTGTGTTGACCTTCCCGCAAACCAACGCTACCATCCAGCTAAGTCCTGAAACGGCGAGGCTAGTTATGAACTGTCGCGTGTGTGTAGTGGCCGCCGCGTTCATGCTGGGCGGATGTGGAGACCTGGTCTCCGGTGGCGACTGCGTCGCAGTGGGAGTCGCAGGAGTCAATGTCACCGTGACCGACGTACGCACGAACGGCGTACCCGCTACGGTACCGTCTCTTCGCATCGAGGACGGGGCCTTCGTGGAGGAGTATGCGCAACCCACACCGCGCTCCAACCCACCTTCGTTCGCCGGCGCCATCGAACGGGAGGGCACGTACACGATCACGATAAGCGCACCGGGCTATCAGACCTACACGGCCACCAACTTGCGAGTCACGCGCTCAGGGAAGTGCAACTATCTGCGCGGCGTGAACCTGTCGGTGAAATTGACACCCAACTGAAGTTCGTCCAGGGCATCGATCGAAGCGTTGCCCCGACGTTGCGCTGGCGGTACTGGCGGCTCTACATCGACAGCAGCAGGTCGGCTGGAATACCAAGATGTGACCGCAGCGCCAGAATCTGGGACTTCGACAACGGACGCTGTCCGTTGAAGAACTCGGAAACGCGACTCTTGCTGCCAAACAGCGGCACCAACTCCGCGCGCGTCATGCCCCGTTGCTGCAGCATGAACTCAACCGCCGATTGCGGCGTGCAGCCGGCCAAGCGCTCTTCAACGGGAGAAGATTCCTCTTCGTACGCCTGAACGAGCACGGCCAGGAAGCGCAGTCGCTCCCATGCCGTCGTTCCCGGCTCAACCTCGGCGTCAAGCAACCGGTCGATTTCACCCACAGCCGATTGATACTCCTCCGGCGTGCGCAGGAGGTGGGGGATCGTGAAGTCGAGGGCTACCGGCACCGGTCGGCTCTCCCAGACGATGAAAGCGTCCATCTCACTAGAGGATACCTCGCTTGATCAGGCGCTCGTAGTCGCTGTGCGTCACGACGTGCCTGACGAACGCCCGTCCGAGATCGAATCTCATGTCGACCACGAGACGATACGCGTTGCGGCGGATATTGAAAACCGCGCGATACTTCCCCAGGAAGTCGACCGAGGGAAAGTCCGCTTTCACCGACGCCGGGGTTGTGTACCGCTTCGCCCGAACGATCCGCTCCCATTCGCGAAGCTCGCCATCTGCATCGGCATGCGCTTCGCCGAACTCGATGAGCCGCTTCCGAGTGATGATGTGCATGATCCGAGAAGTCCCCGCTTCGTCGCACTGCTCGCATGGTTCCCAATATGGGAACGTCGAGAGCTTTCGTCAAGACCGCCCTCATTGTCCATTCTAGCCGATGTGTACCGGCGAGCATCGTACCGAATTGTCGCAGCGCGATCATTACAACGCGTGAAGCTCAAACACCCTGCTTGTGTGTTCCGCCCGTATGTATCTCAGGGTAACGCGTCGAACGTCTCACCCTTGTGCGCGGACGTAGGCCACGACGGTGACGACGAGAAAGGCGGCCTCCATCCCGTTCCTTGCCGCATGCACGGCGATCGC
>CAZMGX010000627.1:0-2404 GCA_964565915.1 uncultured Gemmatimonas sp.
CCCGCTCGAAGTCATGCACGAACGCCCGCCCGCTCGCCTCGGCTGTGCTGAACGCGCGCCACTTGGCGAACATGATCGCCCACGAAAGCAGCGACAACACCACGAGCAACACCAGCACACCCTTCGTCACCAAGTCAGCGCCGAGGATCAACTGCACCAACGAAGTCGACGCCTCGGCCGGCTTGGCACTCAACTGCAACAGGGCGAAGACCGGCACTCCGACGGCCGTACTCAACGCGTGATTGCGCCCGTGCGGCGCCCGGCGAAGTAGCGGAACGTATTCGTCAACCCTTCCGCCAACGAGACCGTCGGCGTCCACCCCAGCACCGTCCGGGCCTTCTCCGTCTGCAACGCGCTCCGTGCCAGTTCGCCCGCACGCGCCGGAGCATAGTCGATGGCGGTCGTCGCGCCGGCCACGGATTGCAGCGTCGTCGCCAACGTGTTCACCGACGTTTCGATGCTCGTGCCGATGTTGAAAGCGCGTGCGTCAAGCCGCCCTGCGGTCGGAAGGGCCACGGTCGCGCCCAGGAAATTCGCAGCCGCAACGTCACCCGCATAGACATAATCACGCGTCTGCTCGCCATCGCCATACACCGTCAGCGCGCGCCCATCGAGAAGACGATTGCAGAAAATCGAGACGACACCGGCTTCACCATGAGGGTCCTGTCGCGGCCCGTACACGTTGCCGTAGCGCAACGCGACGGTATCCAACCCATGCACGCGACGATAGTAGGCGAGGTAGTACTCCACGGAGAGCTTGGCGATCCCGTACGGCGACTCGGGATCTTTCGCGTAGGCCTCGGTGCTGGGCGGCGGATCGAAGTCGCCGTACAGCGCTCCGCCCGTCGACGAAAACACCACGCGGGTCGCGTGACCACTCGCCTTCACGGCCTCCATGATGTTCAGCGACCCGAGGATGTTGCGCGTGGCGTCATAGACCGGATCAAGCACGCTGCGGCGCACATCGATCTGCGCGGCCAGATGACAGACGACGTCGAAGCGGCCGTCGCGGACGAGGGTCGCTGCCTCGGGAGTCGTGATGTCGCCCAACACGAACTGCGCAGAGGGAGGCAGGTTCTCTTCGCGTCCGCTCGACAGGTTGTCGAGGATGGTGACGTCCCAGCCCTCGGCGAGGAATCGATCGGCCACATGCGAGCCAATGAAGCCCGCGCCACCTGTCACCAGTGCCCTCTTCGCCATGCCGTTGCGCCCTCTCGCTGATGGTTGTCGGTTATAAGCCCGCAATGTACACACGCGCTCGCGACAACGGGTCGCGAGCGCGTGCTGGAACTGTGTGGAGAGACACTGAACGTGACGTCCGGTGCACGTCGCGGGAGCGGGGCTCCCTGCGGCGCCCGGCGTGGCCTCAGGGCACGCGCGCGATACGCCGGGCCGTGACCCCCGCAGTGATCTTCGGCTGTGATTGTCCAATGACAACCGCGGAACTGCCAAGCGCGCCGGCACGAACAACACGCACCCGCGCAATCCGCTCGTCGGCGCCCGCCGCATTCTTCTGCACCAGGGCAAACTCCTCACCCGCCTTCACGCCCTGCGCCTCGCCGGCGCCCAGCAGCAGGTAGCTCTGCAAGGTCGGCAGCAGCTCGGCGGCATCCAGCCATGCGACGACCGTCTCGACATCCGTGCCAGCGTCGCGCGTGGCACGCTGATCGACTGGCGCGGGCGCGCCCTCGAGCATGAGGAGCGCTTCGCCCTCCTCGACCACGGCGGACTCCGACCGGACCACCGCCCGCACCGGCTTGCCGGCCTCGACCCGCGTGACCTGCAGCACGCCGGTCGGCACGGCGACGCTCACGCCGTCGCGCAGCCGCCCGCCGTTTCGTACGGCGACCAGCCGATCACCGACCGCCAACGTCACCCCGGCCGGTGCGGTGATCTCGACCTCGTCCGCCAGCTGAATTCTCATCATCTCGCCGGCGACGCGAGCGGCACCCTCGACCCGTCGCAGGATCGTCCCGGCTTGCCCCCATCGAGACGCGTCGACGGCATACGGGGCCGCCGCGTACTCACCCCATCGCGGCTCGATGACCGCTTTCCCGATCGCCCGCTGCGACGCGACCACAGCGTCCGCTTCGGTGGGCACCTGACGGAGGAAGACGGTCGTGACCTCCCGCGAGGCCCGCGCGGCACGGAGTTCAGCGTCGTCCACCAGGATCATGTTGGACGCCCCGTTGGTCAGCAGGCGTTCCGCCTTGATCTGCGGCCGGAGCACACTGCGCGATGACAAGGCCGCCGTGTCCTGCGCGGTGTTGACGTCCCGAGCGACCGCCACTTTCGGCGTCGCCGCCTCCACCCGCGCCGCCCGATCGGCCGTGGGCGGCACGTAACGCGCACCAGACGCGTCCGGCTTGCCGGGGGTGTGCGTTTCGAGGGCGCCCGTCGGTCG
>CAZMGX010000628.1:0-2400 GCA_964565915.1 uncultured Gemmatimonas sp.
TCAAGGATGGCAAGTGCGAGATGTGGTCGCCCAGTCAGTTGCCGGAGAATGGTCGCGCGCTGGTCGCCACCACATTGGGCATCAAGCCGACGGACATCACCGTGCACATGACCCGTGGCGGCGGAGGCTTCGGTCGTCGCTTGTACAACGACTACATGGCCGAGGCAGGTTGGATCGCGAAAGAGACCGGGGTGCCGGTCAAGCTGTTGTGGACGCGGGAAGACGACTTGCAGCACGACTTCTATCGCCCAGGTGGATTCCACTATTTCACCGGTGGCGTGGACGCCAACGGCAAGCTGGTGGCGTTCAAGGATCACTTCGTGAGCTTCGGCGAAGGGCAGCGGTTTGCGCCCAGCGCCGACATGGGGCCGACGGAGTTTCCGGCGCGATACGTGCCGAATGTGTCGCTCGATTCATCGGTCATGCCGCTCGGCGTGCCCACCGGTGCGTTGCGCGCGCCACGCAGCAATGCGATGTCGTTTGCGTTTCAGGGGTTTGTCGACGAACTCGCGGTGGCGGCCGGCAAGGATCCCATTCAGTTCCGCATTGATTTGTTGAACAGCGAACTCCCGGCACCGCCCGCGCCCGCGCCGGCCGCTGGGGCCGCCGGTGCTCGGCCACCGCAGCAGCCGGCCGGATTTGATTCGGCGCGGATGCGTGGTGTGCTGGAGCAGGTGCGGGACGTGTCGGGCTGGGGCAAGACGCAATTGCCAAAGGGGACCGGCATGGGCGTTGCGTTCTACTTCAGCCATCGCGGATACTTTGCCGAAGTGGTCCAGGCGACCGTGACGAAGGCGGGCGTGCTGACGGTCGACAAGGTGTGGGCGGTGGGTGATGTGGGCAGCGATATCATCAATCCGAACCACGCCGAGCAGCAGGTGCAGGGCGCGGTGCTGGACGGCATCGGGCAGGCGCTGGGCCAGGAGATCACCTTCGCCAATGGTCGCGCGCAGCAGTCCAACTTTGCCCGGCCCGTCGGCGCCGCCGACGCGACCAACAGCTACGCGCTGCTGCGTATGCGTCAGGCGTGTCCGGTCGAGGTGCACTGGCGCAAGACGGATTTCGCGCCCACCGGTATCGGCGAGCCCGCGTTGCCACCGGTGAATCCGGCGCTCGTCAACGCGATCTACGCGGCGACGGGCAAGCGGGTGCGGCAGATCCCGCTGTCCAAGGTGGATCTCAAGTGGACCTGACCCGATTCCTGGCATGACCATCCGCATCATCGAGACGTCCCCGTTCGCTGACCAGCGACCGGGGACGTCGGGTTTACGCAAGCGAACGGCCGTGTTCTCGCAGCCGCACTATCTCGAGAACTTCGTGCAGGCGTTGTTCGATGTCGCTGCGCTGCCTGCCGGTTCTTCGCTGGTCGTGGGTGGCGATGGACGGTTCTTCAATCGCGAAGCGACCGTCACGATCATCCGCATGGCGGCGGCGAACGGGATCGGACGGGTGATCACCGGACGCGGCGGACTGCTGTCGACGCCCGCAGCGTCACACCTGATTCGTCAGGGGGCCGATGGCGGCATGATCCTCTCGGCCAGTCATAATCCCGGTGGGCCTGACGGCGATTTCGGGCTCAAGTACAACGCGGGCAACGGGGGGCCGGCGCCGGAGTCATTCACGAACGCCGTCGCCGACCGCGCGGCGGCGATGACGGCGTATCGCATCGCGGACCTGCCTGACTTTTCGCTCGACGGCTCTGGTGTCTTCGCGCTTGGTGATCTCACGTTGGAAGTCGTGGATCCCGTCGCGGCGTACGCCACGCTGATGGAATCGTTGTTCGACTTCGACGCGATCGCGGGGCTGTTCGCCAGTGGGTTTCGCATGCGGTTCGATGCGATGCATGCCATCACGGGCCCGTACGCCGTGGAGATCCTGGAGCGACGGCTGGGTGCGGGGGTGGGGGCGGTGATCAACGGTGTGCCGCTGCCGGATTTTGGCGGTGGCCATCCCGATCCGAACCTCACGTACGCGCACGAACTGGTCGAGGAGCTTTTTGGTGATGCGGCGCCGGATTTCGGTGCCGCGTCGGATGGCGACGGGGATCGCAACATGATCCTGGGTCGACGCTTTTTTGTCACCCCGTCGGATAGCCTGGCCGTGATGGCGGCGAATGCCACCCTGGTGCCGGGCTACGCGCGAGGTCTCGCCGGCGTGGCGCGCTCGATGCCGACGAGCGCGGCGGTCGACGTGGTGGCAGCATCGCTGGGCATCGAGTGTTTCGAGACGCCGACCGGATGGAAGTTCTTCGGCAACCTGCTTGATGCGGGTCGCATCACGCTGTGCGGCGAGGAGAGCTTTGGCACCGGCTCCGATCACGTGCGCGAGAAGGATGGCCTCTGGGCGGTGTTGTTCTGGCTGAACATCGTGGCGGCCCGGGGTCAGTCGGTGGAAGCCATC
>CAZMGX010000629.1:0-2399 GCA_964565915.1 uncultured Gemmatimonas sp.
GACCGCTTCGGTGCCATGCCGGTCGGAGTGACCGGTGGGGTCTTTCAGAACCGACTGCTGAGTCAGCTGGCCTGCGACGGTCTGCGTGCGCAGGGGTTCACGGCGCTGACGCACCGTCTGGTGCCGGCCAATGACGGTGGTCTCGCGCTGGGGCAGGCCCTGATTGCGATGCACGCGCACCTCGACCAGACGCCGGATGCCTCGCCGAGCCCTATGTTTTCTGAACGTCCGTGACGTACCCGCTCGTGGGTGCTCCCGCCCTTTCCTGAGTTCCCGATGATCGAACTGCTCCTCCCTGCGGCTGGCATCGGGTTTGTCGTTGGCTTCCGGCACGCCTTCGAGCCCGACCATCTGGCAGCGGTCACCACACTCGCCACGCGGGAGCGCGGACATCGTCGCGCGGCGCGCTTGGGTCTCGCGTGGGGGCTTGGGCACACGGTGAGCGTGGCGCTCGTCGCGACAGTGCTGATCGTGCTGGGCATTCGCGTGCCGGAGCAGTTCTACCACACGGCCGAACTGGGCGTCGCGGTCCTGCTGATCGTCCTCGGGGTCGGTGCCATCGTGGCGGAGTCACGCCGGCATCGGCGTGCATTGGGGGCCCCGCACGATCACGCGCATGCGGTGGAGGCAGCACACGTCCACCCGGATGCGGTGCGGAGTGCATCGCGCGCGGCGGCGTTCGGCGTGGCCCACGGGCTGGCGGGCAGCGGTGCCGTGGTCGTGTTGCTGGTGGCTGCGTCTTCGCAGCGTGCAGAGCAGATCAGCTACCTTGCCGCCTTCGGGGTGGGCACGATTGCCGGCATGTCGCTGGTCTCGCTGCTGACGGGCGCGGCTGCCGTCGCCGTCGCCGACCGCCATCGCCGCGCCGCCCAGTGGGTGCGCCTTGGCGCGGCCAGCATGAGCGTGGTCATCGGTGTGCTGCTCGGTGTGGACGTGCTGGGCTCGATGTAGCGGGGATTCATCGGCCGGGAAGCGAGGCAGACTATTCCGGAAACGGCACCACCTCGAGGCCGGGACCGGCGGCATGGCGCACGACCGGCGCCGCACTGCGCGCCAGCGATCCGTCCGGCCAGCGGACGTGGCGGATCTCGCATCGCCCCAACTCCAGCGGCGGCAGGGGCGCGTCGACACGAATCGTCGTGAGCTGCAACATCAGACGTACATGCTCGTGCTGCCCCGCCAATTTCGCGGTGTCATCACGATGGCTCACGAACTCGCTGGCTTCGAGTGCCTTCTCCAAGGTCTGCCAACGGCGCAGCAGTTTCACCGCCGTACCCTTGCCGACACTCTTCACGCCGGGAATGTCGTCTCCCTCCTCGCCGCAGAGTGCCTTGAACGCCGGCAAGCTGGCTGGCAGCACCCCAAAGCGGGCAAGTACGTCGGCGGGACTCCACGCCTTGATGCGCGTACCCTCCGGGCCATTGCCGACACCCACATACGTCACGACTTGCACCTCGTCCGATACGAACTGCAGCAGGTCCGAATCATTCGACAGCAGCGTGATGCGCGCGTGGGCGGAGAAGCGCGCCATGACCGACGCCGCACAATCATCCCCCTCGTACTCCGCCACACTGAGACTCGCGAGGCTCGTCTGTTCCACGCCCTCGCGGATCGGTGCGATGCGCGTCCGCATCACACCGGTCCGCCGATGTTTGTACATCGGGTACAGCGCATGACGGAACGTCGGTCCGTCATGATCCCAGGCCGCCAGCACGTGTGTGGCGCCAAGATCCATCGCGGCGCCGCGTGCCATCTGGCACCACAGGCGCACCCCCCGCGCCACATCGCCGGCCGCGACACGTGCGGCGCGACCGGCGAGTGACTGCGCGTCAATGACGAGCAGGTGCGGCGTCATCAGGTCCGGCGCGATCGGTGTCGTGCGCTGGAGGTCACGGCGCGATCGGATTCATGGAGCGCAGCACCGGGTAGTACGTCGGCGCAGGTGTCATGCCAAGCACCGGATCCAGAATATTCCACCACATGAATCCGTCATCCGACCGCGGATCAAACAGAATGAACGCCAACCGCGCGAGTGGTTGGCCCATGGGAATGATCACCGAGCCCACCGGGAGCGTCTGCTCCGTGGTCTCCCAGGCGCCCGTCAGCGTGCGCGCCTTGTGCGTGCCCTGATACTCCCGATCAGCCACGGTGTTGGTGGCGATCTTGAAACGCTCGCCACTCATCGGGATTTCGCGCGTGGTCACCGAGTACTTGATGCCGTGCGCATCGAGACGATCGGAGACCATGGCGATCAGGCGCTGCACCGGCGTCCCACCCGCACCGCCGCCACCACGTCCGCCGAACCCACCACCGCCCGGGGGCCCGCCCGCCGGAGGACCTCCCGCCGACGGAGCCGCCGCACCGGCATGACCGAGCGCTCCTTCGGCGGAGAGGTCGGA
>CAZMGX010000630.1:0-2384 GCA_964565915.1 uncultured Gemmatimonas sp.
CCACGGCGTCTCATCGTACGGGTGCAGCAGCACGTGGCTGTGCAGGTCACTCAGTCCGGGAAGAAGCGTCGTCCCCGGCAGCGCAATCCGCTCGGTATTCGCGGGAATGTCGAGTTGCGCGAGCGGGCCAGCGGCCACGATGCGCGGCCCCCGCACCAGCACCGCCCAGCCGCGGGACACCGCATCGCTGGTTCCGTCGAAGACCCCGTCCGGGATAAGGAGGATCGGACGCGGCGGCGCTTGTGCCGTCGCCAGGCAGCTGAGAGTGCCGAGACACGCGAAGGCGCGGTAGATGGATCGGAGCAGCATGGGGGGCGGGAGACGAGGTGTGAGGAGCAACGGCGACACAACGATATAGAACATCAGATATCAGATATCCGATATCGTCATATCCCTTATCGCAGTGGTCGCACGTCGGCATTCGACGAAGAAGCCGCCGCCGGCATCAGCCCTGTCACGCCACCCGAGACCACGAAGGCCATCGCGTCGGGGCTCGCGACATCGAGCGGCGTGATCAATGCCGAGGGCACGACGTACAGCTGCCCCGAAAAATTGTAGGAGTGCGGGCAGTACACGGCGACGTGGTCCGGCAGGCCGAGGTGCGGCAGCGATTCCTGCGTCACGAATCCAACCAGCTTGGTGCCGTCGGGGAACATCGTGAACATCACCGGCTTGTCGAAACGACGTTTCTCGCCGACGAACGCGTTGAGCAGATCCTTGGTAGACCCGTACAACAATCGCACGAAAGGCAAACGCGCCAGCAGCCGCTCGAGCAGCCCCACCGCCGACCGCGTCAGCAGGCTGGAGCCGAGAAACCCGACGACCGTGATGAGAAGCAGCGTGGCGACGAATCCGGCGCCCGGAATAGGCAGGCCGAGCCAGCCGTCGACCTGAGTGAACACCATCCAACACACCCACACCGTAATGACCAGCGGCGCCAGCAGCACCAGGCCGCGCGCAAAGTACCCCAGCAGCTTTCCCATCGAATCCCTCACGCAGCCCGCGCTGCGACGTTAGTCTATTCCCCGTCGATTCCGGTGCCCGCGACAGACCTGCAAGTTGGGGTCACGGCTCTCGGGCGACCAGTCCGAACTGCTCGCATCCTCTCTGCTCCCCACTCGATGCGTACTCCGATTCACGTCCGTTCGACCTTCTCTCGCTGGCCGAGACCGGGTCAGTCTTTCCTCGCCGTCACGGCCCTGACCGTGGTCATCGCGCAATTGGGTTCGGCGCAGGCCGCGCCGGTGGCGTCGCCGTCGATGGCGTCTCCGTCGACGGCGTCTCCGTCGACGGCGTCTCCGCCGTACTCGCGGAACACCCTCTGGACCCCGCCACCGGCGCCGGCCGGAAAGAAGCGCATCACGCAGGATACCTACGACGAGTGGCGCACGATCTCCGGGACGGTACTGACCAACGACGGCAAGTGGGCCGTCTACACCCAGAGTCCCGTGGTCGGTGAAGGCGAACTGGTGGTACGGGCAACGTCCGGCAGCACCGAGTACCGGTCACCGCGCGGCTACACCGGGCGTCCCCAACTGGTGGCGGGTGCTACGGGACCGGGCTTCTCCGTGCAAGCGGCGCAGCCGAGTGCCGACAGTCGGTACGTCGTGTTTTCGATCTACCCGTCACGCACGGAGGTCGACCGCGCCCGTGCCCGTCGCGGTGCGCCGGCCCCACGCAGTGCACTCGGCATCATGAACCTCGCCGACGGCGGGGTCGTGCGGGTGCCGTCGGTCCGCTCGTTCCAGCTGGCGAAGAACGGCGGCAAGTATCTCGCCTATCTGCTCGAAGACTCGGCCTCGGCGCGAGGCGCACAGAACGGTGCCCCCGCCGCCCGCGATACGGCGCGACCGGCTGGCGCGCGACGGGAGACCGGCACGACGCTGGTGCTGCGCGAACTCGCGACCGGGACGGAGACGCGGGTCGAAGGGGTGACGGAGTTTGCGTTCGACGAAAACGAACAGTGGCTGGGGTACACCGTGGCGTCGCGCGACAGTGCCAGCGACGGCGCGTACGTCCGTGCGCTGCCGTCCGGTACGGTGACCACCCTGCTGAGCGGGAAGGCGGTGTATCGCAGTCTCGCATTCGACCGCAAGGGCACGCAGGCCGTCTTCCTCACCAGTCTTGGTGACACGACCAGCAAGCCGAAGTTCTCGGTTTATCACGCCGCGCTGGGGCCCTCGAAAAGCAAGATGGCGATCAGCGCACGTCGCATCATCGCCGGCACCGATGCGCCCAGCGGCATGTTGATCGCCGAGCGCGGTCGCGTCGACTTTACGCGCGAAGGCAATGCCGTGACCTTCGCCCTCGCCAAGGTGCAGCTGGATTCGATCCCGGCCGACTCGCTGGCCGACAAGGCCGTGTATGATCTGTGGCACTGGCAG
>CAZMGX010000631.1:0-2380 GCA_964565915.1 uncultured Gemmatimonas sp.
CGCTCGTCGCGTCGCCGATCGGAATCATGCCCTTCACACCGCTGCGCGCCACGGCGGCCTGTTGCTCATCGACCCGTGCGGTCGCGTCATCACGACGCATGCGCGTGCCAAGGCCGCGGGCGAGGATCGCAGCGGTGCGGATCACTTCGTGTTCGGCCCCTGTGGTGCGTCGCTGCTGCGCCACGCGCCGCGCGTGAAGTCGGGAAACTTGATCGGGGCACTGCCCTTCTTCATCGATTCCTCGCTCAGCGGGAACGGGACACTCCACGCAGTCGCATCGTACACGTCGAAGTCCGGGGCCAGTCCTTCCCGCATGCACTGCACGAGGCGGTAGGCCATGATGAAGTCCATACCGCCGTGGCCACCGTTCTTGCGCGCCATGTCACCCACCGCGGTCCAGAGCGGATGTTCGTACTTCTTGTTCAGGTCCGCGAGTGACGTCCACTTCTCGCCGCCGGGTGTGCCTTCGATGTACACCCGCGGCGGATAGTCGTTGAAGATCGCCTTCGAACCCTGCAGGTTGTTCAGCCGCGAGTACGGCCGCGCATTCACGACGTCGTGCTGCAGCAGGATCGTGCGCCCACGTGCCGTCTTGATCAGCGACGAGTTCATGTCGCCGGCCACATACTGTTCCTTCCACTTCGGACTGTCCTTCGGCACCTTGGCCTCGCGCCACTCGCTGAGTCCCGCTTCGACCGACGACATGGAGACCATGTACTCGAAGCGATCGCCGCGATGTACACCCATGTATTGCGCCACCGGGCCGAGGCCGTGCGTCGGATAGAAATTGGCGTTGCGCTGCGTGTGCGGCAGGCGACGCCAGAGTCCTTCGTCCTTGTCTTCGAACAGCAGGGCACGAAGGTCGTGCAGGTACGCGGCTTCTCCGTGCAGGAGGGTGCCGAACACCCCCTCGCGCACCATGCGCAGCACCGTCAGTTCACTGTTGCCGTAGCAGCAGTTCTCCATCATCAGGCAATGGCGACGGGTCTTTTCGGACGTCTCGACCAGTTCCCAGCAATCGTCCACGCTGGTGGCGATGGGAACTTCACTGCCGACGTGCTTTCCGGCACGCATCGCCGCGAGTGATACCGGCGTGTGCCACGGCCACGGCGTGGCGGTGTAGACGAAGTCGATGTCGTTGCGCTGCACGAGGCGTTCGAAGTCTTTCTCGCCATTGAAGAACATGGCTGGTTCGGGCTGCCCGGCCTTGGTGACCATCGCGGCGGCCCGGCGCACCTTGTCTTCGACGACGTCGCACAACGCGGTGATCTTCACACCCTCGATGGCCAGGAGTTCGCCCAGCACCGAGCGTCCCCGCAATCCGGTTCCGACAATGGCGATGCGTACGGTCTCGTGTTTCTCGAACGGCACCCCCAGCATGCGGTCGGCGGCCGGTGTCCCCGGCGGTGCGAGGTCGACGCGCCAGTCGTCGGTGGCGGCGAGCAGGCGGGCCGGCGCGCCCGTCAGTGCCGACGCCGCCAGCGCGGCCGCCGTACCAGTGAGCAGATCACGTCGCGACAGCTTGTCGGTCATGGCAGTCAGGCTCCGGGTGTAGTGCGAATCTCCGAGTGATCACCGACGTTGAGCGCACCGTGCACGCCCTGGACCGTGACGTCGTCGCCGAGGAAGCTGTCGTGCAGGTGTGAGTCGATGATGTTGGCGCGTTCGCCGATCACCGCGTCGCGGACCACGGCGTCACGGACCGTGCTGTTCGCTCCGAGCGACACGTTGGGGCCGACCGTAGACCGCTCGATCGTGGCGCCGTCTTCGATGTACACGGGCTCGATGATCGTGGCGCCCTCTCCGAGCGTGGCGGGTCGACGGGCCCGCCCCTTCTCGAGCATCGTGCGATTGGTGTCGAGCAGCGTTTCCAACTGACCGGCATCATACCAGCCTTCGACGTCGACCACCTTGATCTTGGCCCCGTGGTCGATCATGTACTGGAATGCGTCAGTGAGATACCACTCGCCCTTGTTGGGCGCCGTCTTGAGGACGTGCTCGATGCCCTCGTACAGCAGCTTCCAGTTGCGGATGTAATACAGGCCGATGTTGGCGCGCTTCGAGATCGGCGTTTTCGGCTTCTCGACGATGCGCGTCATGAAGCCGTCCGCGTCGGTGACGACGACGCCGAACCGCTGGTAATCCTCGACTTCCTTCGTCCAGATGATGCCGTCCGCGTCGGTCGTCTTCGTGATGCTGAGATCGGCATCGAAGATCGTGTCGACGAAGATGATCATGACCGGCTGGTCGACGTACGGCTTGGCGAGGGCGACAGCGCCGGCGGTGCCATCCTGGACCGCCTGCTCGATGAACACGCTGGGAATGTCGTACGTCGCCCGCGCGTAGGTCTCGACCTTGTCTTTGAGGTGCCCGGTGATGT
>CAZMGX010000632.1:0-2369 GCA_964565915.1 uncultured Gemmatimonas sp.
CACAGAGATCATGATCGTGCTGGTGATCGTGCTGCTCCTCTTCGGAGCCAAGCGGATCCCGGAGATCGCCGGCTCGTTCGGCAAGGGCATCAACGAGTTCAAGCGCAATTTGAGCGATGCCCAGAAGCAGATTACCGATCCTGTTCCGCCCCGCACGGTGAGCCAGGGGACGGCCGCAATGGATGCGGCACCGGAAGAGGAGCGCCCCGAGCCGAAGCGCCTCATCAGCTGAGGGTCGTCGTAGCCACCTGACGGTGACGTGAAAGGCCCCGCGATCATGGTGATCGGGGGGCCTTCGTCGTTCCGGAGGATTGGACGAGCAGTGGCGCCCCGGAGGGCGCCGGTCGAACGACTAGAGCACCGCCGCCTGCTTCCGCAGCTGTGCATTCACCTTCGCACGATTGTCGGAGATCTTCACACTCTCGCGAAGACTGGACAGATACTCTTCGACGCGTTGCTGACGCATCGACTGCGTGAGCTGCGCGCGCTGTTCGGCCTTCTGCACTTCAAACGCCGCCTTCATGGTCTCCACGCGGCGGTCGACCCGCAGGATCGCCATGCCGTCGGCCGTGGTGACAGGACCACCCACTTGGCCAACGGGGATCGTAAAGGCCGCACCGATGGCTTGGTTGAACTGTCCAATGCCCGGC
This sequence comes from uncultured Gemmatimonas sp., assembly GCA_964565915.1. Taxonomy (GTDB): domain Bacteria; phylum Gemmatimonadota; class Gemmatimonadetes; order Gemmatimonadales; family Gemmatimonadaceae; genus Gemmatimonas. Next base: position 651 of record CAZMGX010000632.1, read on the forward strand.
ACCGCGTCAATCCGGGTGAACGGTTGCGTCTTTTCAACCGCCAACTGCTTGGAGGCGGCCGCCTGCTCAAGGGTGCCGGCGCGAGCCGCTTGGAGCAGTTGCATCGCGGCAGGCCGCAGCTTCTCCACCCGCTTGTCCCGCGCGAGACGGCGCCGAATGTCTTCGCGGACTTCGGAGAGGGCCTGCGTGCCTCCTGGCGTGATCGAGTCGAGCCGCGCGACATAATACGCATCCGGCGCATCAAACAGATCGCTGGTCTCGCCGACGCTGACCCCGGAAAACGCCCACGCGCTCACACTCGGCACGTAGCGGCCGGCGTAGTTGAGCGGCTCCTTCTCGATGGCCTTCACCGACGCGGGGGTCATGCCCAGCGCCTTGGCGGTCTCATCGAAGGCCTTGGGATCCACCTGATTGGCGGCGCGACTGGCGAGCGAATCGGCCCGTCGGTCGGTGCGCGTGGCGCTCGAGTCACTCTGCGCGATGGTCAAGAGAATGTGGCGCACCGTGAGCGTATCGGCTTTGCGTTCATCGACCTTGATGAGGTGCCAACCGAACGGGGTCAGGACCGGCTGCGACAGCTCGCCGACCTTGAGGGCGTACGCGGCCTCTTCAAACGTCGGCGTGAGCCGACCCTTCGTGATCTTGCCGAGTGAGCCGCCGGCGGATCCGCTGACCGAGTCGTTGGATTCGCGCTTGGCCACCTCGTCGAACGACGCGCCCCCGGCAATTTCGGCCCGAAGCTGATCGATGCGGGCCTTCGTCGAGGCCGAATCGGCAGCGGTGATGGTACGCGGCACCGTGAGGAGCGACAGGAACGCGTGCCCCGGCTTGTCGTCGAATCGCTTCTTGTTTCGTTCGTAGAACTGCGCGATTTCGCTGTCTGTGACAGTCACGGCCGTGTCCGTGAGGCTCTCCGGACGCAGCAAAATGTAACTCACCTGCGCCGTGTCGTGACGGTCTTTGTACACCTGCCAGAGGCGTTCGTCGGAGACATACACGTCCGATGCGATCTGGTCGAACAGCTTCTGCTTGGGGATCTCCGCGCGGTAGTACGCTTCGAGACCGACCAGCATTCCCGACTGGCGCGCCCCCGCGGACGCGAGCAACCGCTGGTACTTCTGGATGTCGAATTGCCCGTCGGTCTGGAGGTCCGGTGACTGCATCGCCTGCGGCGGCGGAGCGACGCGTGCCGCTTCGCGGATTTCTTCGTCAGTAACCGTGATGCCCCGGCGCTTGTATTCCTGCTGCAGCAACACTTCGGTGACGAGTTGGTCGAACGCGCGGTCTTCAAGCGTGCGGCGCTCGTCCAGCGTGATGCCGCGTCCGAGGCGCTGCTGTTCCTGTTGCTCCAGGTTGGACACGGCGTTCTGCCAGGCCGTGAGGAGGATGTCCTCGCCGTTTACCGTCGCAACCGTTGTGGTGGTCGTCACTGGCGCTCGGCCAGCGAGGCCCGAGGTTTCATACAGCAAGAAACTGCCGATGAAGGCCACGACCAAAAACCACCACATGTATTTTGCGACGCTCCGCATCGATTGCAGCACGGGGCGAGACTCCTTGGGTCGGAAGAACGGGGAGAAACCACTTGGTAAGAGGCCACGCGACCGGGTCGGGTGGCGGCGACAGCGGGCCCGCCTGCTCATGGCACCGAGCTGAGCGGGGAGCCTCAAAAGCTAGCGGTCCCGAAGCGCTAAAAGCAAGAGAAGACACAACTTCTGCACC
>CAZMGX010000633.1:0-2367 GCA_964565915.1 uncultured Gemmatimonas sp.
CGCACCGTCCACTTCACGCACCACGCCGGCGGCGTCGATGATCACCGGCATCGCCAGGCCGTGACGCTTGCCCATCTCGAAGTCGTTCGGATCATGCGCCGGCGTGATCTTCACGGCGCCTGTACCGAACGCCGCGTCGGTGTACCCGTCCGCAATCACGGGGATGCGCTGGCCATTCAGTGGCAACACGAGGTCGCGCCCGATGAGGGCCGTGTACCGCGCGTCGTCGGGGTTCACGGCCACGGCCACGTCACCCAGCATCGTCTCCGGTCGCGTGGTCGCGACGGTGATGCTCAGAGTGGGGTCGTCGGCGAGCGGATAGCGCAGATGATACAACTTGCCCGCGGTGTCGGTGAACTCCGCTTCCTCGTCCGACAACGACGTTCCGCAGCGCGGACACCAGTGAATCACGCGGTGTCCCTTGTACACCAGGCCGTCTTCGTAGAGACGCACGAAGGCTTCGCGCACCGCCACCGACAGCTCGGGCGAGAACGTATAGGCGGTCCGTGTCCAATCGGCGCTGGAACCGATGGCCTTCAACTGGTTGAGGATCTCGCCACCCGTCTGGTCCACGAAACTCGCGACGCGACGCACGAACGCGTCACGGCCGAGATCGAAGCGGGTCAGACCTTCCGCGCTCAGCTGTTTTTCCACCACGTTCTGCGTGGCAATGCCGGCGTGGTCGGTCCCCGGTAGCCACAGGGCCTCGTCGCCGGCCATGCGGCGCCAGCGCACCAACACGTCCTGTACCGTGTTGTTGAGGCCGTGGCCGACATGCAGAACCGCCGTCACATTGGGCGGCGGCATGACGATCACGAAGGGCTCGCGGGTCTCGGCACGCCCGGGGTCGGCGACGAACACGCCGTGTTCCGTCCAGCGTGGATACCACTCGGCCTCAGTGGCGGCGGCGTCGTACTGCGCGGGGAGCGAAGGCTGGTCGGACGATGTCATCCGCTCAAGTTAGCGATCCAACGACGGCGGACCAACGCGCGAGCTCTCAACCCCACGAATCGTGAGGCTGTCCATCACGTGGGCCACGTCGGGGACCCCGCGGGCCAGCGTCAGCGCGTGCCCCACTTCGGCGGCACTCTGGACCCACCCGGTCAGTTCGATGATGCCGTCGCCAATGGCGCCGATGTCGATCGCGCGTCCCCGTAACGTGGGGTCGTTTCGGAATGCTTCGAGGACCCGCGCCTCGAGTTCCTCGTCGTCCGGGCCGGTCGAGCCTGATGACAGGAGGGCCTCCGGCTCCGCGTCCTCCGCTTGCGCGGTCGGCAGCAGCCGCATCGACTCGGGATCGTCCGTGTGAATGCGCCGGCGGCGCAGTTCGCGCACACGGGACTTCAAGCCATCGAGGCCGCCGGTGCGTTCCGCCAGCACCACGCCAAGGGCCACGCCGGTGACGGCACCGAGGGCGACGAGCATCATCATGCCGCTCTTCGCCTGTCGGCGACCGCGGAAACGCAATCTGGCCATGGACTTCCCCCAAGTGTGTACGGAAGACTGCTGGTGGCGCCTCTCTACCCGCAACGATAACTTGCCTTGTTGTACGCGGCGAGTTGCTCACGCGCGCTTCTGCCCCTCTTTGACACCGCACTACATGATCGACGGACCGCTTGCCGCCGCGCCTGCAGAGATGATTGTCCTGACGCTCCCGGATGGTTCCACGCGTGAGGTTCCTTCCGGTACGCTGGGACGAGATGTCGTCGCAACCATCGGTGCGCGACTGCTGCAGGCCTCGATTGCGGTGGCGGTGGATGGCGAGGTGCAGGACCTCATGACGCCCCTGCGGCGCTCAGGGGCCTTCGTCGTGATCACGGAGAAAGACCCGCGCGCCCTCGCCGTGCTGCGGCACTCCGGCGCCCACGTCCTCGCCACGGCGGTTCGCCGCCTGCGCCCCGACGCCAAGATCGGCTTCGGGCCGGCGATCGACGACGGCTTCTACTACGACTTCGAGGTCGATCGGCCCTTTACGCCCGAAGACCTCGCGGCCTTCGAGGCCGAGATGAAGAAGGTCGCGGCAGAGAAGTTCCCGTTCGTCCGCGAAGAGGTCTCGCTCGCCGAGGCGCGCGCGCGCTTTGTCGACGATCCGCTCAAGCTCGAACGCCTCGACGATTTCGAGGGCTCGGACGAGGTCATCTCGACCTACACGGACGGCCCATTCATCGACCTCTGTCGCGGGCCGCATGTCCCCGACACCTCATACCTCAAGCACTTCAAGCTGCTGACGACGGCCGGGGCCTACTGGCGTGGCGACGTCAAGCGCCAGATGCTGCAACGCATCTACGCGACGGCCTTCTTCAAGAAGGACGAGCTGGACGCCCACCTCCACAACCTCGAAGAGGCGAAGAAGCGCGACCACCGGGT
>CAZMGX010000634.1:0-2367 GCA_964565915.1 uncultured Gemmatimonas sp.
GTCGTCAGCGCGTGTTGAACATGTAGTCGTTCAGGAACCGGATGGTGTCCTCCTGTTCGCGTACCCGATCGGCGAGCAGGTCGCCGATGCTGACGAGGCCGTGCAGCCCATGCTGGTCGACCACCGGCAGGTGGCGAATCCGGTGCTTGGACATGATGGCGCCACATTCCGCGACGGTGGTGTCCGGAAGGCAGGTGAACAGCGCACTCGTCATGACTTCCGCGACAGGTGTGGTCTTCGGATCCCGCCCCGCGGCGACGACCCGGCGGAGGGTGTCGCGTTCGGTGAAGATGCCGATCAGCCGGCCGTCCTCCATCACGAGCACGGCACCGAATCCGTTCTCGCCCATGATACGTGCCGCCTCGAGCACGGTGGCCTGCGGGGGCACGGCGACCGCCGCGCCTTTTCGTGCGAGCAGATCACGAACGGTGCTCATGTAAGTCTCCGGGTGACACAGGCAGGATCAAGACGGCGAACGCCCTGACGGTTGCTCAATCTCCCCGCTGGCGGCCGGCTTCGCCAGAGCCGTGGGACAGAACACACAGCGCATGTCGCACGGCGACCGATCAAACGCCGTACGTCAGCGAACCGGGATGCCGTCGAAGAGGGACCGATTGAGGAGGAAGTGGACCCAGATGCTGGCGGCGTACCCCAGTGCAATGGCCCAGACCCACTTGAGGTGCGCGACAAACGTGTAGACGCCACGAGCCTGTCCCATGAGGGCGACACCGGCGGCGCTGCCGATGGAAAGCAATGAGCCTCCGACCCCGGCGGTGAGTGTCACCAGCAGCCACTGGCCCCGGTCCATGTCGGGATGCATGGAAAGCACCGCGAACATGACCGGAATGTTGTCGATGAACGCCGAGACCACACCAATGGCGATGTTGGCGCGCGACGCCCCGAAGTCCCCGTACGCGAGGCCCGACAACGATTCGAGGTATCCGATCGTGCCCAAGCCGCCGACGCAGAGAATGACACCGTAGAAGAACATCAGCGTGTCCCACTCGGCTTTCTCGAGGCGCTTGAAGATGTCGAACGGCTCACGTTCGGCGCCGGCGTGGGAGACCGCTTCGAACGGATTCCCGCTTTCGACGCTGTGCAGCCGCGCCGCGCGACGATCCGCCGCCTCGTGGACGGCGCGGCGCTGCAGATAGTAGCCGAAGAGCTTCAGAAACCCGAGTCCGGTCATCATCCCCAGCACCGGCGGCAGGTGCAGGAAGTTGTGGAAACTCACCGCCATGACGATGGTCACCAGGAAGAGTCCCACGACCACCAAGGCGCCGGGCTGCAGGACGATCGTCTCCGTGATGCGCGCCGGTTTCTCGGCGCCGATCGCCACACTCATGAACACGGCGGGTACGAGCCAGTTCACGAGCGACGGTATGAAGAGCGCGAAGAAGCCGCGAAAATCGATGATGCCCTGTTGCCAGACCATCAGGGTCGTGATGTCACCGAACGGCGAGAACGCACCACCGGCGTTGGCGGCAATCACGATGTTGATGAGGGCGACAACGAGGAACGACTTGCGTTCTCCGCCCACACTGGTGACGACGGCACCCATCAGCAGCGCCGTCGTCAGGTTGTCCGCGAATGGCGAGATGCAGAACGCCATCAAACCGGTGATCCAGAACACCCCGCGCAACGAAAGTCCCCGCCCAACCAGCCAGCCGCGCAGCGCGTCGAACACGCCGCGCTCTTCCATGGTGTTGATGAACGTCATGGCGGCGAGCAGGAAGAGGAACAACTCTCCATACTCGAGCAGGTTGTGGCGAACGGCTTCTTCCGCAAAAACGCGCAGCGCGTTGCGCGTGGCGTCGTCGGTGGCGGCACTGGCGGCTGCCTGATACCGCCACCCAATCAGGGCCCAGATGATGCCCGCAGCGACGATGACCGGCTTGGACTTGCGGAGGTGCAGATACTCTTCGCCCATCACCAGGGCGTACGCGACCGCAAACACTGCAACGGCCGCGAAGCCAACCCACGTGGCCGTGAGATCGAGAGGAACGACTCCCGCCGGCACTGCCGTGGCGACCTACTCGGAGACGACGGGTGCTGGCTTGGCCGGTGCGGTCCGTCGAGACCAATGGGATCCGCGCTGCGTGGGCTGCGACAGCTGGAACAGGCGACTCGTATAAAACTGGACAATGCGGTCTTTCACGGAATCGTGGGTGTCCGTTGCGGCGGCCTGAAACGGTGCATAGGTCTGCATGTCGCCCGTCACTGCAAACCACCACCACGCGCCGGCACCCTTACGTTCCTGCACCGAGCAGGAATAGTTGCGGCCGGCATCTTCGAAATCGAAAGCCTGAATAGTCGTCGCTCGTGTTGAAGTCTCCGGAAAGATAACCCCACGTCCGTCATTGCGCG
>CAZMGX010000635.1:0-2357 GCA_964565915.1 uncultured Gemmatimonas sp.
CAAACGGGCCTGTCGCTCGGCACGCCGCAGTACATGGCGCCCGAGCAGGCGATGGGCGAGAAGTCCATCGACGCCCGCGCCGACATCTATGCGCTGGGCGCGGTCACGTATGAGATGTTGGCGGGGGAGCCGCCGTTTACGGGGCCTACGGCGCAAGCGATCGTCGCGAGGGTGCTCACCGTGCCGCCCGCGCCCATTGTGCAGACGCGCAGCTCGGTGCCGTCACATCTGGAACACGCAGTTATGACGGCACTCGCAAAACTTCCGGCAGACCGCTTCACAACGGCCGCGGCGTTCGGAGGGGCTTTGGTCGGTTCGTCCGGATCGAGGCCACCCCTGGCGAGCCAACCCGAAACACCCGCGCCGGCGTCTTCGTGGAAGATGGTGGCGATCGGTATGACCTTGGTCTCCGCCGTCCTGGTGACGGTCATCGTGATGCAGCCTGCGTCGTCGTCCGTCCGGTTGAGTGAGAGTGTTGTCCAGTTCGCGCTCGACGTCCCGGACAATGAACGCATGTATGATGCTGGCCTGGGGTCGATCGCTGTCTCCGACAGTGGCAACCAGGTTGCGTACATCACTCAGGCCGCCGATGGACTGCGCACCTATGTGCGTCGCGCGGGCGATCTCACGCCGCGTCGATTGGATACGAAAGTCGCCGGGCAGCTGAACTTTTCACCTGATGGGCGATGGTTGGCGTATGCCGAGGGTTCCGAGATTCGCAAGGCGCCAACCAGCGGCGGCCGCAGTGAACCTGTCGGGCCTGCGCCAAACGGTACGTTGCTGACGCTGCGTGGCATGCACTGGCTTGCCACCGACACGATCCTTGCTGCCGTCGATGCCAGCGGATGGTGGACGATTCCAGCCAACGGTGGAAAGCCATCGCCGTTCGATACCACTGCCCTCGGCGCCTCGCTGATCTTTCCAAGTTTGATGCCGGGTCAACGAGAGGCCATTGCGGTTCGGCGCCGGACCGACGCTCCGCCGTCGTTCGGGCGATTCGATCTCCGCACGCGCAGCGTGTCGGACATCCCGATCAATCCGGGAATGCCGCTGGGCGTCGTCGATGATCATCTGCTTTTCGTGAGCACGACGGGGGTGATCACCGCCGTTGCGTATGACAAGGAATCGGGAGCCATGGGGGGAACGCAGTTTCCGCTCGTGGATGAACCCGTGATTCTTGTAGGCAACCTCGGCGCGATGGCTGCGTTGTCGCCGGGTGGAATGCTGGCATACGTGACCGGAAGTTCCGAGCAACAGTTGGCGCTTGCGGCGCGCGGCCTGCGCGATTCGCTGCTCACCATGGAAGCGCGACGCTTCGGGCCACCGCGCTTGTCACCCGACGGGCGTACCATCGCCGTGTCTACCTCTCGCGAACGGGTGGGAGGTATCTGGTTGTTCGATATCGCGTCCCGGCGTCTCACGCCGCTCGTGAACGATCGCGGCATCCATCCTACGTGGTCGGCGGATGGCCGACATGTGCTGTTTCTCGTGACGACGGGTCAACGTCGAGCGCTCTGGCGCGTACCAGCGGACAACAGCGCCGCACCCGAGAAATTGTTCGAACCTGCCGAGGTGATCGAGGAGGGATATCTCTCCCCCGATGGACAGTGGATCGTCTATCGCACCACGGCACCAACATCCGACATCGTTGCCGTCCGCCAGGACGCGCCGTCGAAGGCCGTTCCGCTCGTCGTGGGTCCGGATTTCAGTCGGATGCCGGGTATCTCGCCGGACGGGAAATGGCTCGCGTTTCAGTCCAATCGTTCTGGTCGCGAGGAAGTCTATGTGCAACCGTTCCCCGGTCCTGGGGCGCCGGTCGCCGTTACCCATCAGGGCGGCACAGAACCCGTGTGGTCACGTCAGGGACTGAAACTGTACTACCGCACGGGTGACAGCGTCATGACGCGTACGATCACCCCGACCCCATCGCCGGTGATCGGCCCCGCGATATTCGTGACGGCGACGGAGATGGTGCGTGAAGCACGTGTCGCCAGCTACGACGTGACGCCTGATGACCGCGGTATCGTGACCCGCCATCGTGCGGGCGGTGACGCGAAAGGGGTCGTGGTGCTCAACGTTGGTGCGCTGATTCGGGAACGCGCACGGGCGGTCTCTCGGTGAGCGATCATGAATAGCACCCTCGCGTCAGCACTGGCCGATCGCTACGAACTGCTGCGTGAACTCGGCCGCGGCGGCATGGCCACGGTGTATCTCGCGCGCGATGTGCGACACGCACGCCAGGTCGCGATCAAAGTGCTGCATCCGGAACTCGCCGCGGTGCTGGGTGCCGAGCGGTTTCTGTCGGAGATCACCACGACGGCGAACCTGCAGCACCCGCACATTCTGCCGTTGTTCGA
>CAZMGX010000636.1:0-2351 GCA_964565915.1 uncultured Gemmatimonas sp.
GACCGCAGCCGCCGCGGCGGCGCCGAACTTGTCGGGCACGTCGGCACAGCTGACGAAGGATGCCGGTCCGCGAGCACCGCCGCTCCCGCCTCCGGCAGCGGGTGCCGCGACAAACACGGCAATCTTCCCCGACAGTTGTGCGGGGTCGAGCACGACGGTCGTGTCACCCCACCGTCCGGCAAAGACCGTCGCGGTGTTGCTGAAGCTGGCCTTGGCCGAGAGGCCGTTGACTGGCGACGGCGCGGTCGGCACCCAGTCGGCAGTGGGTGCCAATGGCTTGCCGGCAACGGTCAGGCTGGACGCCGCCTTGTCGAATCCGAGGGGACCAAATGGCAGCACCTGGAAGAATGAGCCGCTATCGCCGGCGGGCTTGAGGCCGAGTCGCTTGAATTCGCGCGCGATGTACTCGGTGCCCTTGAAGTTGCCTTCTTCGCCGATGCGTCGGCCCAGCATGGAGTCGTCGGCGAATCCGTACAGCCGCGTGCGCAGATCGTTCGCGGTGATTTCGGTGGTGGTGCGACGTGGCGCCCACGTGCGTGGCCCTTCGTCGGGCCAGACGGGACGTTCCGGGGCAGGCTTCTGCACGCGCATGGCGCGGGTTTGGTTCTGGGCGGCCAACGGCGTGGCCGGAAGCACTGCGGCAGCCAGAATGGCTGCGGCGCCGGCGAGGGCAGCTCGATTCACGGTCGGAGTCCTGGACTGCGGAGACGGAAGGGGACGCGCACGAGGCGTCACGTCGAAAAGTACGACGCGGACGCAGGTTGTGCTGGCGAGGTGCGGTTCCGGCGAGGCGTCTCGCGATTGATGGTCCCGGCGGTAGATTGGCACCGATTCTTCACGGTTCCCTTCAGGAGTGTCCCGCGTGATGGAAAGCAGTCCGAAGTCGCAGACCAGTTATGACGTCATCGTGGTCGGGTCCGGTGCCGGTGGCGGAATGGCGGCGTACCAGTTGGCCGTCGCCGGCCTCAAGGTGCTCGTGCTCGAGGCCGGTCGATCGTATGACCCGGTTCGGGAGACCCCGATGTTCAAGTTGCCGCGCGAGGCGCCGCTTCGGGGTGCCGGTACGCGCGAGAAACCGTTCGGATTTTATGACGCGACCGTCGACGGCGGATGGGAGGTTCCGGGAGAACCGTACACGAACGCGCCCGGCACGGACTTTCGCTGGTGGCGTGCCCGCATGTTGGGCGGTCGGACCAACCACTGGGGGCGCATTTCGCTGCGCATGGGCGAATACGACTTCAAGCCGAAGACGCGCGACGGATTGGGTGCGGACTGGCCGCTGACGTATCAGGAGCTGGCGCCGTATTACGACCGTACCGAGATGCTGATCGGTGTATACGGGGGCGACGACGACCTCGAGAATACGCCGCGTTCGTCGCCGGGTGTGCTGCAGCCGGCTCCTGCGCCGCGCGCGGTCGAGCTGCTGACGAAGAAGCACGCGACGCCGATGGGTATTCCGGTGATTCCGGCGCACTTGGCCATTATGACGCAGCGCCAGGATGCCAACGTGCTGCCGAAGAAGATCCATCCCGACAATGCGCTGGCACAGCGGGTCCTGCGGCAGTCGATGCTGGCGCGTCAGGCCTGCTTCTGGGCCACGCCATGCGGCAACGGCTGTTCAATCAAGGCCAATTTCCAGTCGACGACGGTGCTCCTGCCCCCCGCACTGGCGACCGGGAACGTGGACATCGTGCCGGATGCCATGGTGCGCGAAGTCACGATCGACGCCAAGGGCAATGCCACCGGGGTGCATTACGTGGACAAGCGGACGCGCACCGACCGGCACGTGAAGGCGCGCGTGGTCGTGCTGGCCGCGAGTGCGTGCGAGACGGCGCGCATCCTGCTGAACAGCAAGAGCACGATGTTCCCGGCAGGCCTGTCGAACAGTTCCGGTCTGGTCGGCAAATACCTGATGGATACGGTCGGCGCGGGCATCGGCGGGCAGATTCCCGCACTGGAGAACCTGCCGGCGCACAACACCGACGGCGCGTCGGGCATGCACATGTACATCCCGTGGTGGCTGTATAAGGAGCAAATCGGCGGGAAGCTGGACTTCGCGCGCGGCTATCACGTCGAGTTTGGCGGCGGGCGAGGCATGCCCGGCGGCGGCACGTTCAACTTCCTCGAAAACCTGACGAGCGGCGCCTACGGCAAGAAGTACAAGGAGGAAGCGCGCCGTTATTACGGATCGTTCATGTACTTCGATGGTCGCGGCGAGATGATTCCCAACGAGGACAGCTTCTGCGAGATCGACCCGGAGACGGTGGACCAGTGGGGCATTCCCGTGCTGCGTTTCCATTGGAAGTGGTCGGATCATGAACTCAAGCAGGCCGTGCACATGCAGAAGACGT
>CAZMGX010000637.1:0-2346 GCA_964565915.1 uncultured Gemmatimonas sp.
ACGTCGTCCATAACGGCGCGAACGGCATCGGCAAGCTCATCCTCTACCACACGGTCGAGGACGATTTCCTGGCCAGCGTCGAGCGGATCCGGAACGTGCCGGTCTCGGTCGTCCATGGCGGGCACTACGCCAGCTTCGGCATCGAGCGATCGAAGGGTACGATGCCGTTTCAACTGGGTGGCAACATCAACCGCGGTGGCCTCGTGGAAGTCCCGTTCGGCATCACGCTCGCAGAGCTGGTCGAACAATTCGGCGGTGGCACGTACAGCACACGACCGATGAAGGCGATCCAGGTGGGCGGTCCTCTGGGCGCCTACCTGCCCGAGTCGCTGTGGAATACGCCGCTGGGCTACGAGCACTTCGCCGCGATCGGGGCCATGCTGGGTCACGGTGGAATCGTCGGATTCGATGACAGCGTCGACATGGGCCAGCAGGCTGAATTCGCGATGGCGTTCTGCGCACACGAATCGTGCGGCAAGTGTACGCCGTGTCGCATCGGCTCGACGCGCGCCGTGGAAGTCATCGGGCGCATCCGGCGGGGCGAGTCGACGCGCAAGAATTGGCAACTGCTGGATGAACTGTGCGAAACGATGGAGTTGGGCTCGCTCTGCGCGCTGGGTGGCTTGACGCCGATGCCCGTGCGTAGTGTGATGCAGCACTTTCCTGGAGACCTCCTATCGTCGGCGTCGACACGGACGCCCGTCGAGGTGCTGACATGATCGACCTGCTTCGTGAGGCCAAGGCTCGGATGACCGATGCCGGGCCGCGCAAGGATCTGGGGACACCCGCCGCGCACTCCTCCTCGATGGTGCAGCTGACGATTGACGGTGTTGCGGTGACCGTACCCGCCGGCACGTCGGTCATGCGCGCCTCGCGCGAGGCCGGCATCGACATCGCCAAGCTGTGCGCCACGGATTCACTCAAGGCGTTCGGGTCGTGCCGACTCTGCCTTGTGGAGATCGCGGGTCGCAAGGGACTGCCGGCGTCGTGTACGACGCTGGTGGAAGACGGCATGGTGGTGCGCACGCAAACCGAGAAAGTCGCGCGTGTGCGGCGCAACGTCATGGAGCTGTACATCTCCGATCATCCGCTGGACTGCCTCACCTGTGCGGCCAACGGCGATTGTGAGCTGCAGGACATGGCGGGTGCCGTTGGGCTGCGTGAAGTGCGGTACGGCATGGACGGCGAGAATCACCTGCAGGCCACGAAAGACGAGTCGAATCCGTACTTCACGTTCGACCCGTCGAAGTGCATCGTGTGCTCGCGGTGCGTACGCGCCTGCGACGAGATCCAAGGGACGTTCGCACTCAGCATCACGGACCGCGGCTTCGGGTCGAAGGTCAGTGCCGGCATGAACGAGTCGTTCCTGGCGTCCGAGTGTGTGTCGTGCGGGGCCTGCGTGCAGGCGTGCCCAACGGCGACCCTCACCGAAAAGAGCATCATTGATGCCGGCCAGCCCGACCGCACGGTGAAGACCACGTGTGCGTATTGCGGCGTGGGATGCTCGTTCAACGCCGAGCTCAAGGGCAACGACGTCGTCCGCATGGTGCCCGACATGAGTGGCGGTGCGAACGAAGGCCATTCGTGCGTAAAGGGACGCTTTGCGTGGGGCTACGCGAGCCATCGGGACCGTGTGCTCAAGCCCATGGTTCGTGAGCGCATCACTGATCCGTGGCGCGAAGTCAGCTGGGATGAAGCCATTGCGCGGGCGGCCAGCGGCTTCCAAGCCCTTCAGAAGAAGTATGGTCGTGGCGCAATCGGCGGCATTTCGTCGTCACGCTGCACCAACGAAGAAGTGTACGTGGTGCAGAAGATGGTACGCGCCGCCTTCGGCAACAACAACATCGACACCTGCGCCCGTGTCTGTCACTCACCCACCGGCTATGGTCTGAAGCAGACGTTCGGCACGTCGGCCGGCACGCAGGACTTCAAGTCGGTCGAATATGCCGACGTGATCGTGGTGATTGGGGCGAATCCCACCGATGCACACCCGGTCTTCGCGACACGTATGAAGCGTCGGCTGCGCCAGGGGGCCAAGCTGATCGTCATCGATCCGCGACGCATCGATCTGGTGCGGAGTCCGCATATTCAGGCAGCGTATCACTTGCCGGTGCGCCCGGGTACAAACGTGGCCGTGATCAACGCACTGGCGCACGTGATCGTGACCGAAGGGCTGGTGAACGAGGCATTTGTGGCCGAGCGCTGTGATGCGCGTTCATTCGGGCAGTGGCGCGAGTTCATTGCGCAGCCCGAGCACTCGCCAGAGGCCACCGAACAGTTCAGCGGCGTGCCGGCGGATGACCTGCGCCGCGCCGCGCGCCTGTACGCCACCGGCGGCAACGCGGC
>CAZMGX010000638.1:0-2338 GCA_964565915.1 uncultured Gemmatimonas sp.
GTACAATCGGGACATCGACGACGTGCGTGAAAGCCCGTCGTTGGACGTCATCCGGTTGCTCGAGCAGCGCGGGGCCCACGTGGAGTTCCACGACCCGTTCGTGGCGGAATTCCGCGAGGAGGGCCACGTGCGGAAGGGCGTCGATCTGTCCGACGAGATGCTGCGCTGGGCCGACGCCGTCGTGGTCATCACCGATCACCGGGCGGTCGACTATCAGCGCGTCGTGGACCACGCCACGCTCGTGGTCGACACGCGAAACATCATGGCCTCGCTGCGCCCGGGCCGCGCGCTGGTGGTGGGGCTGGCCTCGTCCGCCCACGCGATCGGGACGGCCTCGTGAGCCGACCCCGCCTGGGAATGGCCGCGGATCAGGCGGTTCCATGTCGGGTAGCATTCTCCGCATGAGCCGATCTGACCCCCGCTCCCTTCGCGTCGAATGGCGCGTCCTGATCCTGCTGAGCATGGCGGCGACGTTGGCCGCCTGTTCCGGGGGCTTCCGTCCGCAGAACTATGCGAACCCGGAAGCGTTGTTTCGGGCGTCCCTGATCGAGTACGAAAAGAAGAACTGGGAGAACGCGCAGCTCGGCTTCGAGCGCCTGACCAACGATCTGTCGGCGCGTGATCCGCTGCTGGCCCCGGCGTTCTTCTACCTCGCCATGTCGCACGAACGCCGCGGCGAACTGCTGCTGGCCGCTCAGGCATTCCAGCGGGTTACCGACGGCTTCCCCGACGACACGCTTGCTCCCACGGCCATGCTGGGGGTCGGCCGGAGCTACCAGAAGCTGTGGCGGCGGCCAGCGCTGGACCCGGAGAATGGACAGAAGGCAGCGTCGATTCTGCGAGCCTTGCTCTCGTCGTATCCCGACGCGAAAGAGACGGCTGACGCGAAGGCGCGCATCGCCCAGCTCGAAGAGTGGTTTGCCGAAAAGGACTACCTGACCGGGGTCCACTACGTGCGCGTGCGTCGCGCCGTCGACCCGGCCATCATCTACTTCAAGGACGTCGTCACGACGTATCCCAGCACGAAGGCCGCCCGCCTCTCGTGGCTGAAGCTGCATGAGCTGTACGTCAAAATCCGCTGGAAGGACGACGCAGCGGAGACGTGTACGGCCATGTGGAAGGCGTATCCGGGCGATCCCGCCGTGAAGGCGGCCTGCGGAGCGCCGACGGCCGAAAAGGCCGTCGCGACGCCCGCCACGGTCCCGCCCGACACGCTTCTGTCGCCGGTCGGCTACGCGCGACCCGGCCCTCGCTGACGCGCCTCTTTTCGACCATCCGATGCGCGTGGGCATATTCGGCGGCAGTTTCGATCCGCCGCACGTGGGACATCTCCTCGTGGCCCAGGACGCCATCGCCGCCTTGTCGCTCGACCGGTTGCTGATCGTTCCGGCCGGGCAGCAACCCCTGAAGCAGGGTGCGCAGTCGCCGGCCGCCGATCGACTGGCCATGGTGCAACAGTGCTTCGCGGGCGTGGCGGGAATGGTGGTCGACCCGGTCGAAATCGAACGGGGCGGGTTATCTTTTATGGTTGACACGGTGGAGACCTTCCGAGGGCGCTGGCCAACGGCAGAGCTTCACCTGCTGATCGGGGAGGATGTCATCGAGACGCTCCCGCGCTGGCGCGAGCCGGAACGGTTGCAGACGATGGCGCGCTTGGTGGTGTTGCGGCGGGCGCCTACCGCTGAAACCGAGCCGGTCTTCCTCGCTCAGCGCGACGCGGCGGACTTCCCGGTCCTCCATCTGGCTACGCGCCGGGTGGATGTGTCGTCAACCGAGATCAGGGCACGCGTACGGGAAGGGCGCTCCATCCGGGGCTTCGTGACCGACGGCGTTGCCGAGTACATCGCGTCCACCGGTTTGTATCTTCGGGACCCGGTCGCAGCTGACGTCTCCTCACGCGCCTGACTGGCGCGACGGGCGCAGCGGCACCGGCGCCCTCGACATCAGTAGAGGCCCGCATGTTCAACAAGGTTTTTGGAAAATTGTTCGGCACCCGACACGAACGTGAGCGTCGTCGCGTGCAGCCGATCATCGACGACATCGTCGCCCACGAGCAGCGGTTGGCCTCGCTGTCGGACGCGGAGATTCAGGCGCAAACGGTGAAGTTCCGCGGGATCCTCGCCGAACGCACCGGTCCGATCGAGGCCCGCATCGACGAGCTGAAGGCGGCCAAACGCACCGCGAGCGACGCGGCCGAGCGCGAGCGCATCGACACCGAGCTCCACGGTGTGGATGGCCGCGGCGGCGCCGAAGCCGAGCTGCGTACGGCGATCGCGGCGGTCCTCGATGAACTCCTGCCCGAGGCCTTTGCGACAGTGCGGGAGGCCTGCCGCCGACT
>CAZMGX010000639.1:0-2331 GCA_964565915.1 uncultured Gemmatimonas sp.
GACGTGATGAGGACTCGCATGGTCACGGATCCGCCGACGGATCGCCTCGTGCAGCGTCTCGTCCAGTGCGACGCCAGGCGCCAGCCGGACGAACAGCACGATCCGCGACTCGTCCGCCGCCCGCGACGAGCGCTGCTCGATGACCAGCGACTCAAGGACCCCGGGGACCTGTTCGACCTGACGGTAAATCTCGGCGGTTCCGATACGCACACCGCCGGGATTCAGCGTCGCGTCACTGCGTCCGTGAATGATCAGGCCATCGTGCACGGTCAGCTCCACCCAATCGCCGTGTCTCCAGACACCGGCGAAATGCTCGAAGTAGGCGGCGCGATACAGACGCTGGTCCGGGTCGTTCCAGAAGGCCACCGGCATGCTGGGAAACGGGGCCGTGCACACCAGTTCCCCCGGCTCGCCGCGGATTGGCCGCCCATCGGGCCCGAAGACGTCGACCGCCATCCCCAGTCCGCGCATCTGCAGTTCGCCGCGATACACGGGACCGGTGGGGTCCCCAAGCGCAAAGCAGCTGACGATATCCGTGCCACCACTGATGCTGGACAGTCGCACGTCGGCCTTGATCTCGCGATACACGAAGTCGTAGCTATGCGCTGCCAGCGGACTGCCCGTGGAGAGGATCGCCTGCAGTCCTCGCAGGTCGAACCGCGAACCCGGCGAAACGTGCTCCTTCTCCAGCATCGCCAGATACTTGGCGCTGGTCCCGAAAACCGAGACCCGCTCAGCCTCCGCCATGCGCCACAGGATCGCAGGATCCGGCGCCAGCGGCGCGCCGTCGTACAGCACGATGGTCGTTCCGAGCATCAAGGCCGAGACCAGCCAGTTCCACATCATCCACCCACAGGTGGTGAAGTAGAACAGCACATCATCAGGGCCGAGGTTTGTGTGCAGGGCCAACTCTTTCCAGTGCTGCAGCAACGTCCCGCCGGCGCCGTGCACCATGCACTTGGGGAGGCCGGTGGTCCCTGACGAATACAGGATGTACAGCGGATGGTCGAAGGGAAGCCGCGTGAAGGTCGGCGTCGTTCCGTGCGCCTGGCGCGACAGCACGTGGTCGAACCGCTCCGCGTTGGCGAGCGTGGCGAGGTCGGGGTCCGCATCCAGCCACGGCACCACCCAGGTCGCGCGCAACGACGGAATCGCGTCAATGACCTCGCGGATGCGCGGTCGGCAGTCGATGTGCTTGCCGGCATACCGATATCCATCGGCGACGATCAGCAGCACCGGCTCGATCTGCCCGAAGCGATCGAGGACGCCTTTTGTCCCGAAGTCCGGCGAGCATGACGACCAGATTGCGCCAATCGACGCGGTCGCCAGCATCACGATCACGGCCTCGGCGAGATTGGGCAGATACCCGGCGACGCGGTCACCAACCGTGACGCCCAAATCGCGCATGGCGGCGGCGGTCCGCGCGACGTCCGCCGAAAGCTGCGCGAAGGTGATGCGCCGCCGAGCCCCCTGTTCATCCCACGAGACGATGGCAGTCGCGTCATCCCGGCGTCGCAGGAGATGCTCTACGAAGTTGAGTCGCGTGTCCGTGAACCAATGCGGCCCGAGCGCGGGATCGGGCGGGGCCATTCGCGCGCCGCCATGCAACACCTCGCGCCACGGCGCGGCGGGCGAACCCGGTCCGTCAGCGAGCACACCGGCCGCTTGCCACACGGCTGACCAGAATTCCGACGGCGCGGCAACCGACCACGCGTGCAGCGAGTGTGCATCACCGACCGTTGGCGGGACAATCCCGTCGGTGATCAGCGATCGCCGGAACTGGTCGAGGCGCGTGGCCTGTGTTTGCAGCGCCGTCGGCGCCCACAGTGGCCGGTCCGGCCCCGCCTCGGTCACGACGCCGCGACCTCTCGCGCCAGCTTGACGGCGGCACACTGCGGGCCATGCTGCTCGCAGTACCACCCATGCCGATCGTGGAACACCAGGTGCGGCACATCATTGGGACGTGGGCGCACGCGCACGAGGTGTTCGACGCCCGTGCGCGCGCCGACCACCGCCCGCGGGTCGAGGACATCGACGACGGGCGCCACCGGAAAGAGATCGAGTTGTGCCGACACTTGCAGCGAGGTGTCGTCAGCCTTCAGCCGCGCGGAACGTGCCACTCGAGTTGCCACTCGCAGAATGCGTCGCCTTCGATAGAGCAGCGCACGTGTGACACGCGTGCTGACTCGCCTCCCGCCAATTCGACGGCGCGACGCAGTCCGCCGGTCTGTCGACGGCAGAAAAGTCGCGTCACGGGGTCGAAGTCGATCAGCCGCAGGATGGCGCGCCCGGGCAGATCTTCAACGGCCGTGATATCTCCGGGATGATAAT
>CAZMGX010000640.1:0-2321 GCA_964565915.1 uncultured Gemmatimonas sp.
TCCAACGTGAAACCCCGCCGCAACTCTTCGCCCGGCGCGCGTTTCGGTCGACCCATGTGACACCCCCTGCGTGAACCTAGTCACGCGTGATGAGGTGTCCACGAAATCGGGGCAACTCCACAGGGGTCGCAGGGGCCTCGTCATCCGGCGAGGCTCATCAATTTGTGCAGTTCCAAATTTTTATTGTTTAGGCTCCGCGAATTCAACGGAACTCCTCGTAGCGGGCCCCTGCGACCTCTGCGCCCCCTGTGGTTAAAGCAGTTGGCTGCGCGCTCACACCAGTTCGCGTTCGGAGATCGCTCACACAACCCGGGCGAGCAGATCCTCGCGGCGGGCTCAGGAAAGAGAGATTGAACCTTTGGGAGCACAGGGGGCGCAGGGGCCTCGTCATCCGGCGGGGCCCATCGATATGTGCAGTTCCAAATTTTTGTTGTTTAGGCTCCGCGAATCGAACGGAACTCCTCGCAGCGGGCCCCTGCGCCCCCTGTTTTTTAAAGCAGTTCACTCAGAGCTCACACCGGTTCGTGTTCGACGATCGCCCGCACACTGCCGTTCTCGACCAGGGTCGTGCGAATGCGCACGTCCATCATCGCCTCAGATCGATGGGCGATCAGCCCGATCAGGATGTGCGCCGTGCGTTCGCCGACCTCCATCCCCGAGTGACGGAAGTGGGTCACGTTCGGGTGCAGGAAAGCGGGCGCGAGTCCGTCGCTGATCGCCAGCAGTGACACGTCGTCCGGCACCCGACGATCCCGGCGCATCAGCGTGTAGTGCGAGCGCATCAGCAGTTCGTCGGTCATCGCGAACACCGCCGTGGCGTCCGGATGGGCGTCGAGCGCGCGATCGAGGGTCTGCTCCAGCGGTTCGGCCGCGGACATCCGCACGATCTGTGACTCCGCCAGCTTGATGCCCTTTTCGCCGTGCGCCTGCTTGAACCCGCGCAACCGCATGGCACTGATCCGTTGCCGCTGATCGCCGAACACGCCGATGATGCGCCGGTGGCCGCGATCGAGCAGGTACGCGGCCGCATCGCGACCGACGTCCTGATCGTCGATCGTGACCGTCGAGTACTTCGTCGTATCGATGGTGTTGTCCAGCAACACGACCGGAATCTCGCAATCGTGCAGAATGTCGAGATGGGCCAGGTCTGTCGTTTCGGCCGAGAGTGCCAGCAACACGCCGTCAACGGACAGATGGGTGCAGTATTCAAGCAGGCGCCGCTCCTGCACGATCGAGTTGTCGGACTGGAACACGATCAGCGAGTAGTCATTGTCCTGCGCCACCTTGCTCAGCCCCGTGATCAGCGACGGAAAAAAGAACATGTTCATTTCCGGCAGGATCAGGGCGAGCAGCCGCGAGTTCTTCGCGCGCAGATACCGGGCGCGAAAGTTCGGGATGTAGTGCATCGCTTGCGCCGACTCGCGCACCCGCGCCTTCGTCGCTTCGCTGATGTCCGGGTGATCAGCCAGCGCGCGCGACACCGTCGGGAGTGACAGGTCCAGTTGCCGGGCGATGTCCTTTAGAGTGACGCGACGGCCAGCCATGACGAAAGCGGGATGAGGGACGAGAGGATCGACCCCACACGATGGCACTTACTGCACATTTGCGGAAGATGTTGCGGCGATTTGCCGCCCTCACTGCCTATTCGGGGGCCAAAGGGTGATCTTGCACGTCTACCCATGACCCGGACCAGATTCTGAGCACCTCACCGTCGTTTGCCAGCCTCGCGCTCCACCCCAGCCTGCACCGCGGCCTGAAGGAGCTGGGGTTCGCCCGCCCGACCCCGATCCAGGCGGACGCGATTCCCCCCGCACTGGACGGGCGGGACCTGCTGGCCTGCGCGATGACCGGCAGCGGCAAAACGTACGCCTTCCTCCTGCCGATCCTGCATCAGTTGATGTCAAAGTCGCGCGGCTCGACGCGGGCGCTGGTGCTCACGCCGACCCGCGAATTGGCGGCGCAGATCCATCAGAGCATGAACGACATCGCGATCCACACGCCGCTGACGTCGGCCGCGGTGTTCGGCGGGGTGGGAATGGGACCGCAAGAACACGCGTTCCGGAGCGGAGTGGACGTGCTGGTCGCCACACCGGGGCGCTTGCTGGACCACTTCCGCCAGCCATACGCCAAACTCGATCAGCTCGAATTCCTCGTGTTGGACGAGGCCGATCGTATGCTCGACATGGGCTTCCTGCCCGAGATCAAGAAGATCCTGCGGCACCTGCCGGCCCGGAAGCGGCAGACGCTGTTCTTCAGCGCGACCATGCCCGGTCCGATCGCCGCCCTCTCGAAAGAGATGCTGAGCAACCCGGTGACGCTGA
>CAZMGX010000641.1:0-2309 GCA_964565915.1 uncultured Gemmatimonas sp.
AGCTGGGTGGCGCTGTCGGTCACCGTGAGCGTGTACTGGCCGCGCTGGTTGGAGAGCGTGCGGGCCAGGATTTCTCCGGACCTGCCGAGCGCGGTGACGACCGCACCAGGTACCCCGTCGTTCGTCCCGATGACCGTGATCGTTCCATTTACTGCCTGCGCGTCCGCGGCTGTTACGCAGACGGCTGCGAGACCGATTGCCAGGACGGCTCGCCGCAACGTCAATGGCCATTTGGCCATGCGGCATACGTTGGGTCGGATCCCTGGCACCATTCAAGGAATCAGCAGCGAGGTCGACGGCGTGCCGTTCTTGACAAAGAGCAGCAGATCGAAGTCAGTGGGGAAGAGTCGTGTGGTGTGAAACGCAAGCTCGTTCAATGGATCAAACGCCGAGCCAACGTTCCGCATCAGTATCGGACGGCGGAGCGGGTCGGAACCCGGCTCGCCCGCCAGTGTGTGTCGGAGGTCCAGCAACAGGAGCGGCGATTCGACGGCCTGAAACGCCTCCTCGATCGACCCGGAGCGTACCTGATTGGTGGTGTGCACTCGCACGTCCTTCAGCTGACCACCTTCGAGCCTCACTGCGTAGAAACTGCCAGAGCCGAAGGCGAAGCCCAAAGGGCGATAGTCCGTGCCGAACCGCGATTGTAGGTGCGCGCCCATGGCGGAGGCCTGACGGGTGATGTGATCGTTGTGCGCCCACACGATGACCTTCGATGACCCACCGGCCTGCTCCTGCAGCCACGCCACATTCTCCGCCATTGCGGCATCACGTGCCCGATTCGACGCACCCAATGAGCTCTCCGTCGCCATCGCTTCAAACTGCTGGACCAGGCGAGCGTGATGGAGCGCGGAGACGTACCCGGGGGCCTCCGGGCGCTGTGCCGCCACGCGTCTGTAGAGGTCGGCGAGGCCGTTCGCGCAGGCCGCTTTGTACTCCGCGGCGAGGGCCGCATAATCTGCTCGGTTTCGTCCCGGAGTTGCTCCTCGATTTCGGTATGGTTCGAGGCACTGCAACAGGGTGTCGACGACCGCGGCATCCGCCGGGCTTTCTCGCGCGATGAACGCGCGAACGCTGTCGATGGATGCGCCTGGATGTTGCACGTCGATGCCGCGAAATCGCACGCGCTGCGCAACCGGGACCGAAAGGTTCCATTCACGCATCCAACGAATCATGTCGAGCAGTTCGCGCGTGTCCCAGATCCAGAACCGCAGGTTGAACAGGAGCAAGCTGGGCGTGCCGATGCCATTCATCACGTACTCGTTCAGGTCGTCGGCCTCCGGGGATGTGGCTTCGATGGCAAAGGTGGTGAAGCCCATTCGCGTCACGAGATAGCGAACGATGCGGTGCTTCAACAGGAAGAACTCTTTCGTGCCGTGGGTCGCCTCACCCAACCCCGCGATGCGCGCGGTGCCGATGAGGCTGCGCAACGTGTCGAGATCGGAGAGATCGGCGGTCGGATCCGTGGACGACAGCGCCACCGCGTTGCGCCGAATCCACTCTGCGGTCGAGGAACTGGACCCTTCAAGACCTTCGAATCCGAGATTCGAGGGCGCCATGGGGCTCCTCGCGTACAGCTGCTGCGTACTCGCGGAGTCGCGGCCGTTAGGCGACGGCGCGGTGAGCACGTTGGTGCTGGTGACATCCAGTCCCACGGCGTCCAGCGTGAGGTCATCCACCAGCAGGGTGTTGGTTCCCTGGAACAATGCGCCGAAGGCGATCCCGACGGCCGACGAGTCGACGTCAAGCACCACACTCACCTGTTGCCAGTCTCCGTCGCCAATCACGGGACGACTGGACATGTTGTCGAAGGCCAGGGCGGCGTTCGGCCCATCGACGCGCATCCAGAGCCCGGAATACTGCGCACTCGCAACGCGGCGCGGCTTGACCCATCCGCTGAGCCGAAGCCGCTTGCCACGGTAGCGCTCCGCCCGGAGAAACTGGCTCATGGTGCGACCCACCGGCTGGCTCAGGGCGGCGTTGGACAAATAGGCGTTGACGCGACCGGTTCGCGGTGAGGTGGACGTGGTGCCGACACCGCTCGTTCCTGACCATCCGAGCGGCTGTCCCTCAATCACGACCAACTCTTCGGGCGGCTGCTGAACCAGATCACTGGGCACGCAGCCGGCCAGCACGACGGCAAACCCCAAGACAAATCGAATCATGGTCATCAATGCCCCAACGTGTAGGAGATCCAAACCACTCCAGACGCGGCTAACATGCGCGGCGGGCCGGACCTCAGCAATCCTGGTCGAGCCCTTGCTCCCGGTCTAGGGTGCCACTAACTATTGTGGCTGCAGTGAGATTTC
>CAZMGX010000642.1:0-2305 GCA_964565915.1 uncultured Gemmatimonas sp.
AGGCACGGCGACGTCTCGTGGTCGCCTTCGGCATCGGCGCGCTCGTGTTCCTGTTCTTTTCGTTCGGCGGACACACGCCGTTCTACCGGCCGTTCTTCGAGCTGTTACCGCTGTTGAACAAGATCCGCGCGATGGGCATGGTGTTCTATCTCGTCGCGTTCCCCGTGTCGATCCTCGCGGCGATCGGCCTCGAGCGTGTGCTGACGCGCGCGGTGCCGCAGCGCACGGTGTTGTTCGTGGTTGGCGGCTTCGCGCTGTTTGCCCTATTGGGCAGCGTGGGCGTCCTGCAGGGGTTGACGGAAGCGATGGCGCTGACCGAGCGCTACGAAGCGGTGATGGCCAACGCGTCCGAACTGCAGGCTGGTTCGCTTCGTCTGCTGGTGTTCGTGGTGCTGGGCGGCGCGGCGTTGTGGGCCGCCGCATCGGGTCGCTTGCAGGGTGCGCTGGCGGTCGCGGCCATCGTGGTCGTGATGGCGATCGACCTCTGGAGCATCGACCGGATCTTCTATCAGTTCTCACCGCGCGCGGATGTGCTGTTTGCCGATGACGCGGTCACGACCTATCTCCAGAAGACCAAGCCGCCGTATCGCGCGATCGATGCCGGCAACAGCTACGGTCAGTCGATCCTGATGAAGTATCGCATTCCCGTCGTGATGGGCTATCACGGATTCTCCCTGCGCACGTACAACGAGCTGGGCGGCGAACGTGAAGGCTGGCGCAACGTCGGCTCGCCCAACCTGCTCGACCTGTTGGCCGTGCGTTTCGTCATTCTGCCGGATTCCCAACCGTTGCCGGGCTATCATCGCGTCGTGGACCCAAGCCCGACCGCGTTCGGGACAACGGCGGCGTTGTACGAACGAGACACCATCCCGGCGTACGCACGCGTGGTGCTTTCCGCCGCGAAGGTCCCGGAGAATCAGGTCGTTCCGACGGTGGTCGACCCACGCTTTCCGGTGAACGGCGCGATTCTGCTGCCCGATACGTCCACGGCGCAGGTCCCGCAGGCGCAGCAGCCGTTTCCGTTGGCGACGACGCGCGCCGATGTCACCGAGTGGGCACCGGGGCGCATGAAGATTGCCCTCACGGGCGCCGAACGTGCGGCCAGCCATCTGCTCGTCTCGGAAAACTGGTATCCGGACTGGCGAGCAACGGTCGACGGAAAACCAGGCACCGTGCGTCGCGCCGACCACACCTTGATCAGCGTGGACCTGCCGCCCGGTGCACGCGAGGTGGAACTGGTGTTCGATTCGCCGACGTACGCGAAGGGCAAGATGGTGAGTCTGGCGGCGCTGTTGGTGGCGCTGCTGATGACCGCCGTGCCGCTGGTGATGGCGCGCCGTCGCGTGGCGTGAGCGGGCGTGTGCGTCGGTACGAGGTCGTTCCCGTGACGTGGTGAAACACGCGTCGACGGGGACACCGGCCGAG
Source organism: uncultured Gemmatimonas sp. (assembly GCA_964565915.1). Classification (GTDB taxonomy): domain Bacteria; phylum Gemmatimonadota; class Gemmatimonadetes; order Gemmatimonadales; family Gemmatimonadaceae; genus Gemmatimonas. The sequence continues at coordinate 1,426 of CAZMGX010000642.1, forward strand.
CTGCCTCCTGACCACGAGGGTTGGCGCAGTCGTCTGCACACGATCATCTTCGAGGCCGACACCCCAGCCGGTCGCGCGTTCGACCTTGCGCTGATCGTGCTGGTCACGATCAGCGTGATCGTGGTCAGCCTGGAAACGGTGACGGGACTGCCGCCGTGGATGTATACGGTGCTGCTGGCGTCGGAGTGGACGCTCACGGTGCTGTTCACGATCGAATACGTGCTGCGCCTGCTGGCCGTGCGACGGCCGATCGTCTACGCGGCAAGCTTCTACGGCATCGTGGATCTGCTGGCCATCCTGCCCACCTGGATCAGCCTGTTCTTTCCGGGGGCGCGGGTGCTGATGGTCGTCCGCGTGCTGCGGCTGCTGCGGGTGTTCCGCGTGCTGAAGCTCACGCGCTTCGTGTCGGAAGCGCGAACGATCAGTGCGGCATTGCAGGCGAGTTCACGCAAGATCACGGTGTTCGTCATGGCCATCGTCGCCGTCGTCGTGATCATCGGCTCGGTGATGTACTTTGTGGAGGGACCGGCCAACGGGTTCACGAGTATCCCGATCAGCATGTACTGGGCGGTCGTGACGCTCACGACCGTCGGGTACGGCGACATCTCCCCACGCACGCCACTCGGTCAGGCCCTCGCGTCCTTCGTGATGGTCCTGGGCTACGGCATCATCGCGGTCCCGACGGGCATCGTCACCGCCGAGTTGGCGCATCAGGGGCGCGCGCACGTCGGCAGCAGCACGCAGGTGTGCGCCGCGTGCGGGCACGGCGACCACGCCGACGACGCCCTATTCTGCCGGCGCTGCGGTGTACATCTCTAATCTCCACGGCGCCGGCAGGTGGCCTGTCTCTCAGGTTGCCCGCACGTAGACGCAGCCAGAC
>CAZMGX010000643.1:0-2303 GCA_964565915.1 uncultured Gemmatimonas sp.
TGACTGCTGAGTTTTTTTGGCCAGGGAGTCTTTCGAAGTGAAGAAGCGCGTGAACGACGCACCTTCCGACGCGAGTCGCTTGAGATTCGGCAAGTCCACGAACGGGTGATCGACGAGGTCGTCGTAGCGGACATCGTCGAGCAGAAGGAACACGATGTTGGGGCGCGGCGCTGACGGTGCACGCGCCGCCGTTCCCGACGATGACGCGGCGGCGGTCCGTGCCGCCGTGTCGCGAACGCCATCCGCGCACGCGAGCAGCAGGGCGGCCCCCACCACGAAGAGCCGTCGACCTACATGCTGCCAGTACATCCATGGCTCCGTCGTGGTGGCCGCACCGCGGCGTGGGGTGTGGGGGTAGCGTCGCAATGGTGCGTCTCTCAGGGGGGCGGCGCAACCTGGCACGCGTCGGCAACGGCGCCAGCCGTGTGGGAATGCATCGTCGCCGATGCTACCCAGCGGTCGGCGCCGACGTTACGTATGTCCTGCGATGCCGATTCCGAATTTCTTCCGCCGACGCGCAGCGATCGGGTTGTCGATCGTGCTGTCAGGCCCGGTGCTGTGCGCGTTCCCCGCCCATGCGCAGTCGGATTTTCGCGTGCGACGCACGGAGCGCCCGATCACGCTCGACGGTCGTCTGACCGAACCCGACTGGGCGCTGGCCGACTCCATCACCGACTTTCGACAGCGGGATCCGGCTGAAGGTGCCCCCGCGACGGAGCGCACGGTCGTTCGCGTGCTGTCGACACCGGGCGGGATGGCCATCGGCTGGTGGTGTTACGACGCCGATGCCGCCCGCATCGTGCGCTCGCAATTGCGCCGTGATGCCGAATTGCGCACGGACGACTACGTCTCGCTGTCCATCGATGGACTGCATGACAAGCGCAGTGGCTTCTACTTCCGGACCAACGCGAACGGGGCGATGTGGGATGGGGAACACGTCGACGCGGAGACGGGCAACGAAAGCTGGGATGGCGTCTGGGATGTGCGCACACAGGTGACGGACGCCGGTTTCTTCATCGAAATGCTCATTCCATGGGCCACCCTGCGTTACGCCGAAGGCGACAGCGTGATGGGAATGAACTTCCGCCGCTTCATGCCGCGCAAGAACGAAGAGGTGCTCTGGCGCGCGTGGAAACGGACGGAGGGATTTCGCTTCCTAGAACGTGAGGGGATGGTCGGTGGTCTGGACGACTTGCCGCGGCGACCGCGCATCGAGGCGCGCCCGTACGTATCGGCGGAAACGCGACTGCCCGAGCGACGCTACTTTGCCGTCCGCGGGGACAGCCTGCTGGCGCCGGGCGCGAGCGATGGCAACGTCGGATTGGACATCAAGGCGCCGATCAGCAACACCCTCACCGCCGACATCACGATCAACCCCGATTTCGCGCAGGTGGATGTCGACCGGCAGATCGTGAACCTGTCGCGCTTCCCGCTCTTTTTCCCAGAACAGCGTCCGTTCTTCACCGAAGGCTCGGCCATCTTCGACTTCGGACGCCCGCAGCAGGCACAGATGTTCTACTCACGTCGCGTCGGCCTCGGCGCGAACGGCACACCAGTCACGATCCCCTTCGGCGTACGCGTGCAGGGGCGTGCCGGTGGACGACAGGTCGGTTTTCTGGCCGCGCGCACGGCGGGGGAGGAAAAGACGACCAACGCGGTGCTCCGCGTGAAGCAGGACCTGCTGGGTCGCGGGTATGTTGGCGCCATGGGCACCTTCGCCGGTCAGACGGGCCGCGCGGCCAGTGCGGCGGGCGGCGTGGATTTTTCGCTGCCGTACATCGTGCAGGGCGGCCAGAACCTCGTTGTGCAGGGCAGCGCTGCGTGGAGCCGCGACTCCGTTGGCGGTGACGTGGGCGGACATTACCGGCTCGTCGTCGACTACCCGAACGACAATGCGGACATTGTCGTGCGTTATGATCGCATCGACGCCGCGTATGATCCCGCACTCGGGTTCGTGCAGCAGCGCGGCATTCATCGCCTTGCCGGCAACACGCAACTGTCGCCGAGACCTCGCACCCGAAGCGCGATCCGACGGTATGAGTTCAACCTGCTCGGGTACGATCTCGTGTGGGGCGAGGATGGCGGACTCGATAACGCGTCCTTCAACATCCGGCCAGTCGGGCTGCAGTTCCAGACCGGCGACCGCGTCGAGTTCAACGTACGACGCCGCTTTGACGCACCGGGCGCAGACTTCACGCTTTTTCCCGGCTCCATCATCCCCGCCGGTTCGTATTGGTGGAGTCGGGCAGACGTCAGCTACAACGGCGCCGAGGCGCGGGCCGTGCGATTCTCGCTGAATGCGA
>CAZMGX010000644.1:0-2296 GCA_964565915.1 uncultured Gemmatimonas sp.
GCACCGCCTTGGTGGTGATGATGCCGAGGTCCGTCCCGGCGTGCGCCTCGGTCAGGCACATCGTACCACTCCACGTGCCATCGACGAGCTTGGACACGAACCGCTGCTTCACCTCGTCCGAGCCGTGGCTGATCATCGCGCTGTACGCGCCGTGCGAGAGACCGGGATACATGCTGAACGACAGGTTCGACGAGCACAGCATCTCTTCCATGACAAATCGCACGGACTCGGGCAGCCCCTGGCCGCCGAAGGCCGGGTCCGCGGCGATACCGGTCCACCCACCGGCCGCGTACTGCTGATACGCTTCCTTGAATCCGGCCGGCGTGCGCACCTCGCCGTCCTCGAGCCGAACCCCTTCGGCGTCGCCCGACTGATTGATGGGGAACAGCACCTGTTCACAGAAGGCCGCCCCCTCGGTCAATACGGCGTCGATCACGTCCGGAGTGGCCTCTTCGAACCCCGGCAGCGCCGAGAGCTGCGCAACGTCATGTACGTCGTTCAGCAGGAAGCGGATATCGTCGAGCGGGGCGTGGTAGGCGGGCATGGCGAGCATCCTCGGGGCGATTGGAACAGGTGGCAGACCTCCTGAAGCTGCCGCCTGATGCCGATGTCGGCAAGGTGCAATGCGACGCTGGCGTCATGTTTTGGCGCCGCGCCCTGCCGCCGATTCTTCTGGGACGAGCCGCGACGCACCGCCCGCCCACGCGGAACCTCCTCCAGACGCCGGGTATTCACTCGGCTGAATGTTTGGTGTCCTGCATCACACGACGGTTGCTGCGTGCTTGCCCCGCCCTTAACCCGCTCCGTTCATGCGCTACCGATTGATGGCATTGGCTGGTGTTCTGGTCGTTGGTGTCGCCGCGTGGGCCTACGCGCGCGATCGGGGTGGCGAGGCCACCGACGTGGGAGTCGTGCCCGTGAAGCGGGGCGATTTTTCGGTCACGGTCACCACGTCCGGTGAACTACGCGCCCGGAAGTTCGTACAGATCACCGTACCGGCCAACGCGCAGCAGGCCGAGGCGTACCAGCTCAAGATCTCGACCCTCGTGCCGGAAGGCACGGTCGTGAAGGAAGGCGAAGTGGTGGCCGAACTCGATCGGTCACCCTTGGCCTCGAAGATCCAGGAAGTGTCGCTCGCCCTGCAGAAGGCCGAAGCCCTGCACCAGCAAGCGCAACTCGATACGACGCTCACGTTGTCGCAGGCGCGGGAAGACCTGCGCACGATGCAGCTGCAACTCGAGGAAAAGCGCATCGCCAAGGAGCAGGCCCAATTCGAGGCCCCCAGCGTGCGACGGCAGGCGGAGATCGATCTCGAGAAGGCGACGCGCGCACTTGCCAAGGCGACGACGGACTACAAGACCAAGACCGAGCAGGCCGTCGCAAAGATGAGCGAAGTGGGGTCTGACCTCGAACGGCAGCGCAACCGGCTCAAGATCATCCAGGAAGTCATGACGGGATTCACCATCAAGGCCCCGTCGGCCGGCATGGTCATCTACGTCAAGGAATGGAACGGCCGGAAGAAAACCGCCGGCTCGCAAGTGAGTCCGTGGGAACCGGCCGTCGCGACCCTGCCGGACCTCAGCCAGATGGAATCGATCACGTACGTGAACGAGATCGACGTGCGGAAACTGGCGGTGAACCAGAAGGTGAAGATCGCGCTCGATGCGGATCCGTCGAAGGTGCTGCCCGGCACGGTGGTGCAGGTGGCCAACGTGGGTGAGCAACGGCCCAATGCCGACGCCAAGGTCTTCGAGGTGCGCGTGAATGTCGAAGTGTCGGACACGACGTTGCGTCCCGGCATGACGACGTCCAACGCCGTCCTCACGCAGACGATTCCCAATGCCCTCTTCATTCCGCTCGAGGCCGTGCACAGTGACAGCGGTCGGACCTTCGTGTACCGGAAAAGCGGCAGCACGATCACGCGGCAGGAGATCGCGACCGGTGCGCTGAGCGATGACGAAATCGTCGTCGTCAGCGGGCTGTCGGACACCGACCGCGTGCTGCTCGCCCCACCCGCCGACGGGCTCAAGCTCGCCCTGGTCCCGCTCGCCAATCGCCCCGCGACGCCCGCCGCAAGCGATACGGCCGTCGGTCCGAAGAAGGTGGACGTGGCGAAACCCACCGGTGGCACCCCCTGATGTCGGACCGGGCCGCTCGTTGGCGCGGCATGCTGGAGATGGCGCTCTTCGCCCAGCATGTGGTGGAAGCGCTCGATTCTCGCCATACTGTGTATCAATCGCTGGAAGATGCAGCCGATCCCAGCTTGCGGCCGCAAGAAATCTTGGATCTAGCCGGC
>CAZMGX010000645.1:0-1984 GCA_964565915.1 uncultured Gemmatimonas sp.
GCACCCGCCTCGCGATGTTCCGCGAACGGCGCGCTGATCATGAGGTGCCCGGCGAATCCCAGGTGTTGAACGCGAGTGCACTGCGCGCTCGCATGACCGAGTTCGCCATCCGCCATCTGGCCGACGCGACCGAGCTGCTGACCGTGGCCGTGCTGCGCCGAACACTGCCGGATGTTTCCGGCGAGTTCAAGCTGCACCTGAGCGCGGCGCGCTCCGCCCTGGCTGGCGATCACGGACAGGATATCCTCTTGGCGTGGCTGCAGGCTGCCGGCGTTACGCTGGCAGGCGGCGTGACCGCCCAGCTCGAACTGCCAGGATTTTAGTCCGACCGCTGCTCGCCGATCGGCTGGACCGCCACACGCGATAAAAACGGCGGCCGGTGCTGCCCACCGGGAACGCGACACGGCCCCCACCGATCGGGGTGATGTCGTGCATCATCCGGGCAATCGCGACGCGCTCCTGCAGGTCGTCTCCCTCGACGACGGCGCCAGACTCCAAGCGGAACCACTCCGCCGGCGTTCCCCCATCCGACACGTCCGCGCACACATAGTACGCGTCATCGTCACCCCAGAACGCCTGGACTTCCCTGTTTCCCACAACGGCAGCCAGCGGCAGCGATGTGATGGGAGCAGGCTCCAGAGGACCAATGGGGGCAGAGCAGGCGACAGCGCGCATGATCGATTCCGCGGCGAGGAAGGAACGTGACGATCCGCCGATTCGATTCATCAGCGGGCGGGGATGTTATGACGATCCTGCCGCCCACGCAATACGATGACTATCCACTAAGTTGTTGATTCTACTGTGGATACGTGTTTACATCCATGTGGAAAACCACGTAAGTGCCGTGCCGGTCAGTGGGTGGACGCGTGTCGGATGTGGAAAACTGCCCAGTAAACCATGGTCGTTTTTAGGCCCGGCATCACTCACTTGTCCACATCGGGTCGAATCACAAAGGTGCTCATCGGGTGGTTGCCAACATCTCGTTCGGCGACCTTCACGATGCCCAGCCTGTGACGCCGCGGCCCCCGAAAACCGACCGGGCGACCAAGCGACCGAAGGGCGGCCGACGTTCAAGGCGGACACTGTCGGCGCGCGCAAAGTCCGAATCGCCTATGGCGACGGCGTCGGGAATTCACCATTCTGCGAGATTCCGTTTGCCCTCTCCAGGAGATCGTCAATCGTGTCAGTCGAACCTCGGATCGGATTGCTCGTCGGCCGGGAATGGTCTTTCCCGCCCGCCTTTCTCGAAGCCGTCGCCAAGCGACAGTCGGGGGTTGCCACCGACTACATCAAGCTCGATGCGACGCGGATGGCCCAGCCCGTCCCCTACACGCTCATCATCGATCGCATCTCGCACGAGGTCGGCTTCTACCGGACCTTCCTCAAGCACGCGACGCGGATGGGGGTGACCGTGGTGAACAACCCGTTCATGTGGTCGGCCGACGACAAGTTCTACGACGCCACCGTAGCCATCCAGAATGGGGTCGCGCATCCGAAAACGATGGTGCTGCCGAACAAGGACTACATCCCCGGCATCTCGCACTCCGAATCGCTGCGCAACCTGGCCTATCCGCTCAATTGGCGCGGCGTCGCCGAGCACATCGGCTTCCCGTGTGTGCTCAAGGATGCCCACGGTGGGGGCTGGCGCGACGTGTACATCTGCCAGTCGATGGAAGAGCTGATCCTGTATTACAACAGCAGTGGACTGCTGACGATGGTCGTACAGGAGTTCGTGAAGTGGGACCAGTACGTCCGTTGCATGGTGCTTGGCCGCGAGCATGTGCTGCCGATGCCGTATGATCCGCGGGAACGCAAGTACATCCCGGATCCCGGATACCTGTCCAAGGAGGTCGAGGCCAAGTGTGTCGAAGGTGCCCTGACACTCTGCAAAGCGCTCGGCTACGACATGAATACCGTCGAGTTTGCGGTGAAAGACGGCGTGCCGTACGCCATCGACTTCATGAACCCGGCGCCGGACATGGAC
>CAZMGX010000645.1:1994-2289 GCA_964565915.1 uncultured Gemmatimonas sp.
TACTCACTGACGCCGAAGTACTTCGAGTGGGTGGTCGAGCACATGGCCGATCTGGCCATCAAGCTCGCCACGGCGCCGCGGCCCGTCATTGCCGATGGTCCGCCCATCGGTGAGTCGACCGGCAAGAACGCGGCTTCCCGCTGACGAGGCGCACGATGTCAGACCGCGCCATCGCGCGCTATCATGACGTGCTGGCCCGCGGCGATACCGCCGTGGCGTCGGCCGACCTGCTGGATCGGTTGCTGCGGAGTGAGGGCCTTTTCTTCGGCGATCGGCCGCTCTGCGGCGTGTTGCG
>CAZMGX010000646.1:0-2285 GCA_964565915.1 uncultured Gemmatimonas sp.
CCAGCGACAGCGTGATGAGGCCCTCGGGCGGAGTAAAGCGCACGGCGTTCCCCCGCAGATTCGACAGCACCTGCAGGACCCGCCCGCGATCGGCCAGGATGGACGGAGCCGCTTCGTCCACTCGCCGCAACAGCGTCAGTCCGGCATCCTTCACCACCGGCTCGAACAGGTCAGCCGCCTCTTCCACGATTTCCAGGATGGAGACGCGCCGCTGCTCCACGCGCAGGCGACCGGCTGAGATCCGCGAGACGTCCTGCAAGTCCTGAATGAGCCCGTCGGCCTGTCGCGAGGCGGCGCGGATGCTCTCGACCTCGTCGCGATCCATGAGCGCCCCGACATCGCGCTCCCGTTCCAGCGCCGCGCCCGTGAGAAGGACGATGGCGTTGACGGGATTGCGCAGGTCATGCGACACGACGGCCAGCATGTCGTCGCGCTCCCGCACCGCGAGACGGGCTTCCTGATACAGACGGGCATTCTCGAGGGCCAGCGCCGCCAGGCCCGCGAACTGATCGGCGAGCTGCGCCTCTTCGACGGAGTGGCGTGCGCCAGGCCGCGTCCGCACGAGATGCAACGCGCCGATCGCGCGCCCGCCAGCGCGCAGCGGTACGAGCAGCACGGCTGAAGCGCCAAGGTCCTCGACCACTTTTCGTTCGGCGGCCCCGGGAAAATTCGCCGCCAGCCACTCGGCCATGACGGTGATGCGCTGGGCCTCGGATTCGTGCGCGGCGCGACCACCGCTCGCGGTGTGCGGATCGGCAGCGAGCGGCACGGCCGTGCGCGACACGAGACTCGCCGTCATGTCTTGCCGCATGGGGTCCATGTGCGTCGCGGCGGAACGACGAATGCTGCCCTCGGGCGTGAGCAGCTCGAGCATGCTCCATTCGCCCAGCAGCGGGACGGGCAATTCGGCCACCGTCGCCATCGTCGACTCGACGTCGAGCGACGCCGCCAGCACCCACCCGGCCGTCGACAACAAACGCTGTCGTTCCTCGAAGCGACGACGTTCGCTGACGTCGCGCAGGGTCACCATGAACGTGCGTTCGCCGTCGATCGTGACGCGGGCAATCGAGGCTTCGGCCGGGAATTGCTCACCGGTACGTCGCAAACCGGAAATCTCACGGCGTTCCGCCATGCGGCGCGCGTCCATCTGACCTTCCGCGAACGTGCGCACGTGTCCGCGATGGACGGCACGCGCCCCCATGGGCAGCAACCGGTCGAGTGGCTGCCCCAGCATCTCCGCCTCGCTCCACCCGAACGTCTGCTCGGCGCCGCGGTTGAACCGCACGATGCGGAAGTTGTCGTCGAGCGCGATGATGGCATCGGCGGCGATGTCGACGATTGCGGCAAGCGCCGCCAGGGAATGGGTGCTGGATTGCATGAGAGTCCGCGCAGGGGGTCTCACGAGAATAGCGTACGATGGGCCTCGTGAACCAGACGCTGGCGCGAGATAGTTGACCTACGGCTTATTTCACCGGATGCGTTCCTTCCCGATTCCGCGACTGCCGCTGCTGGTGCTGGGCTTCCTCGCTGCCGGGGCGCTGGCCTCGTGGGCGCCTGATGGCGAGCTCTGGCGGCAACGCGTGTGGTACGTGGGTCTGGTGCTGACCGGACTGCCGGTGACGTGGAAGACGCTGCGTGGCATGCTGCACGGTGAGTTCGCGGCCGACGTGGTCGCCATGCTGGCCATCGTGGGCGCCGTCTGGCTCCAGCAGCCCCTGGCCGGTCTGGTCGTCGTGCTGATGCAAACAGGCGGCGAGGCGTTGGAGACCTATGCGGTCGCCCGTGCGAGCAGCGCCGTGGAAGCGCTCGAGGCGGATGCCCCACGCCACGCCCATCGCATGGTCGCATCGGTCGTCACCGACATCGAGGCCACCGCGATCGTCCCCGGTGACACGCTACTGGTGCGCCCCGGCGAACTGGTGCCCTGCGATGCATCGGTTGTGTCCGGCACGTCGCACGTGGACACGTCGCGACTGACGGGCGAGCCGGTCCCCGTGAAGGCGATCGCGGGCACGGCGCTCATGTCCGGCAGCATCAATCAGGAGGGCGCGCTGACGATTCGCGCCATCCGGCGCTCGCAGGAAAGCCAATACGCGCGCATCGTGGAACTCGTGCGCAGTGCGCAGGCCAGCAAGAGTCCGTTGCAGCGCACGGCCGATCGTGTCGCCGTCTGGTTTACGCCGCTCACGCTGATCGTGTGCGCTGCGGCATGGCTGCTCTCGGACGACGTCCTGACGAGCTGCCGGCGCGAGAACGAAGCGGCCGTAAAGGCGCAATGGAACCAG
>CAZMGX010000647.1:0-2282 GCA_964565915.1 uncultured Gemmatimonas sp.
CGGTCGGCGTGATGGGGGATGGTCGCACGTATGAGCACGTCATCGCCCTGCGTGCCGTGACCAGCACGGATGGCATGACCGCCGACTGGTTCGCGTTTCCGCACGACGTCCTGAGCCGCATCTCCAACCGGATCATCAACGAAGTGGACGGCATCAACCGGGTCGTCTACGACATCAGTTCGAAACCACCGGCGACCATCGAGTGGGAGTGAACGGCATCGACCCGCGCAATGGCGGGTCGTGATGCTGATGAGGGCCAACCGCAGTCGGCCGCGCGACGGCCACGGAGTGTTCCGATGCCCAGACTGATCAACGCCGCGTATGTCGCCGTCGTGGCGACGCTCACCACCGGCCTCGTGTGGACGCCGCGCCTGCTGGTCGCGCAAGGCGGGGGCGCCGCCGTCGCGACGCGTGGACCGTTGCCGGTGCACGGCGAACGTCCCCGTCGTCTCGTCATCCGCGGCGCGATGCTGATTGAAGGCAATGGCACGCCGGCGGAGGGGCCGAAGGACATCGTCGTCGAAGGCAATCGCATCACCGAGATCGTTTCGATCGATCCCGTCGCGATCAAGGCCGGCACGGCCCGGCGGCCGGCGGCCGGCGACGCCGAAATCGACGCAACCGGCAAATACGTGCTTCCCGGCTTGATCAACATCCACGGACACGTGCAGGATGAGCGTGGCGGCGTGCCGCAGCCGCTCGACTATCAGTTCAAATTGTGGCTCGGCATGGGCGTGACGACGGTGCGCGATGTGTCGAGTGAGACGGCCAAAACGCTGCAGTTGCGCGCTCGAAGCCTTGCCGGCGAGGTCGCCGCGCCGCGCCTCTACGTGTATGCTCGTTATGCCTACATGCCCGTGCCGCGCAACGAGGCCGAGGCACGGCAACGCGTCCGCGACCTCAAACAGCAGGGTGTCGATGGGCTCAAGCTCTTCGGCATGGACAAGGACGTGTATGGGCCGGTGCTCGACGAAGCGAAGAGGCTGGGATTGGGCACCGCGCACCACATGGCCGTGGACGAGACGAACGCCTTGGATGCAGCGCAAGGCGGGTTGACCAGCATCGAACACTGGTATGGCGTCCCGGACGCGGCCATCATCGACGGCGCGCAACCGTTTCCATCGAATTTCAACTACGCCGACGAAGGCATGCGCTTTCGCTGGGCGGGGCGCCTCTGGCGAGAGGCCGATCCGGCGCGCCTGCAGGATGTGCTGAAGGCGATGGTGAAAGGGAAGGTGGCCTGGAATCCGACGCTGGACATCTACGATGCCAGCCGTGACCTGCAACGCGCCGAAACGCAGCCGTGGTTCGCCGAATATCTGCATCCGACGCTCGAAAAGTACTTTCGACCCGACCCGGCGAATCACGGGTCGTACTTCGCCAACTGGAGCAGCACCGACGAAGCGTTCTGGAAGGAGAACTACCGCATCTGGTTCGGCGCGGTGCGAGAGTTCGAACGCCTGGGTGGCGTGATCGGCGCCGGTGAAGACGCCGGCTTCATCTACCAGATCTACGGATTCGGATTGATTCGCGAACTGGAGTTGCATCAGGAAGCAGGATTCCTGCCTATCAAGGTCCTGCAGCACGCCACGGCGAACAACGCGCAGATTCTTGGCGAAGGCGCACGCCTTGGACGTGTCCGTCCGGGTTACCTGGCGGATCTCGTCGTCGTGAACGGCAACCCGCTCGAGGATCTCAAAGTGTTCTACCCGCCGCGCGCTGATGCTGCGGCAGGCCCGGGTGGTGGCGTTGCATGGACGATCAAGGACGGTATCGTCTACGATGCGCCGCGCATGCTGCGGGAAGCCCGGGAGATCGTGTCCCGGGCCAAGCGCGCCGCCTCGAATTGATCCTTCGGCGGGATTGGCGGTCCGACCTGAGTGACATGGCGCGGATCGCCGCGCCGATCGTCGTCATCAACGTTGGTCAGCAGGCGATGGGCGTCGTCGACATGCTGATGGTCGGCGATCTCGGCGGCGCCGCCATCGCCGCCGTGGCTCTCGGGAACTTCTACTTCTTCAACGTCAGCGTCTTCGGGATCGGGCTGCTCATGGCGCTCGATCCGGTTGTGTCACATGCCATCGGCGCTGGCGCACATGACGACGCCGCGCGCGGCATTCAACGAGGCATCGTGATGGCCGTGCTGATCGCGGCCGTCGTGACCCTCGCCTTGATGCCGGCCGAAATCATGCTGCGATGGCTCTCACAGCCCGATGACGTCGTACATGGTGGATTCAATCGGTCGTCGAAACACCTCACCGTGAAGGAGGATTTCGATGACC
>CAZMGX010000648.1:0-2268 GCA_964565915.1 uncultured Gemmatimonas sp.
GCGCGGCGAGGGCGGTGAAGGCTGGCGCGTAGAGCAGCGCGGGAATCTGCTGCGGGTGGCCGGCGACGGAGACGACGCCACGCCGTGGCGCACCGGCCCCTTCGTGGCCCGACCCACGTCGACGCGCGGTTTCGTGCAGTACAACGGCCGTCGCTATCGCGGCGAACTCTGGTTCCTGCCATCGGATTCGGGGCTGGTGGTCGTCAATCGCCTGCCGCTGGAGGACTACCTGCGTGGGGTGGTGCCCCTCGAGATGGGCACGCGGCAGGCGAGCGATCGTGCGGCACTCGAGGCACAGGCCATCGCGGCCCGCAGCTATGCCTACATCCGCGTGCCGGCGACGGGTGCTCAGGAGCCGGCGCGTGGTTATCACATGCTGGCGACCGTCACCAATCAGGTGTATGGCGGGGTCGAGGTCGAACACGCGCTGGTCGGTGAGGCGGTGGATGCGACCACGGGGCTCGTCCTGCGCTACGGCGGCCTCACGGTCGACGCGCCGTACTATTCCGCCTGCGGCGGCCGGACCGCGTCGCCGCGTGATGCGTGGCGCGATGTGCGCGAGGAACCGTACCTGCAGTCGGTCGATGACACGGATCCTCGGACCGGGCGCCCCTACTGCGACATCAATCCGCGGAATCACTGGGTCGAGGAACTGGGTGAACAGCAGATCAGCGAGGCCGTGCTGCGCGCGCTGGAGACGCAGGGTGCGCGGCAGCCGCGTGCGACGTCGGTGCACGCCGTCCAGGTCACCGAGCGCTCGGCCTCCGGGCGCGTGTCTGCCCTTGTATTCCGGACCGATCGCGGGGACGTCACGGTACGCGCGCGTGATGTACGCGCCGTGTTGCGCGGCGCGCGTGGCGCCATTTTGTCCAGCACGTATTTTTCCGTGGACCGCGAGTCGCGCGGCGGTGACCGGGTGACCGGTCTCACGCTGCGCGGCAACGGCAACGGCCACGGGGTCGGCATGTGCCAGTGGGGTGCCATCGGGCGAGCGCGTGCCGGACAGGACGCACGTTCGATCCTGCGCCATTACTATCCGGGAACGGTCGTCGGCTTCGCGGATTGACCGGCATCACGGATTACCCGTGATGCAATTCACTTTGGAGGCGGCATGAAGGACGGCGTGCGGATCGCCGTCGTTGGCGCGGGTGCGATTGCCCAGCTGACGCACATCCCAGTACTCTCGAAGCTGCGTGGGGCCTCGCTCGTCGCGTTGTGCGACAACGATGGCGCCAAGGCGCGTGCGCTGGCCGATCGCTTCGCGATTCCCGATGTCTTCACCGACTTCGAGGAATTGCTGGAGTCGGACGAACTGGACGCGGTGGTGATCACGACCCCGAACCACTTGCACGAGCCCCATGTGCTGAGTGCGTTGCGCGCCAAGCTGCACGTCTTGTGCGAGCGGCCGTTGTCGTTGACCGCACGCGGCGTCGAGCGGTGCATCGCCGCCGCCAACAAGGTCGACCGTCGGCTCGTCGTGGGTACGAACCTGCGCTTTCGCACCGACGTGCAGGCCCTCGACCAGTTTCTGCGCAATGGAGAACTGGGACAGCTGACCTCGATTCGCACGGGCGCGCTGACGGTCAAGCGTGGCACCGACGGGTGGCGCACGCGACGCGCCGAGTCCGGCGGCGGTGCGTTCCTCGAGCAGGGATTCCCGTTGCTCGATCTCGCGCTTTGGCTCGCCGACCACAAGGCACCGGTCCGCGTTTCGTCGGTGATGCGGCGTGGGCGTGGGGCGGGCGCCGTCGAAGACGCGATGCAGGTGTTTCTCGAATGTGAAGGTGGCCTCGTGATCGCGTTCGACGTCTCCTGGTCCTACGTGGGAGACGAGGAGCGTTGGTGGTTCGAAGTCCACGCGACGCGCGGCACCGCTCGCCTGTCCCCGCTGCGCGTCACGAAGGAACTGAACGGTCGGCCGGTGGATGTGTCACCATCCGGGGCCGCCGCACGCGAGAGCCCGTTCCTGCAGAGTTATCGCGCCGAAATTGCGCACTTCCTGGCCGTGATTCGCGATGAGGCGCCGTACGAGCCGCCCACCGATCAGGTTCTCGTGCACCGCGTGCTCGACGCGATCTATCGCGCGGCCGACGACGGAAAAGAGTTCCGCTTCTGATGCGAGCCGTGTGGCGCCGCGCCGTCCGTGCTGCGTTGCTGCTGGGCGCCGCGGTCCACCAGGGTGCGACCGTGGCGGCGGCGCAGGGTGGGACCGAAGCGCCTGTGCCGCCCGGCGTCTCCGCCTCGCTCGACAGCCTGCGCGCCCAGCGC
>CAZMGX010000649.1:0-2264 GCA_964565915.1 uncultured Gemmatimonas sp.
TGTCAATGATCGTCTGATTTTCCCCAGGGAGCGATCGTCTCAAATTCCCCACCCGGTGAATCTCACGCCTCGGAGTGAGGGGTGAGGGTGGATTTCATGAGGCCCGCTTTCCGCTTCTCACGGAGCCGGTAGGAGTCCCCTTTGATGTTGACCGTCGTGGCGTGATGCAGCAGGCGATCGAGGATGGCGCTGGCGATCACGGCGTCGCCGAAGACCTCGCCCCACGCCCCGAGACTCTGATTGCTGGTGAGCAGGATGGCGCCGCGTTCATAGCGGCGACTGACGAGCTGAAAGAAGAGGTTCGCGCCTTGCCGATCGATCGGGATGTAGCCGATTTCGTCGATGATCAAGAGCTTGGGCTGCGTGAGGATCTTGAGCCGCTCTTCGAGACGATTTTCGTAGAGCGCTTTGCCGAGCGTGGTGATCAGCGCGGCGGCCGTCGTAAACATCACGCGGAGCCCCAAGCGACACGCTTCGAGGCCGAGCGCGACGCTCAAGTGCGTCTTCCCGACCCCGGGCGGCCCGAGGAGGAGGGCATTGGCGCCGTTCGCGACGAAGCGCATCGTGGCGAGCTCTTTGATCACTTTCGGATCGATCGAGGGCTGTGCCTTCCAGTCAAAGCCGTCCAGCGTTTTGTGAAAGGGAAAGCGCGCCATCTGCACGCGCATCGTTTGATGCTTCTCCAGCTTCGCCGCGACTTCGGTCTCGAGCACCGACTGTAGAAAGGCGCTGTAGCTCAGCTCGCCCTGTGCGGCCTGCTCGAGGAGCGTGGGGAGCGTTTGGGCGACGCGCGTGAGGCGCAGATGCTGGCAGTGGGTGCTGAGCACTTCGAGCTCCGCCATCGGCGAGATCGGCTCGCGACTCATGCGGCCACCTCGCTGCTGGACGACGCGGCGAAGCGCTCGTACACACGGAGATCGCGGATGGCGACATCGCCGCTCGTGACGTAGCGCGGATCGTACTGCGGCGGCATCGCCGCCAGCGGCGTGCGGTCGACGCGGAGCAGGCCGGCGTAGTGGGCGGGCACCATCACGACCTGCTGCCGCCCCTGCCGCGCATGCGTCGCGACGAGCGTGTCACGCTGCCAGATCGTAAAGTCGGTGGCGTGTTCGCGCACCGTGACCGTCGTGCCGGCGAGATGCGCCGGCACGCTGTAGCGCGAGCCGTCGATACTGACGAGCGCATCATTGGCGACGACGCGCTCGCGCACGTGCGCAAACGCATACGGCGGACGTCCGTCGAGCGGCGTGAGCGCTTCGCGCGCGAAGCGGTCCGCGGGCCGCTCATGCGTCGTGCCGTGGACGCGCTGATCGGCGATGGTCGTCGCCCACTCGACCAGCCACGCGTTGAGATGCGCCCATGAGTGAAAGCGCTTGCCGGCGAGCGCATTGCGTGCGACGTACTTCACCCCCGACTCCACCTTGCCTTTCGTCTGGGGGCGATACGGCGCACAGGCCCACGGCCGAAAGCCGTAGTAGCCCGCGAAGTCCGCATAGGTCGGATGCCACGTGATCGCGCCGCGCGTATGCGCGAGCACCATCGCCCGCGCGTTATCGACGACCATGCGGTCCGTGACGCCGCCGAAATGCTGGAAGGCGAGTTCATGCCCGCCGAGCCACTCGCGCAGGCGCTGGCGCGCAAAGGCCACCGCGAAGAGGCGGCGCGAAAAGCCGAGCGTCATGACGAAAATCTGCGCCGCCACCTGGACATCGGCGATCCACACCCGGACTTGGCCGAAGTCGACCTGCGCCTGCTCGCCCGGCCCGGTCTCGAAGCGCACGGTCGCGATCGGCGTCGCGGTAGCCCGCAGCGGCGCGATCGCGCGCCGCACGATAATCACCGACCCGGTGAAGCCCTGCTCGCACAGCTCGCGGTGGAGCACGGTGGCATTGAAGTCGACCTCCGGCGCGCGCTGCGCGATCCACGCCCGATACGGATCGAGCACCGAGACCACCGCGCGCGGCACCCGCGCGACATACGTGCCCCGCCGACGCCACGCTCGGACCGTCTTGCGGTCGAGGCCGTACGCCCGCGCGATGGCCGACACGCCCTCGCCGCGGGCCAGGGCCTGGACGACCTGCTCCACCACCGTCTCCGTCACCATCGTCTCCCCTCCGGGCCAAGGCTGCCCGAAAGATGCCGCCGGAGACCCGTCCGTCCTGCCGTCCCACGCCCCAGATCCTGTCGTCATCGCCCAACTCCCGCACAAGGGGTGGGGAATTTCACACGATCGCTACCTGGGGAATTTCACGCGATCGATGACA
>CAZMGX010000650.1:0-2257 GCA_964565915.1 uncultured Gemmatimonas sp.
CAATCGAGTGCAGTGGGATCTCAGTCCCGCCGGCGTACCGGGCGGATTCGGCGGCGGTGGTGGCGGTGGTGGCGGTGGTGGCGGTGGCGGAGGCCCGCCCGCCGTGCCGCCGGGTACCTACAAGGTCACGCTGGTCGTGAATGGCATCACGCTCAGCAAGACGGTCGAAGTGCTGGAAGATCGCTGGATGGAGGAGCGGTAGCGGGGAGGCCCCGAGGTGAACCGACGTACTTCGTACCCTGTACTTGGTACTACCGGACAGAGACCAACCGCAGACGGTAGATGGCAGACGGAAGTCTGCGGTCTGCCATCTACCGTCTGACGTCTGTCGTTGGTCTTTGTCCGCGTACGAAGTACAAGGTACCGAGTACGGTAGTTGCGTTTCCCGCAGTTACCGCCGCCCGCCTACCGGGGTAACGTCGACCGACAGCGTAAACGTGCGCGCCTCCGTGGGCGCCATCGCTCCGACGGCCACGAGCTGACGTGACAGCTCGTGGCCGTTCGTATCCCGCACCACGACGAGCACGTTGTACTCCCACGTCTCGCCGTCGGGCGCGCGAATGGTGCCCTCCACCCGAAACGGCGACGCCGCCGCGGGCTTGGGGTTCTCGGCATCCGGATCGAAGCGCAGGTGCTTCTGGCACTGCGGACAGCGCACGGACCGGTCCAGCACAGTCGTGCGGCAGTGCGGGCACGCGCGGGTCGCCCCTGGCAATACGGCGCGGCTCATGCGGACACCGGGGCCGTACCGCGCGGCCGACGGCTCGGACTCGCGCGTCTCACGCCTCGACGACCGCCTCCGACGATCGCGGCGTGCCGCGCCCGTTGCTGCGCGCCGGCGCCTCGACCCAGCCACACTCCACGTGCCCGCGCAAGCGCGCGCCGGCAGCGAGCGTGAGCGTGTCGGCTTTGAGATCGCCCATCAACACGCCCGACGCGAGCACGTCCACGCGCGCCGCCTTCACGACGTTGCCTTCGAGTTCACCGGCGATGGTCACCGACGCGGCCCGCACACCGCCGGCCAGCTTCGCGCCTGATTCGATCGTCACCATGCCGTCGACCGTGACGTCGCCGGTGAATCGACCCGCGAGACGGACACTGCCCGCGCCGGTGATCGAGCCTTCGATGGACAGGTCGGCACCGATCACCGATTCGGAGGTGCCCGACCGCGCCACCGGACGCGGCGGCTCGGTGTGCGGGGCGTAGCCGTTGAGTGCGGCGGCGACTTCCGGGCGCGGGGTCACTTCGACGGGCGCGGACTCGGGGGAATCCTTGCGCGCGCTGGACTGCTCCTTCCATAAGGCCATGACGGAACTCCGGTTGGGGATCCCCTCCACGGTACCCGCCGATCAGGGCGCTGCTGCGACGCAGGTCACACTCGAGCCCGCTGCGATGCCTCAGTGTGACGAAGCATGCCAGACGCGACAGGGCCGCTTCGACGCCCATTTGACGAGGGATTAACGCGTTCTGCTGACGTTACTATTTGGCGATGACGGCAATGCACCTGCGTACCTTGGGCCAGTTTTGGTCTGTTCAGTGGCGATGACGATTCGGCCGCGCGCATCATCGGGCCGGCCAAGCCGCTGGCCCCGCTGGCGTATCTGGCAATGACGCCACGGCGACGTGCCAGCCGTGAGCGACTGGTCGGTCTGCTGTGGAGCGACGCAGACCCCGATCGGGCCCGCAGCACGCTGCGACAGACCATCTGGTCGTTGCGCCAGAAGCTCGGCGACGACGCGCTGCGTGCGGACGATCAGCATCTACGCCGAACGACTCGACAGCGCTCGCGAGTCCGCAGCGGACGGGGCGAGTGCTGCAGCCCACGTTGCACTCGTTGGGTGATGGTCCGCGCGCACTCGCCGATTGCCTGGCGGGGTGATTGGTGCTGCGCTGATGGTGGTGGTCAGGTAACCAGGAACTCCACGTGTCCCAGGCCGTTGCTTGCCCGGTGGTTTTACAGGCTGTAGTATGCTAGCCATCAACCTCAAGTCACGGAGTGCATCATGCGCGTACGCGGTCGGATTCTCCTGCTGGTCGGTGGCCTGCTTCCCAGCATGGTCGCCGGGGCACAGACGGTGCGCGTCGACTCCACCAACGCCGTGGCGACCGTGATGCAGTTTCACGCGGCGCTGGCGGCGGGGGACTCCGCGAAGGCCGTGTTGCTGCTGGCCGACGATGTCATGGTCCTCGAGAGCGGCGCGATTCAAACGCGGGGCGAATATCTCAGCCACCATCTGGGGGCGGATATGAAGGCCAG
>CAZMGX010000651.1:0-2255 GCA_964565915.1 uncultured Gemmatimonas sp.
GTGATGTCGATACCATCCCGCTCAAGCGAGCCGCATCGCGCATCGCATACGGGACCGACTCGCTGCAATTCGGTGAGCTGCGCTTACCCGAAGGCGTCGGTCCCTTCCCCGTCGCCGTCATCGTGCACGGCGGCTGCTGGGTGTCGCGCTACGCCTCGGTTCGCAACACGGCGGCGCTGGCCGAAGCGCTGGCCGCACAGGGTGTCGCAACCTGGAACGTCGAGTACCGTCGCTACGACCATCCGGGCGGCGGCTGGCCCGGCACCTTCCGCGACGTCGCCGACGCCTCCGATTACGTGCGCACGTTGGCCCAGACGCATGCCCTGGACACGACGCGCGTCGTCGCCGTCGGTCATTCGGCCGGCGGACATCTCGCGCTGTGGCAAGCGACACGGCGGTCACTGCCCGCGACCAGTCCGCTCGCTGGCGGAACGCCGATTACGCGACGCGGCGTCGTATCCATCGGCGGCATCGCCGACCTGCGCGAGTTCTTCGCGCGACAGCGCTCCACGTGTGGCAACCCCGGCGTCGAGTCACTGCTGGGCGGGGTCCCCGACAGCGTTCCCGAACGTGTCCGTGAAGGTTCCCCGATCGAACGGCTGCCGCTCGGGGTGCCGTCCGTCCATGTGGCGGGCGCACGCGATTTCATCGCGCCACCCGCCGTGCGTGACGCGTTCGTGATGGCCGCACGCGCGCGCGGAGACAGCGCGATCAGCATCACGATCCCCGGGGATGGGCACTTCGAAGCGATCACCCCGACGACCGCCGCCGGCCGCGCCGTCATCGAAGCTGTACAGCGATTGCTCGCGCGACCACCCCGATGATCGGACAAACGCGTCAGTCGGAGATCTATCTCGATGGCGTGAGCGGACGCCGCCCGGTGGTCCCAATCGCGGAACGGGCGCTCGAAGCGAAGGCGATCAGCGTCATGAGCCCCGAAGCCTCCGCGTACATCGTGGGCGGCGCAGGCCGCGAAGACACCATCTCCGCCAACCGCCTCGCGTTCAACAAGTGGCAGATCGTTCCACGGTTGCTGCGGGATGTCGAACGACGAGACTCGAGCACCGCCCTGCTCAGCATGTCGCTGCCTGCACCGATCCTGACGGCGCCCATCGGCGTGTTGGAACTCGCGCATCGTGATGCCGACCTGGCCGTGGCGCGCGCCGCGGCCAGTGAAGGCATCCCGATGATCTTCTCGAATCAGGCCTCGGTGGCGATGGAAGTGTGCGCCGCGGCCATGCGCGATACGCCGCGGCTCTTCCAGTTGTATTGGTCACGCTCCGACGATCTCGTGCGGAGTTTCGTGCAGCGCGCCGAGGCGTGTGGCTGCCGGGCCATCGTGCTGACGCTCGACACGACGATGCTGGGCTGGCGTCCACGTGATCTCGACCTGGCGTATCTCCCGTTCATGCGTGGCATGGGGATCGCGCAATACCTCAGCGATCCAGTTTTTCGACGCGAACTCGAGCTCCCCCTGCCTGGACCGGCACCGACCACAACCCTCTCCATTCACGCGCTCGGCGTGCTGCGCGATTTGTTGGCACGGGCCCCCGGACCGCTGCTGGACAAGCTGCGCACCGGGTGGCCGCGACAGGCCGTGCGTCGTTTCGTCGCAACGTATTCGCGCCCCTCGCTGCAATGGGCGGATCTGGCGCGCCTGCGCGAGATGACCGCGCTGCCGATCATCCTCAAGGGTGTCTTGCACGCCGACGACGCACGCCTGGCCGTCGAGCACGGTATGGACGGCGTGGTCGTGTCGAATCACGGCGGTCGTCAGATCGACGGCGAGATCGCGTCGCTGGACGCACTCCCCGCCGTGGTCGATGCGGTGCGGCAGCGGATTCCCGTCTTGCTGGACTCCGGCGTCCGGAGCGGCGCCGACGTGTTCAAGGCGCTGGCGCTGGGAGCATCGGCGGTACTGCTGGGACGGCCCTACGCCTACGGCCTGGCGATCGCCGGGGAGGCCGGTGTGCGCGACGTCCTTCGCAACATCCGGTCGGAATTCGACCTGACGATGGGACTGGCCGGGTGCACGCGGGTACAGGACATCGGGATGGACTGCCTGCGACCCGCGTGACCGTGTCGGCGATTGGTCGGTCTCCCTTTACTTCCCCGTCCCGTCGCCCCAACGTCAACCCGAACCCTTTTCCGGAGTCTCCATGAAGGATTCCCAGCTCAAGGCGCTGCTCAAGAAGACAGCCGCCAAGGCATCGCAGCAGAAGAAGCCCAATCGTGCGTCGTTCGACCCGACCCTC
>CAZMGX010000652.1:0-2254 GCA_964565915.1 uncultured Gemmatimonas sp.
TGTCAAGCGACATCAGGAATTGACCCCTTGGCGACATGAGGAATTGACCCCTTGCGGTGATGGGGTCGTACTCCCATCGCGTTGCTTGGACGCCGTCAGGAGTCCGGCCCGTCGCTTCTCTTTGAGCCGATAGCTCTCGCCGCGGATGGTGATGACGTGGCTGTGATGCAGCAGGCGGTCGAGGATGGCGGTCGCGACGACGGGGTCACCAAAGACCTCACCCCACTCGCTGACCGCGCGATTGGACGTGAGCAAGATGCTGCCGCGTTCGTAGCGACGGCTCACGAGTTGAAAGAGGACGTGCGCCGCATCGGGTTCGATGGGCAGATAGCCGAGTTCATCGATGATCAGCAGCTTGGGTTTGGAAAAGTGCAGCAGTTTCTCGTCGAGGAGACCCTGCGTGTGTGCCTTCACGAGCTGCGCGATCAGCGTCGTCGCGCTCGTAAACAGCACCGTGTAGCCGGCGGTGATCGCGGCGCGACCGAGCCCGACGCTCAAGTGCGTCTTTCCGACACCGGGCGGACCGAGTAAGAGCAGTGACTCGCCGTTCGCGATGAAGCGGCCGGTGGCCAGTTCCTTGATCTGCTGTTTGTCGACCGCTGGCTGCGCCGCGAAATCATAGCCAGAGAGTTCGCGCACCATCGGAAAGCGCGCGAGCCCGAGCGCCATGTCGATGCGACGCGCGTCTTTGCGCGCGATCTCGCGCTCGCACAAGTACGCCACGGTCTCGATGAGGGTGAGTTCCCGCCGCGCCGCCTCGGCGAGCAGCGTGTCGAGCTGATCGCGGATCGCCGTGAGCTTGAGCCGCGTGAGCATGGCGTCGAGCGTCGCGGGATCCGGCGGCGAGACGAGCGCGGTAGCGCGTGGCGTCATGCCGCGACCCCACACGGCATCTCACCGGCGGCGATCCCGTACTCCACCAGCGGGCGGAGCAGCGTCGCCGCGGGGAGTACGCGCTCCGCACCCGCCTCGCCGTGCACGCGAGCCGTGATGCCGACGAGATGCGCGGGATCGACGCGGCGGACCCGCGTGCCGACCGCGATGTGGTGGTCGGCGATGATCGCCGCGCCGTACGTGATCGTCACGCGCTCGCCGTGCTGCTGCACCCGCACCGTTTCCCCGAGATACCGCCACGGCACCGAGTACCAATTGCGATGGAGCTCGATGGTGCAATCGACCTGGACGCGCCGCATCCACTCGCGCGTCGGCTGAAAACTCGCGCGTGACGCGAGCGGCGTGAGCGTGGTGGCCTCATCGCGCGTGAAGCGGGCGATAGGCGCCTCGCCGGTCGTGCCATGCACGCGCACGTCGGCGACGTCGCGGGTCCACTGCGCGAGATGCGCTTCCAGCGCCGCGAAGGAATCAAACGTGTGGCCGGCGAGCGCATTGTGCTTTACATAGCCGACGCCGCGTTCGTCTTTGCCTTTCGTCTGCGCGCGATACGGCGCGCACGCGATGGGGCGAAAGCCCCAGTGTTGGGCAAACGCCAGCAAGCGCGGATGAAACGTGACCTCGCGCGTGGCGACGACATGCCGCAGCACGAGCGCCTTCGCGTTATCGAGCAGCACGGTCTCGGGCACGCCGCCGAAGGCCGTGAAGGTACTCTCGAGCCCCTCGAGCCACGCCGTTTGTCGCGCGTGCAGAAACACGCGCACATGCAGGCGCCGCGAGTAGCCGAGCGTCGCGACAAAACAGTACACGCGCTCCTTCGCGCCGGCGATCACCACGGTGCGCTCGCCGAAATCGATCTGGAGTTGCTGGCCCGGCCGCGTTTCAAAGCGCACCGTGGCGCGCGCGGCGGCGCGCAGCGCTTGGCGGAGCGGCGCCACCGCCCGCTCGACCGTCCGGAGCGACACGGTGAGCTGGTGCTCGCGGAGCAGCGCCTGGCGCACGACATCGGCGTTGCCATGATGCTGGTGGAAGCAGGCCGCCAGCCACGGCTGAAGGGCGTCCAGGACGCCCACGCGCACCACGGGCGCCGCCGGGCGCCAGTCGCCCAGCGTCACGTACTTCTTGACCGTGTTCTTCGCGCAGCCCAGCTCGCGGGCGATGCGTTTCACACCCCAGCCCAGCGCGTGGAGCTGCAACATGCGGTCGACGTCATCGGGTGTGCGCAGGGCGGACCTCTCCACGGCTAGGGGACCGGGAAAGGGTGGGGACAAGTCGGTCATAAGGGGACCTCCGGCTGAGGATTCAGGGGGGAGGGGTCAATTCCTCATGTCGCCAGGGGGTCAATTTCTCGTGTCGCCCAACA
>CAZMGX010000653.1:0-2237 GCA_964565915.1 uncultured Gemmatimonas sp.
ATCGTGGATTTGTTTGCCGATCAACTCGGCTTCGCATTCGTACCCGAGCATACGCAGCGCTGCCGGATTGACGAACGTGCACGCACCATCGAGGCCAAGGCCATAGATCCCTTCTCCGGTGGAGTCGAGGAGCAGTCGAAACCGATCCTCCGTCTTCCGGAGCGCGGCGCGACTTTCATCCTGGACGCGGCCGAATGACTGCCGCTCCACGGCATGGAGGATCACCCGACTCACAAGATCGGCAGACAGATCGCTTTTGAGGAGCCAGTCGGACACACCACACTCTGCCGCGTTCAGCACGCCTGCCTCGTTCGGGGAGGCGGCGAGAACGATCATGGCCGCTTCAACGCCTCCCTTCTGTGCTTCGGCCACCAGCTTCTACCCGCCTTCTTCGTCGAGACGCGAGTCGAAGAGGCAAACGTCGTGCGCGCGACGCCGGATCGCCTCGATGCCGGCACCGAACCCCCGGACGCACTCGAGGGAGAACTGGGTGCTTCGCGTCTGGAACGTCAACGCGCGGCGGAGGTGCGGGTCCGCGCTGCGGCTTTCGATCAGGAGGACACGGATCGGCCCGGAGCGTCCGCTCGGGACGTGACGGTACTGCGGTGCAGCCATGATAGTTCTCGAAATGAGCGGACTTGGCTTCCGGGAAACCCTGGCGGAGTGCGCGGGGCCGGAATCCGCGGCATCGAGGTACAAGGCAATAGCCACGCCACCCTTGCGGCGGATGCCGCGCGGACCGCAAGTTCTTCTCGGTCAAACGCTTAGCGGTCGTCAGCTGCGCCGTGCCGCGCCACTCGGCATAGAATGCCGAAACGGCATCTCGCGAATTCGTCAAATACCGTAAGCGGACCTCCCACCGAGATCACCATGAATCACGCGCGGCGCTTGTCGGCAGACTACGCGGCCACGCCGACCGAAGGACAGGTGCGCTTCGTCGCACTCATCCGCCGCGTGATGCAGCAGATGGTAATCTCGCCGCGGATCAACGACGCGCTCGACGCCATCACGTCGGGGCTCATCGAGGAACTCGACGCCGTCACCGCGCGGCTCTGGCTCTTCGGCGGCGATGGCGATTGCTGGGTTTGTCACCACAGCACCACGTCCCCCCGGTCCGCACGGCCGAATGATCTTGCGTTGCACTTATGTTCGGCAGCGGGGAGGGAGGAGAACGTCGATGGCGAAGAGCATAAATCCCGCCCAGGCCAGTTCCTCTTCAACCTCGTGACCAGCTCGAAGACACCCGTGCGCGTCGACGACATTCGACACGATCGACGTATTGATACGCAGTTGCGAGGCGCGCTTACACGGGTCGGCGCCAGAGCTGTCGTCGCCTACCCGCTTGTTTTCAGGGAAGAGATTCAGGGCGTGCTCTGCCTTTCCTTTCGCGAGCCAATCGGTGACGATGCGTTCGAACAGCTCCAGCTGGTCGCGTTTCAGGCAACGATGGCCATCAAGGGCTCGAAGCTCCTCGCCGACTCCGAGCGGAGCGGGCGCAGACTCCTCGCGGAGAATGTGTACCTGCAGAACGAGATTGACGGGGATAACGGCTCGGAGGGAATCATCAGCCGCAGTACGTTGCTGCGGGAAGTGCTGCATCTGGCTTCCGTCGTCGCTCCCACGGATACGACGGTGCTTCTCACTGGGGAGACCGGGACGGGCAAGGAACTGATCGCGCGGGCGATCCACCGCCGAAGTGCACGCAGCGCGCGCGCGTTCATCACGATGAACTGCGGCGCGATCACGCCCACGCTCGCCGAGAGTGAACTGTTTGGGCACGAACGCGGCGCGTTCACTGGCGCCGTCGCTCGTCGCCTGGGTCGATTCGAACTGGCCAACAAGAGCACGCTGTTCATGGACGAGATCGGTGAGCTTCCCCTCGACGTCCAGGCGGCGCTGCTACGGGTGATCGAAGAGCGCGAGTTTGTTCGGGTCGGTGGGGAACGGGTGATCCCCGCTGACGCACGACTGATCGCAGCGACGAACCGTGATCTCGGCGCGGAGGTCGCGCTCGGCCGATTTCGCGAGGATCTGTTCTATCGGGTGAACGTGTTTCCGCTCCGCCTTCCGCCACTGCGCGAGCGCCCCGAGGACATTCCGCTGCTGGTCCGGCACTTCCTCAACCACTACCAACGCGTACTCGCCAAGCCGCTCACCGACGTGACGCGCGAGAGCATGAGCGCGATGACGGGTTATCGATGGCCCGGGAACATCCGGGAACTCCGGAACGTGATCGA
>CAZMGX010000654.1:0-2228 GCA_964565915.1 uncultured Gemmatimonas sp.
ATGCACTGACGACCGCGATCGGTCAAGCGAGCCGAGCGTATCGATTGGCCCGCAACCTTCCTGTCGCGCGGCACGCCCGTCATGTTGCGAGATCGAAGACGATTCACACCAAGGAGGGAAAGTGCGTCACCGAGTTGGACTGGGCATGTTCGCCCTCACGATGGGCCTGTGCGTTACCACGGAGGGGTCGGCGCAGGTGTGCTTGGGGCGGCCGAGCCTGAACATCGCGCGGGCCAATGTCGGCGTGCGCGTGGACTGGCGTGATGGGGCCACGGGGGTCGCGGCGGCGGGTGTGACCGGCGCCGACCGCGCCTTCGTCGGGATGTCCGCCTCGCGTTTGCGGTACGCCGAACTCGACGCGAACGTGACGGCGATCGCCGCGTCTGCCGGGTGGTCGGTCGTGCCCTCGATATCGACCTTGTACGTCTGCCCGATCCTGCAGGCGGCCTACGGTCGCGGCCCGAATGACGATGCGACGAATACGACGCGCTCGTCACTCTCTGCACTCGCTGGTCTCGCGGTGGCCGGGCAGATCGCGGTCACCTCGCGCGTCTCGCTTGTTCCCAACGTCAGCGCCGGCGTGCTGGTCCAGCGTTCATCGCAGAGGACCGACGAAGTCTCCAGCGCTGGCAGCGATATCGGCGGCACCGTGAGTGGTGGCGTGTCGGTGCTGCTCAACCAACGGATCGCCGTGCAACCGGCCGTGCGCCTTCCGGTCGGCTTCAGTGATCGGGAGCCCGTCTATTCACTCGGCGTCACCGTCGGATTCGCACCGGCCCGCCGATAGCTGCGCCCGAGGATCCAAAAGCCTACAGCCAGTCGTAGCCGTGGTAGACCGCGCGGATTTCTTTTTCCACGAATCGTGCGACGTTGACGATCTTGAAGCTGCGCGCATACGTCTCGAGCACCGTGGCTTCGAGGGCGCGTCGCTCACGCGCCTTGGCGTCCGCTGCAACGGCGCCCGCTTGTCGCTTCAGCAGTGCCGCCGCTTCATACGCGCGATTGAGCCCCTCGAACCATCCACTCAGTGCATTCAGCACACCGTCGCGATCGATAGCCAGCGGCCGACTGGCCACGTACCTTTTCGACATCCACATGGACTGCACCTGCGTGCCGAAAAGTGTCTTCAGTTTGATCGCACTGCTCGGCGACCCGTCGCCCTCCGCCTGACTGTCGGCACGATTGGCCGCGGCCGGGAGCACCCGCGTCTCGGCAAACGCCTCCTTGGTCTGCAGCTGCAATCGCTGCGTCCTGCCGTCAGTCGGCGCCACCAGGTCCCACACGTCGCGCCCATTCACCTTGATGGCGCCAGGCACCAGGTGTGCCGCCTGATATCCATCGGTGCCCTGTCGATCCTGCACGCGCGCCGCAACGCACTGCACGGTCGCGTTCTCTCCATGCGCTCCCTTGGTGTGCAGGCTCCGGATGGCGGCCATGTGGAACATGACGGCTGACACCGCCGCTCCGCGAGCGATGGCCGCGTCCTCCACCAACGCAATGAGGCGCGCGGTGTCACGGGTGAGGTCCAGGTCGAGACCGGTCGTACCGTAGGAGTGTTCGCGCGACATGGACGTCTCTTGGCGTGATGTGACGGCGGGACTTAGCGCTTCGGACGATACCCGCAGAGCATTCTGGGAATCACCACGGCGCACTTGCCGCACGACGCGGCGGGCTCCCCGTGCTGATAGTTGGCATGGTCGTCCCGTCGGTTATACCAGATCTCGGACATGAAGAGCGTATCGCGCAGGTCGATGTCGTCCGTCTGGTAGGTGTGCAGCAGATACTGCAGCAGCTTGGGGCCGGCACACTGCAGATAGTCACGGTACGACTTCTTGATGCTGATTCTGGCCACACCCAGGTCCGTGATCGCCTTCCCGGTGCAGTCACGCAGTGACTCCCACTCGGAGACTTCGCTGCGCTCAATGAGCCGAAGGCCGAGGGTCTGCGCGATGTGCTCGAGGTCCGGGTAGCGATCCTTGGGAAATCCATCGGAGACGGCGAGTAGCGACCGGCTCTTCGCGCCGACGGTCTTGAGTACGCCGATCATGAATTCACCACCGACGCGGTTTCTTTGACCTTCCAGTGCGCGCAGCACACCCAAGGCCGCCCGCCGCGCCTCGTCGGATTCATCGATGGTATGTTGGTCAGCCGAGCGACCGCAGTGCGGGCAGCCTTCCTTGCCCTGGAAGGGGAGTTCGAAGGTCAGTCCACGGCCACCGGCGACGAAG
>CAZMGX010000655.1:0-2225 GCA_964565915.1 uncultured Gemmatimonas sp.
GTCGTGCCTTGCTGATGGATTTCGGCGTTGCCCGTTCGATCGATGCTTCACCAGCCGCCAAAGCCGGCATGACGCGCGTTGGTGAGGTGGTGGGTACGCCCGAGTACATGAGTCCCGAGCAGGCCACGGCCGAAGAGATCGACGGCCGCAGCGATCTGTACTCTCTGGGTCTGGTCGCCTACTTCGCTGTTTCCGGCACCGTTGCTTTCGGTGGTGACAGTGCGGCGCGCATCCTGGTACGGCAGCTGACGGAGGTGCTGCCGTCGGTGAGCAGCGTTCGCCGCGATTTGCCGGCGGCGCTGGCCGAGTCGATCGATCGCTGCCTGGCGAAAGAGCGTGAGAGCCGGTTCGCGGATGCCGGCGCCTTGATCGAGGCCCTCGATGCCGCACAGGCCGCGGCACCCGACGTGCCGGTGGCCATTCGTCTGTTTGCCCAGGAAGCCGAGACCTTCGGCATGATCGTCGGTTTCATGAGCTTCGTCTCGATCATCCTGCTGACGGGTCGTGGAACCGACGTCGGCATCATGGATCGCATGATCCCAGTGGTCGTTCTGGCTTCGGTCGTCGCCGGCCGCGTCATGCAAACCCGTGCGGATGCGCGTCGCCTGGTGCAACAGGGCTACCCGGTCGACTTTATCGTACGCGGGCTGCAGCAGACCGTCGACGAACGTGAGGAGCGGCGTGCACAGTTGCGCCTGGATGCCGAGATCGTGCGGCGTCGTCGCAATACCGTGCGCATCGGCGTCCTCCTGGTAGTCTGTTCCGTGCTGCTTGCTCGTACGGCGCTTGGGATGCGCACCGGCGAGCCGGGCAACCACCAGACGCCACCGGCGGCCATCCTGATGCTGTTCTCCGGTTTGGTGCAATTCGGTTTCGGCATAGTGCTGCTCGCGCGAAGCCCGCTACGCATGAGCATCTGGGAGCGCATCTTCCGAGTCTTCTGGCTGGGCGCACCTGGTCGCTCGTTCCTGCGTTCGGCGGCAAAGGGCCTCGCGACATCGGCCACGACGCGCACCGTTGCCGCGGCAACTCCGGCACCATCCGCCGCGGCGGCCGCCAGCAGCGATGCCCGGCTCAGCGCCATCGAAACACGCCTGTCGCGAATCGAGAAGCGGCTCGAGTCACGCTGAATCGCCTATGCGCCCAACACGCGGCGCTCGTCGGTCAGCGTGACGTCACCCGTTGCAGCGAGCGATACAGGAACTCCGTGGCCCAGCCGAGTGCCGCCACCGGCACTCGCTCGTTGTCGCCGTGCATGCGCAGTTCGTCTTCCATGGGCAGTGGCATCGGCAGAATGCCGTAGGTCGGTATGCCCTTCTCGCGTAGCGCGGCGCCGTCGGTGCCCCCGGTCGACATGAACGGAATCACGGTCGTGGTCGGCACCATGGCGAGGGCCGAGGCTTCCATCGCCTGATAGAGGGCCGTGGTGACGGGCGAAACGGGCGGTGCGATGCGCGGTGTCCCGCTCAACGCGAAGGTCACCTGCTTTTCGCCGCCGACGCGGTTGAAGGCGGCGACGATGGCCGTCACGTCGTCGTTGGGCAGCACGCGTGTGTTGAACGTGGCCGTGCCTTCGGAGGGAATGACGTTGTTGCGAATACCACCGTTAAGGAGTGTCAGCGATTGACCGGTGCGCAGGATCGCGTTGTGCAGCGGTTCACGAGACAGCGTCGCGGCGGCGCGGTCGATCTGCTGCGGGCTCGCACCCGGCCGCGAAATCGCGAGCATGGCGGCCTTCATCGACGGGTTCTTCTCGATGCGACTGAGGCGCTCGAAGTAGATGCGCGTGATCGCATTCAGCTTGACCGGTGCCCGCCAGGCGTGCACGCGCATGACAGCACGCGAGAGGGCGGCCAAGGCATTGTCGGGCAGGGGAACCGACGCGTGCCCGCTCGTGCCTTTCGCCGTGGCGACGATGTTGTACGACAGCTTCTCGGTGGTCTGGATGTTGACCGACATCACCCGACCGTCGGCCACCCGCACGCGGCCGCCTTCGTTCAAGGCGAACTCGGCATCTTTGATCAGGTCGAAGTGTTTCTCGATGATCAGATCGATGCCGACCTCGGGTCCGCCCTCTTCGGCGGCGGTGGCGAGGAAGATGATGTCGCGGTCGAGCTGATCGCGCTGTCGTGCGAGCTGCTGCATGGCGGCTGTTGCCGCGGCCAGCATACCCTTGTCGTCGATGGCGCCGCGCCCGTACAGGTACGGCACGCCGCCTTCATCGC
>CAZMGX010000656.1:0-1923 GCA_964565915.1 uncultured Gemmatimonas sp.
CACTGCGCGCCGACCACCACCATCGTGCGCGTCGTCGTATCGAACATGCGGATGTCCCGAGTCGGAGCGGCCGGAACCCTGCCGGCCGCGCACAAAAAACGCCCCGCGGGCGATCCGCAGGGCGTTGAGGAAATCTAGCTCACGACGGAGCCGGAGCAACCGGAAATTTCCGCCCGGTGCTTCCTTGGCGACGCTCAGGCGCTGGCAACCGATCGGGGCAGACGCAGAGTCAGCCGAGCGCGGCCGCGCCGAATACCACCACGGCCACGATCATCCCCAGCCCGCTCTTGGCCGCTGCCGCGACGGCTCGGCCCACCAGTGCCCCCGTGGCCGCACGCGTCGGATCGGCTCGCAGGTCGCGATGTACCGTGTATTCGCCGATGAACGCCCCCACAAAGGAGCCGACGAACGCGCCAACGAGTGAGCCGACCACCGGCACGGGCACGCCAACCAGCGCGCCCACGATGCCACCGAGAATCGCCCCCCATGAGGCGCGCCGCGACCCACCATACTTCTTCGTGTAGCGCCCGGCGATGGTGAACTCGAGCACTTCCGCGACGATCACCAGGGCGCTGGCGATCACGACCGTAACCAGCCCGACGCCACCGGTAGGCACGGCAATCCAGTAGACGATGGCCGCACCGAGCATGACCCACAGGCCCGGCAAACCCAACGGGACCAGCAGCAGGCCGCCCAGCAGGGCAGCGAACAGCAGGACGAGCGCCAAAGCAGTCGTGATGATCATGCTGCCCTTACGTGGGCAGCACGCCCGCCGATTCAAGTCGTGCGCGTACGGTCGCCAGTTCGTCGGCGGATAGCGGCAGCAACGGTCCGCGCGTCGGTCCGCCCTTGAGGCCGACCAGGTCCATCGCCGCCTTGATTCCGGATGGTCCCAGCGCTCCACCGATGTCGGTGGCAATCGGCGCCAGCTTGACCTGCATCGCCGCCGCTTCTTCGGTGCGACCCGCTCGGGCGGCATCGAACATCAGCCGCACCGCCGGGCCCGCGTACAGCCCGATGGCGAGGATGGCGCCCGACGCGCCCGCATTGAGCGCCGGCACCAGCGTGGCTCCACTGCCCGTCAGCACGCGAAAGGTGGGACTCTGCGCCTCGAGATACTGCGCCAGCACCGGGAGGTTGCCGGCGCTGTCCTTCATGCCGATGACGTTCGGATGGGCGGCCATCTCGTGCACCAACGCGGGCGACAACACGACGTGTGCGTACACGGGAATGTTGTAGAGCATGACCGGCAGCGGACTCGCGTCGGCGACCGCGCGAAAGTGCGCCAGCAGCGCCGCTTCCGTCATGCGCTTCAGGAAGTAGTGCGGTGACACGACGAGGACCGCCGTCGCCCCCGCCGCCTTGGCGTCGTGTGCGCGCGAAATCGTTTGCCGCGTACTCTCCGAGCCGATGCCGGCCAGCATCCACTTGTCCGACGGAATACGCTCGCGAGCCCAACCAAGCAGCGTGCGACGGTCATCGTCATCAAGCAGGGCCGACTCGCCACTGGACCCGGCGACGAGGATACCGTCCACCCCATGCGCCAGGTGCGCATCGAGGTTGAACTGGAAGGCGGCGCGATCAAGTTCACCGCGCACATCAAACGTCGAGACGGCGGGCACCATCAGCCCAGACAGAATACGTGACATGCCCAAACTTAACGAATTTGAGTAGGGTGAGTAATGAGCTACTCCCCTGCTCTCTACTCACCCTACTCGCCCGCAGTTACCCGCCGAATAGACTCTCAAAGCCTGATCCGAAGACGGCATCCATGCCGAGGGGATTCGGGCTGGTGACCGCGGCGTGTGCGGTCGGGCTGGTCGCCATCGGCGGGAGGGCCGTCCCGGTGCCGAGCGGGTTCACCTACAAGAGCAACGGGAGCTACGTCTTCGCCTTCGGTGCGGTGGGGACCTACCAGTACCA
>CAZMGX010000656.1:1933-2221 GCA_964565915.1 uncultured Gemmatimonas sp.
GTGCCGAGCGGGTTCTTCTGCAGGCCCGCCGCGCGAGCGTTCGCGTCGGCCCGATTTACCGGTGCTGCCGGGGCGGGCGGCGCGCCGGCGACCGTCCGGTTCCTTGCCGGCGTGCGTCGGCCCTTGCCCATGCGGAAGCCCAGCTCGAAGTCCGCCGGACGCGTCGACGCCGCCAGCGCCGTCTCAAAGGCCACTTCCTCGCTCGTCACCAGCTCCGTCAGGTGCTGGTCGAACGTCTGCATGCCGTACTGCGCGCCATCGGCGATATAGTCGCGGATTTCGCTGATG
>CAZMGX010000657.1:0-2215 GCA_964565915.1 uncultured Gemmatimonas sp.
CTCCGGCTGTACGAGACGCCGCCCCGCCGCGATCGGTTGGCCCTGCGGGAAGTACGGCGTCGTCGGGCTGTACGTCGTGACCAGCGTGCGGGCGCGGCTGATGGACCCGGCCAAGGCGGTGTCCACCACGAAGCCGTCGCGGGCGAGTCGAATGGCCGGCTGCATCACCTGCGACAACGACATCGTTCCATACTTCGCGAGCGCCGCACTCATCCCCGCCACGGCACCGGGCACTCCCGAGGCGAGATGCCCTTCAATGCTCTTGTTGGTCAGCTTGCCGTTGGCATCGAGATACATGTTGCGCGTGGCGGCCAGCGGCGCGACCTCGCGATAGTCGATGGCAGCGGTGCGGCCATCGGCCATCTTGATGATCATGTAGCCGCCACCGCCGATGTTGCCGGCTTCAGGCCACGTGACCGCGAGGGCGAAGCCGAGGGCGACGGCGGCATCCACGGCGTTGCCGCCCGCCTTCATGATCTCCGCGGCGGCCTCGCTGGCCTCGGGACTGTTGCTCACCGCCATCGCGCGCGACGCAAACGTCGCGGGCGCACCAGCATTGAGTCGCCAGCCTGTTGGAAATGTCGCCGCAACGCGCGGTGGCAGCGTGGCGCCATCGCGACCGGCCGCTGACGACACCGGCGCGCGCGAGCACCCCGCGAGCAGTCCCGCGACGAGAGGCGCGGCAACGGCGGCCGAAAGGCGCGCTCGCGAGAGAAGAACGTAAACAGGGCGAGCGTCACGCCACGTGCCGGCGCGGGCAGTCGAGTGGGACATGCGACGAAGGGAAGGGGGCGAGAGAGCCGCGTCGCCGTTCAGCGTCCGCCGAACTTGAGGCGCAGCGAGGCGCGCGTGTTGCGGACGCGCCAGGTCCGTGCAGTCCCCTCGGGCAGATCGGTCTTGGCGTGAAAACCAATGCCGAAGTCCTGCACGACGGCGACCACCATCGTGTTCGACAACGTGTACGCGAATCCGGCGCCGAGGGTGCCGGAGAGATCCAAGCTACGGGCGATACCCGGGATGGCAATCGCACTGTCGCGCGTGGCGAAGTTGCGAAAGATGGTGCCACCGCCGCTGGCCTCGAACAGGGTGTGGAAACCGGGGCCGCCACCAGACCGGAACTGCGCCATGGCGGTCCACAGCTCGGTTGTTGCGGGGCAAGAGGTCAGGCAGACGGCCGGTAGAACGGCATTGGTGTCCGGGGTGATCGGCACGAGCGTCAGCGGCACCCGCCCATATCCTGCCGAGACACCAATCGTCGTGAAGTCATCGAGAGCCTTCTCGAGCGATGCGCGAACCTGCCACAGCGGGTCGGAGCCGAAGCGCCAGCGCGTCTGTGAGGCACCATCGGTGATATCCGAGAGCACGAGGGCGCTGGCCCCGCCCGACACCCACCACCCGCTGCTGGGGGCAACCGGCGGCGCGCCACGAATCTGCGCAGCCAGCGCGCCGGGCCACAGCGCGAGTACCACGACCACCGCCGCCGCCACGAAACGTCGTGGGGCGATCAGCACGGCCTGCAGCGCCGGAGACAGCGCGGGATGCAGCGCCGGAGACAGCGCGGGATGCAGCGCGGGATGCAGCGCGCCAAGTGTCGATGTGGCTTGCGGTTCGCGCATTCAGACTCGTAAGTTTCGGCATCAGTTCGTGCCGGTACGCGCAAGCTACTCGTGGTGCGACACCGGCAACAGTTGTGTGACACTTCATCCTCATCGTGCCTGCTCAGACGCTGGATCCCCGCGTCACCGAACGACGTAATCCGCGCACCGTCGACATCGATCTCGCATCGCCTGAAGCGATCGTCGATCTCATGCACGCCGAGGATCGCGGTGTGGCCGACGCGGTCGCCACGCAGCGTCACGTCATTGCGCAGACGATAGCCGCCGTTGAACAGGCGTTCCGGCACGGGCGTCGACTGTTCTACATCGGTGCCGGCACCTCGGGTCGTCTCGGAGTCCTGGACGCCAGCGAGTGCCCGCCAACCTTCGGCACGGATCCGTCCATGGTGGTGGGGTTGATCGCCGGTGGTGATCGGGCCTTGCGTACGCCCATCGAGGGCGCTGAAGACGATCCCGACGCCGGCGCCGCCGCCATGGATGAAAACGCCGTGCAGGCCGGCGACGTCGTCGTCGGGATCGCCGCATCCGGCACCACGCCATTCGTGCGCGGGGCACTCGCACGCGCTCAGACGGTGGGCGCCACGACCGTGTTGCTCGCA
>CAZMGX010000658.1:0-2203 GCA_964565915.1 uncultured Gemmatimonas sp.
GCCGCCAGCAGACTCTCGACTTCGGCACGCAGCGACACGTCGTCGCCGCAGGCGCGCGCCAGGTAGTCCGCGCGTGATGCCGTCGGTTCCTCCAGCGCGGCGTCGAAAAGTGCCCGGACGCGTTCGAGGCGAGTCGGCGTGAGCGCTGGTCGTGTCATGTCGGTCGGGCAGGGGAACGAGAGACAAGGGTCAGGCGATGCGGCCGCGAGGCTGGCGCGCGTGGCCGGCCGCGACGTCCGCGCCCCTGTCTGACACGCGCAGTCAGGGCGCGTTGTGGCTCATCGCGGGCGGCCCGGACCTGATCGTGTCACGCCTCGCCCTCGTCGAGCTCACGCTGCAGGAAGGCTCGCGCGAACGTCCAGTCCCGCTTGACGGTCGAGACAGAGATGCCGAGCGCCTCGGCGGTCTGCTCTACATCCAGCCCGCCGAAGAAGCGCAATTCGACCACCCGTGCCTGACGCGGGTCCAAGGCACCCAGCTTGGAGAGCGCCTCGTCGAGCGCCACCAGATCGACGGACACGGACGCCTCGGGCACCGCCGCGAGTGCATCATCCAGGGTGACCCGCTCCCCGCCGGCCCGCTTTCCCGCCTGCCGGCGACGCGCGTGGTCGACCAGAATGCGACGCATGGCCTGCGACGCAATCCCGAAGAAGTGCGAACGATTCTGCCACGTCCCTGACTGATTGCCCATCAGGCGCATGTAGGCTTCGTGCACCAGCGCGGTCGGCTGCAGGGTGTGGTCGCGACGCTCCTGCCGCATGAAGTGGACCGCCAGGTCGTGTAGCTCGCGATAGACCACGGCCGCCAGTTCATCCGATGCGCCCTCTCGTCCCGCCTGCAGTTCGTGCAGCAGGCGGGTGACTTCGTGTGAGGCGGGTGCGGTCAAGATTTCTGAAAGTGAGAGTTTTCGTTCCTCACAACACGCCCTATGTTGCTTCGGAATCGCTGACCCGCAAGGAGTCTGCGCCGTGGATGAGCTCCTTCCCGCACCGCTCGCGCGTGTCGAGGGAGGGCCACGGCCGACTCACCGATTCGAGTCCCGACTGGCCATCGCCCACATTTCGCGAGGATTCACGACATGTCCGCCCCACGTTCACTGGTCCTGATCGGCGCCGCGCTGCTGTCGGCTGCCGTCAGCCTTCCCGTCGCGGCACAGTCCGCGCAGCGCCTCTCGCTCCAAGCCTCCGGACTGCACGTCAGCGCGTACGGGGAGGCCTATGAAGGACTGAAGGCCGCCCCGGGCGCCGAAGTGCAGCTTCGGTACACGCCGGGGGTGTGGTCCTTCGGCGTCGGCGGCCAGGTCTCCAGCCACTCCTTCGACGATCCGACCTTCGGGCCGGACGAGAAGGTGATGCTGGCCGGCTTCTTCTTCGAGCCCCGCCGGGTCATCGACGTCGGCAGCTCCCGTCTCGCGCCGTACCTCTCGGCCCGTGTCTCGGTGTTGCGGCAGTCGCTCGACTTTGTGGTCAATGACGGCACCACCGACTTCGATGTGACGGCGAAGGCCAGTGGGACGCAGGTGAACGGCGGCGGGGGTGTGCTCCTGCGGCTGACGCCGCGCGTCAACCTCGACCTCGGCGCCACGTTCGGGCTGATCAAGTTCGGCGACGTGAAGGTCGACATCCCCGGCGTCGGCAGCACCACCGTCGACGGCTCGAGCGGCACGGGCCAGAACCTCGTCATTCGTCTCGGGCTCGCGATCGGACTCGGCGGCTGATCACGCGGGCGCCTCGTCGCACGGCACGCCGTGCGACGAGGAGCTCACCGCGTCACGGGGTAATCCGACCGCCCGATGGAATGAGAAAGAATCGTTCCTGCCGCGGGCGAAAGAACCGGTAGCCCTGCTCGGTGAGGTAGGCGTCGTCTTCCATCATCACGAAGACCTTCTTGCCGCCCCACTCGGGGACGGCGGTCGCCGTGTTCAGTTCAATGGAAATGTAGGAACCCAGCCGCAGGCGCGAGTTCTGCGTCAGCGTGTCGGTGCGCAGCGCACTGCGAAAGTCGATGCTGGCGCCCAAACCATGCCCCTGCGCCCCGATGGGGTGCGAGTACACCATTGCTTCGATGTTGCGTGTCTTCATCTCGGCCATCGTCGCATTGAAGACCGTGCCTGCGGTCAACCCCGGGCGTGCATACCGCTGCGTCAGCGCATCCTGCAGCGTATTCGTGTTTGCCAATGCCGCCTTGAGACCGGCTGGCGCAT
>CAZMGX010000659.1:0-2202 GCA_964565915.1 uncultured Gemmatimonas sp.
CGACGGGTGTTCGCCGACGGCGCACTCGCGGCGGCCCAGTGGCTCGCCGGCGGTCGCGCGGCGGCGCTGTACACGATGCAGGACATGTTGCAGCCGACCCCACACGCTTCGGAGACGCCTCGATGAACAGCGCACGTCTGGCGGGGTGCGGGACGGCACTCGTCACGCCCTTCCTGAGCTCCGGCGCCGTGGATGAGGCGGCGCTGCGATCGCTCGTGGACTGGCAGCTGAGTCAAGGGATGCACTTTCTCGTGCCGTGTGGTTCGACGGGCGAGGCGGCGACGCTCAGCGCGGCAGAACAGCGACGGGTGGTCGAGATCACCGTCGAGGTGGTGGCCGGGCGCGTCCCGGTCGTCGCGGGCGCGGGGTCGAACGACACCCAGCGTGCGATTGCGTTGTCCCGCGACATGAAGGCGGCGGGGGCGACGCACCTGCTGCACGTCACGCCGATGTACAACAAGCCGCCCCAGCGCGCCCTGATCGCGCACTTCCGCGCCATCGCCGACGCGTGTGATCTGCCCATCGTGATCTACAACGTGCCTGGCAGAACGGCGGTGAATCTCGAAGCGCGCACGTGTCTGACGCTGGCGCAGGATCCACGGTTCGTGGCCGTCAAGGAGGCATCGGGGAGTCTGTCCCAGATCGCCGACATCATCCGTGATCGTCCGGAGGGATTCGCCGTGCTGTCGGGCGACGACGGATTCACCCTCGCCGTGATGGCGCACGGCGGAGACGGCGTGATCTCGGTGGTGTCGAACGTCGTCCCGCACCTCATGGCCTCGTTGTGCACCGCCATGGCCCGTGGTGACCTTGCGGAGGCACGGCGCCTCGAGGCACGCCTGGCGCCGGTGATCCATGCGGCGTTTGTCGAGTCCAATCCGATTCCGGTCAAGGCGATGCTGCACCTGCAGCAGCGCGCGCACAACGTGTTGCGGCTGCCCCTCGTCGCGCTGTCCGATGTCCACCATGAAGTCGTGCGCCGTGCGCTCGTCGACGCCAACGCCCTCTAGGACCACCATGCACCTCTCGATCAGCGACCTCGAAGCCCGACTCAACGATGCGGCCATGCTCGACGGCGGCAACACGGTGCCGAAAGATGCGCAGCACATCTTCGATCACTGCATCGCCCTGCTCGAGCGCGGCGAGATCCGGGCCGCGCGACGCGACGCGGATGGCACGTGGCACGCCGTGCCGTGGGTGAAGCGTGCCATCCTGCTCGGGTTTCGACTCGGCCGCGTAGTCGAGATGTCGGTCGGCTCCGGTCCGTTCCACTTCTTCGACAAGCACACGTTTCCGACGCGCGATTTTCGCCTCGATCATCAGGTCCGCATCGTGCCTGGCGGCTCGACCGTACGGCGCGGTGCCTACCTGGCGCCTTCGGTGGTCTGCATGCCGCCGATGTACGTGAATGTGGGCGCGTTCGTCGGACGCGGGACCATGATCGATTCCCACGCGTTGGTGGGCTCGTGTGCGCAGGTCGGAGAACGGGTGCATCTCAGCGCGGCCGCGCAGATCGGCGGCGTCCTCGAACCGATCAACGCGTCGCCCGTGATCATCGAGGACGATGTGGTCGTCGGCGGCAATTGCGGCGTGTACGAGGGCACGGTGGTGCGTGCGCGGGCGGTGCTTGGGGCAGGGGTGATCCTGACGCGCGGCACGCCGGTCTACGATCTCGTGCGCGAGACCGTGCATCGGGCCACCGCCGACCGACCGCTCGAGATTCCCGCTGGCGCGGTCGTCGTTCCTGGTGCGCGCCGAGTGTCGTCGCCGTTCGGCGAAGCCGAAGGCTTGTCGCTCCAGACGCCGGTCATCGTGAAGTATCGCGACGACCGCACGGATGCCGCGACCGCCCTGGAAGCGTGGTTGCGGTGACGGAATCCGCGCGCGCACGCCTGGTCGTGCGCGGTGAGGTGCGTGTGCCCGGCGACAAGTCGATCAGCCATCGGGCGCTGATTCTCGCCGCGCTGGCGTCGGGCCCCTCCCGAATCCACGCGATCCTCGAGTCAGCCGACGTCGAGGCCACCGCTCGCGCGCTTCGGGCGCTCGGCGTGCCGATTCCCGAGCTCGGTCCGGACGTCACGGTGTATGGGATCGGCGTCAACGCGCTGCAGTCACCCGCGGGCGCACTCGACTGCGCGAATAGCGGGACCACCACGCGCCTGCTTGCCGGGTTGATGGCTGGTCTCGCCGGCCGGTCAGCCC
>CAZMGX010000660.1:0-2200 GCA_964565915.1 uncultured Gemmatimonas sp.
CCGCATCGTCATCGACCCGCGGGACTCCAAGGTCATTTACGTCGCCGCGCAGGGTCCACTGTGGGCCGAAGGTGGTGATCGCGGCCTGTACAAGTCTGCCGACGGTGGCGAAACCTGGACGAAGATCCTGTCGGGCACGAAGTGGGCCGGGGTGAACGATGTGTCGCTCGACCCGCGCAGCCCGGATGTCCTGATCGCGAGCACGTGGCAGCGGCACCGCCATGTCTGGGGATATATCGCTGGCGGACCGGAGTCTGCCCTGCACCGGTCGGTAGACGGCGGGAAGACCTGGCGCAAGCTGAGCGGCGTGCCCGAAGGCGAAGGACGCATCGGCCTCGCACGGT
Organism: uncultured Gemmatimonas sp.; assembly: GCA_964565915.1. Taxonomy (GTDB): domain Bacteria; phylum Gemmatimonadota; class Gemmatimonadetes; order Gemmatimonadales; family Gemmatimonadaceae; genus Gemmatimonas. Next base: position 345 of record CAZMGX010000660.1, read on the forward strand.
CGTTGTCGCATCCGGACATCGTGTACGCGATCGTGGAAGCCGCCAACAATCGCGGCGGCGTGTATCGGTCGCGCGACAACGGACTCAATTGGAGTCGCATGGGCGGGACGTTCTCGTCGGGTTCGCTGTACTACAGCGAGATCTTCGTCGACCCGAACGACCCGGATCGCGTGGTGGCAATGGACGTGAACAACCGCGTCTACAACAACGGTGGCTCCACGTGGGCCGACCTCGGCGAGTCCGGCAAACACGTCGACAACCACGCGCTGTGGATCGATCCGGACGACAGCAACCACATGCTGAATGGCAACGACGGCGGTCTGTACGAAACCTTCGATGGTGCGCAGACGTGGCGCTTCTTCGCCAACCTGCCGCTGCCGCAGTTCTACAAGATCGACGTCGACATGAATGCACCGTTCTACAACATCTACGGCGGCACGCAGGACAACTTCTCCTTCGGCGGCCCGGCGCGCACCCGCAGCATCGCGGGCATCCGCAACTCCGACTGGTTCGTCACGAATGGCGGCGATGGATTCCAGAGCCGCGTCGATCCAACTGATGCGAACACCATCTACGCCGAGTCGCAGAACGGCGGTCTGGTGCGGTTCGACCGTCGGACCGGCAACGCGGTGCGGATCGCGCCTGAGGAGGAACCCGGTGAGGCGCCGTCTCGCTGGTACTGGGACTCGCCGCTGTTGATCAGCCCTTTCAGCCACACGCGCCTCTACTTCGCGTCGCAGCGAATTTATCGCAGCGACGACAAAGGCAACTCGTGGCGCCCCATTTCCCCCGACCTGTCGCGCAACATCCCGCGCACGTCGATGAAGATGCAGGGTCGGCTGTGGAGCGTCGACGCCGTCGCTCGCAACACCTCGACATCGTTTGCGGGGGCGGTGATCACGCTGAGTGAATCGCCGAAGCAGGAAGGACTCATCTACGCCGGCACCGACGACGGCCTCATTCAGGTCACCGAAGACGGCGGCGCCACCTGGCGGAAGATCGAACACATCGACGGCGTCCCCGACTCCAGCTACATCGCGTACCTCTCGGCCTCCCCGCACGATGCGAACGTCGTGTACGGGGCGATCAACAACTTCAAGCGCGGCGATTTCAAGCCATACCTGGTACGCTCAGGCGACAAGGGCCGCACCTGGAAAGTGATCTCGGCCAATCTTCCCGAACGCGCCCCCACGCATGTGGTGCGTGAGGACCTCGCGCGAAAGGGACTGCTGTTCGCGGGCAACGAATACGGTCTGTGGCTTTCGTTCGACGACGGGGCGCGCTGGCAGCAGCTTCGCAACGGACTCCCGCCCATCGCGGTGTATGATCTGGCCATCCAGCCGCAGACCAGCGATCTCGTGGTCGCCACGTTCGGTCGCGGTCTCTACATCCTCGACGATCTGACGCAGCTGCGCGCCCTGCAGCCGGAGCGCGTACGCGCCGAGTTTTCGTTGATGCCCATCTCGCCGGCGGTGATGTATGTGCCGGATTCGCCGCTGGGAGGCAATGGGGTCAGCTTCCAGGGCGCGGGACACTACTTCGCCGCCAATCCCGCCGTGGGCGCACACTTCACGTATTACTTGCGCACGGCGCTGCGTTCGCAGCGGCAAACGCGTGAGCAGCGCGAAACCGCGCTCAATCGCACGGGTGCCGATGTGCCATTCCCGGGCTGGGATGCGCTCAAGGCCGAGCAGGACGAGGAGGCCCCGAGCATCGAAGTGGAAATCAGCGATGCGAGCGGTGCGATCGTCTCACGGTTTGATGGAGCCAACAGCGCGGGCATGAACCGCGTGAGCTGGAATTTGCGCGCGATGACCGTATCCCCGGTGGCCGGCGCGCCGGCTGGTGGCGGTGGC
>CAZMGX010000661.1:0-2200 GCA_964565915.1 uncultured Gemmatimonas sp.
GGTGAGCGAATCGTCGGCCGCGCCGACCGCCACAGCCGCCGTCGCCGGGCGCGGTGCTGCGGGACGCGTGGCCGTCGCCTGCGCGCCCAACCAGGCCGGGAGCACGGCGAGCACCACGGCGCTGCGCCAGACACCGAACGTCGGGACGCGGCGCATCACGGGCGCACCACCGGACGGGTGGCCGGCGTCAGCAGTTCCTGCTCGGTCAACCTGATGGATCGACGTGTTTCCGGCGCCAGCAGCACACTCGTCACGCGCGGTTTGTCCTTGATGTAGGTCGTGGTGTACCGCATCAAGTCGGTGATGCGTTGCTGCGCCATCTGGTCCGTGTAACTCATGAAGTAGTCGAGGCCGGCGACGCTCCACCAGAAGCCGATGGTGTGGGCAATCTCCGAGGCCTTCTCGATACCAAAGGCACTCGACGTGGCGCGTTGTGCCTTCACGGCTTCCAGCTCACGCGTCGAGATATACGTCGGGTCCGTAAAGCGTGCGATCTCACGCTCGAGCGCCGCCAGGGCCGGCCGCAACTTGTCAGGCGTGGTCTGCCCACTGATGGAAATCGGACCAACCTGATTGAGCGTGTAGTAGTTGACACCGATGCCCTGCCAGAGACCGGTGTCGACGAGGTTCTTCTGGAAGGTCGAACCCGGCGTATTGAGTGCGTCGCTGAAGACGTCGGCCGCAAACGTCGCCGCCGGATCCTTGCCGACACTCGGGCCCTGCCACTGAATCAGCACCGCCACGGCGTTGATCGGCTGCTCGACGATCAGCGCCTTGTTCCCGCTCAGCGCGGGAATCGGCGGAATGGGATCGGCCACGAACGGATCCGCGCCGCGCGGCCAGTCTCCGTAGATGCGTTCGGCGAGGGCAAACACCTTCGCCGGATCGACGTCACCGGTTACGATCAGCGTGCAATTGTTCGGCACGTAGTACTTCTTCTGGATGTAGCGCATCTGCTCGGGCGTGACCTTCGAGATCACATCCCGATCACCGATGGTGTTCTTGCGGCTCCCCTGACCGGGATACAGCAGCGCGGTCGACTTCTGGATGAACTCGAAGCCGGGCTCCGCTTCGTTTCGATCGTACTCGCCGAGCACCACTTCCTTCTCCCGCTTCAGCTCATCCTCGCGAAAGAGCGGATTGCGCAGCGCGCTGGCGAGAAAGCGCAGTCCGCCCTCGAGCGAGTCGGCCGGTAGCGTGAGGTAGTAGTTCACGACCTCCTCGCGCGTGCTCCCGTTGAAGATCGCGCCCAGTTCTGCCGCGCGATCGGTGAACATGTCCGGCTCCGGCAAGTCGCGGTTGGCCTTGAAGAACATGTGTTCGTACATGTGTGCGAGGCCTGCGTACTCCGGCGACTGGGTGAACGCGCCGTTGCGCACGTCGATCTCGAGGGTGGCAATGGGAACACCATGATTCTCGACGACGATCACCTCGAGGCCGTTGGCCAGGACCTTGCGGCGCAGGACCTTGTCGAGTTCCGCTCGCGATTGCGCCGGCAACACCTGCGGGACGATCAGCGGGACGGTGCACGCGAGAACGGCTGCGCAGGCGAGGCGCCGCGGCCAGCTATGGAGGTGTCGTGCGTGCGCACGAACGAAATGAGGAACCGGGACGGGCATTCGGAGACGTGTCAGGGGAAGGCAGTGCGGCATCGCTGGCTGGGTACCCCGGAGTTCGAGATCGGGGTCCCGTGCCGTGCGCCCGCACATGGCTGATCGCACGACGGCTGCAGGTAGGATGGCACCCGGTCGAATGATCCCGCTAGCTGGCCGTGTGTCATGATCCGGCAAGGCGCGGGATCCGGGAAGGCTGCTGGCATTCGGTCCCCAATCGGCGGATCTTTCAGCGATGACGCCCGATGCCCTCGCCACGACGCTCGCTCAACTGCTTGACCGCTCGCGCATCCATGTGCTCGAGCCGTTGGCACCGTTCACGACCTTCCAGATCGGCGGTCCGGCCGACGTGTTATACGAAGCCACCTCGGCCGATGATCTCGCGGCCGCCGTCGTCGCGGCGCGCGCGCTGGACATTCCGTGGTTCGTGCTGGGACTGGGCGCCAATGTGCTGATCGGCGACCGCGGCGTTCGCGGCCTGGTCATCCGGAACCGTGCGGCCGCACACAGCATCAGCCCCGACGGGGTTCTCTGGTCCGAGAGCGGCGCGATCGTGCAAGACCTCGTCCTCGAAACCGTCCGTCTCG
>CAZMGX010000662.1:0-2196 GCA_964565915.1 uncultured Gemmatimonas sp.
GGCGCTGCATGATGCGCGCCGCAACCTCGTGACGATCGACGCGCAGCGCGCGGCGCGGACGCTGGCCGAGGTGACGAAAGAGGTCGACAGTTTGCGCGCGTTGTTCGATGCGCCGGCGGGTCGTGGAGGCGGCGGTGGTGGTGGCGGCGGAAACAACGCCGCAGCGGGTACGGCATCTTCGCCCGAGGGTGCGGCCCCGACGCGCGCGGCCGCGCCGCGCGTCTCGCGCACGGTCGGCAATCGCGCGGCCGACAATCTCGACGCCGTGCGGAACGTGATGGGACAGTGGTTCCGCTTCTACAACGGCTTCGACCCGATGTTCTCGTGGTGGGTGGCGAACCCCTACCAGAAACTCGAGGAATCGATGCAGCGCTACGCGCAGGTCATTCGCCAGCGCGTGGTGGGCATTCCGGCCACGCCGACCGTGGCGTCGGCCGCGGGTGCCGGCCGCGGTGGCGGTGGCGGGGGCGGCGGCGCCGGTGGTCGTGGCGGCGGCGGTGGCGGCGACAACACCGGACCGATCATCGGTGATCCGATCGGCGCGGACGGGCTCGCCGTCGACCTGCGCTACGAGATGATTCCGTACACGGCGCCGGAGTTGATCGCCATCGCCGAGCGCGAGTATGCTTTCTCGCTCAGCGAGGCAAAGAAGGCGGCGCGCGAAATGGGATTCGGCGACGACTGGAAGAAGGCGATGGACAAGGTCAAGGACACCTACGTCGAGCCCGGCAAACAACCCGATCTCATCCGCGATCTGGCGCGTCAGGCCGAGGCGTTCTTCGACCAGCATGACTGGATCACGATTCCGCCACTGGCGCGTGAAGACTGGCGCATGGACATGCTGTCGCCGGAGCGCCAGCGCACAAGCCCGTTCTTCCTCGGCGGAGAACAGATCCTCGTGTCGTATCCCACCGTCGACATGACGGACGAAGAGAAGCTGATGAGCATGCGGGGCAACAACCCGCACTTCTCGCATGCGACGGTCTTTCATGAGCTGAATCCCGGGCACCACCTGCAGGGGTTCATGACGGCGCGGTACAACTCGCATCGCCGTCTGTTCTCCACGCCCTTCTGGAATGAAGGGCAGGCGTTGTACTGGGAGATGTTCCTCTGGGATCACGATTTCCACGTGACGCCGGAGGATCGCATGGGGGCACTTTTCTGGCGCATGCATCGCAGCGCGCGCATCATCTTTTCGCTCAACTTCCATCTGGGCAAGATGAGTCCCGATCAGGCGATCCAATTCCTGGTCGACACGGTGAACTTCGAGCGCGCCAATGCCGAAGCCGAGGTGCGTCGTTCGTTCAACGGGACGTATTCACCGCTGTATCAGGCGGCCTATATGCTGGGGGGCCTGCAGCTGCGCACGTTGTACAAGGACCTCGTCACGTCGAAGAAGATGTCCGAGCGTGAGTTCCACGACGCGGTGATCCAGAGCGGGCCGATGCCGATCGCCATGGTGCGCGCGCGCCTGCTCAAGACCCCCATGACGCGTGAGGGTCCGGCACCGTGGCGATTTGCGGAAGAGTTGCCACCGCCGCGACCGTTTCCCGTCAAGACGATGAAGTAGGCGACGGGCGTGGACTCGCCGTCCGGCATTGCCAGCCGCCTGCGTCGTACGATGACCGGCCCCATGTGGCACGGCCCGTCGATGCAGGAGGCGCTGGCCGACCTCACGCCGGCGGATGCGGCGGCGCATCCGATCGCGGGCGCGCACTCGATCTGGACGCTCGTCCTGCACATCGGGGCGTGGGCGACCATTTCCGAGGCGCGCCTCGGCGGCACGCCATGGACCGATCCGTCGGACGAGGAGAACTTCCCGTCGCTTCCGACGCGGCGCGGCGCGCGCGCGTGGCAGGCCGCGCAACGACGCACGGAGGCGGCCTACGAATCACTGGCCGTCGCGGTCAAGGCGCTGGCACCCGAAGTCCTGCGCGAGACCGTTGTCGCCCAGGAGTACACCAACGCCACGATGCTGCACGGGGTCGTGGAACACGGGGTGTATCACGTCGGCCAGATCGTGCTGCTGCGGCGGGCCTTGGGTCGGTAACTGCTCGAGGGGCTACGTCGTGGGTCGCGGCGACGCCTCGCTGAAGTGTGGCGTCACACCCATGTTCCAGAACAGGAAGGCGTAGACGTCGGCCGCTTCTTCGATGCTTTTCGTGAGCGATGAACTGCCGTGGCCCGACTGGGTTT
>CAZMGX010000663.1:0-2194 GCA_964565915.1 uncultured Gemmatimonas sp.
GACGCCGTCATTCTGCCGCCGGCCAAGTAACGTCAACTACGATATCAGTTATCAGCTATCGGATAGTCGAAAGCGGATATCGTTGTTCTGTTCCGGGGAGGCAAGCGATGCTTGCCTCCCCGTTGTGTTTGCGCGAGACTTGGGGGTCCTCCTCCCCCCTCTATGCGACACACTGCTCTATCCGGCGCGGCTGCGCTGCTCGCGGCCTCCGCTCTCTCTGCGCAACGCCCCGCCGGCGCGCCTGCTGACCTCGTCGTCACCAACGCGCGCGTCTACACGGCCGATGAAGCGCGGCCACTCGCCGAAGCCTTCGCAGTGCGTGACGGTCGCATCGTCTTCGTCGGCTCCCGCCAGGAAGCCGATGCGCTCAAGGGCGCGACGACCCGCGTGGTCGATGCCGCCGGCAAGACCGTCATCCCCGGCATGGTGGACGCACACGCGCACTTCGGCGGCCTCGCGCAGACTCTGCGATCCGTGGACCTTGTCGGGACCCGCAGCTACGACGACGTCATCGCGCGCGTCGTCGAGCGCGCAAAAACGATCCCGAAGGGCAGCTGGATCCAGGGACGCGGATGGGACCAGAATGCCTGGGGCGATACTCGCTTCCCCACCCACGAGAAATTGTCGGCCGCGCTGCCGGATCACCCGGTCGTGCTCGAGCGCGTCGATGGCCACGCGGTCCTGGTCAACGCGCTGGCGATGCAGCGCGCCGAGCTCACGGCGTCCACCAAGGACCCGTCGGGTGGCAAGATTCTGCGCGACGCGCGGGGCGCACCATCCGGCGTACTGGTCGACAAAGCCTCGGGACTGGTCGAGAGTCGCATTCCCGCGCCGACCGCCGCCGAAACGCGTGGCGCGCTCAAGGAAGCCATCAGCGTCATGCACCGGTGGGGACTCACGGGGATGCATGACGCCGGCGCATCGCGCGGCCTGATTGACCTGTACGAAGACATGGCAAAGCAGCAGGAGCTCAACCTCCGGCTCTACGTGATGATCAGCGACGACTCCGCCGCAATCGACCACTACATGCGGATCGGACCGCGCTCGGCCCTGTACGGCGGGCAATTGTGGGTGCGCGCGATCAAACTGTACGCCGACGGAGCGATGGGCTCACGCGGCGCGGCGCTGCTGGAACCGTATTCCGATGATCCGAACAACACGGGCCTGCTGCTGAGTGCGCCCGCGCACATCCGCGAGGTCGCCGAACGAGGCCTCAAGGCCGGCTTTCAGGTCAACACGCACGCCATCGGAGATCGCGGCAATCGGGTGGTACTCGACGCGTATGAGCAGGCGCTCAAGTCGCAGCCCACCGCCGACCATCGGTTCCGCGTTGAACATGCGCAGACGTTGCACTACGACGATCTGCCGCGCTTCGCACAGCTCGGCGTCATTCCGTCGATGCAGGCGAGCCACCAGACCAGCGACATGTACTGGATCGGCAAGCGCCTCGGACCGACGCGCGTCCTCGGCGCCTACGCATGGCGATCGCTGATCAACTCCGGCGTCGTGATTCCGAACGGCAGCGACTTTCCCGTCGAGCAGGTGAACCCGCTCATCTCGTTTCATGCGGCGATCGCGCGGCAAGACGCCAACGACTGGCCGGCCGGTGGATGGCTACCTGAGCAGCGTATGACGCGTGAAGAAGCGTTGCGCAGCATGACCCTCTGGCCCGCATATTCCGCCTTCCAGGAGAAAGAGATGGGATCGCTGACGCCGGGAAAAGTCGCCGACTTCGTCATACTCGATCAGGACATCATGCGTGTGCCGCCAGAGCTCGTCCTCAAGACGAACGTGTTGGCCACGTACGTGGGCGGAAAGGCCGTCTACGAGAAGTCGTCCACGCCCTGACGAGATTCCGCGATGCGCGTTGTCAGTCTGCTGCCCGCCGCAACGGAAATCGTGGCATTCCTCGGCGCCACCGAACATCTCGTCGGGGTCACGCACGAGTGCGACTACCCGGATATCGTCGGATCGCGCGCGCGGGTGACCCGCAGTGCGATCCCGCACGCGAGTGACCCCGCCGCGATCGACGCGGCCGTGCGCGATCTGTCGGGACAGGGGCACGCCCTGTTCACGCTCGACGAAGCGCGCATCCGGGCGTTGCATCCGGATCTGCTGCTGACGCAGGCCCTCTGCGACGTGTGTGCGGTGCGTGAGACGGATGTGCGGGCACTGGCGGATCGTCTCGCCCCGG
>CAZMGX010000664.1:0-2180 GCA_964565915.1 uncultured Gemmatimonas sp.
CTTGGTCCCGTCGACGGGCGCGGTGAGTGGCTTACCGTGGTTGGTGTCGCCGGTGAAACGCGCTATCGGGAGTTGACTGATACACTTCCCACGCTGTACCTCCCCACGCGCCAGTTTCCCGGTCCCGTACCGATGACGCTGGCCATTCGCACGTCTGGCGACGCCGCGTTGTTGTTGCCCACGTTGCGTTCGCAACTGCGCACGCTGCATCCCGACTTGCGGATCGTTTCCGGTGCCACGATGCAGCAGCGGCAGGACGTCCCGCTGGCTCGTCCACGATTCAGCGCCGCACTGTTGACCGCCAGTGCAGGCATGACGCTGCTGCTCGCGCTGGTCGGTGTATACGGCACCCTCGCAACCACCGTACGCGAGCGCACCCGCGAGATCGGCATTCGTATGGCCCTCGGCGAACCGCCGCAGCGAGCAACTGCGCGTGTACTGAGGCAAGGGCTCACGTTGATCTCGGTAGGGTGCGTCGTCGGTCTCGCCGTGGCCTGGTACACGACCCGGCTGCTGCGTTCACAGTTGTTCGCCGTGTCGCCAAACGACCCGTTCACGTACGCCGGTGTGCTGGCGGTGATGCTGCTGTGCGGTGGGCTGGCGTGTTGGATTCCGGCGCGGCGCGCAACGCGTGTCGACCCCGTGGTCGCGTTGCGCGCCGAGTAGCCGGTTTTTCGGTATTCAGACTGCCACGTAGCAGCTCACTTCGATCATGATGTCGTTGGGCGCGAACGTAAGGAACGTGACCGCGGATTGCAGGCGCCCGAACCTTCCCTAGTTTGCACGCATGAACTTTCACAACGCGTACGCCGACCAGACTCGCGCCGAGGCCTATGCGCGTCTGGAGTTTCCAGGAACGTATTATCTCGCCTTTCGCGACCTGCCCGATCTCATCGGCGTGGCCTCGCCCGGCGCGACGGCGCTCGACTTCGGCTGTGGCGCCGGTCGATCCACCCGATTCCTGCAGCGACTTGGCTACGCCGCCACCGGGGTCGACGTATCCGCCGAGATGCTCGCGCACGCACATCGCATTGATCCCGACGGCGACTATCGCCAAGTGTACGCGGGCGACCTCAGCGCACTCGGCAATGCGCAGTTCGATGTGGTGCTGGCGTCCTTCACGTTCGACAACGTTCCCGGATGGGACCAGCGCGTCGGACTGTTCCGGGCGTTCGCCGAGCGGCTGCGGCCAGGTGGACGGGTCGTCAATCTCGTGTCCTCGCCAGAGATGTACCACAACGAGTGGGCGTCGTTCTCCACCAAGGCGTTCAGCGAGAACCGCGAGGCACGCACGGGTGATGTGGTGCGCACGATCATCCTGGACGGTGACGATCAACGGCCGGTGGACGACATTTTTTGGAGCGAAGATGACTATTTGGAGGTGTATCGCCGCGCCGGCTTGACCGCACGCACCATTCATCGTCCACTGGGCCGCAGCACGGACAATCAGCGCTGGGTCAATGAGGAGCACATTTCCCCGTGGACGATCTACGTTCTTGAGCGATCCCCGTAAGTTCGCGCCGCAGGAGCAGCGCCACGGACTCGTGTTCTTCGCGTGCTACATGCTCGCGATTTTCACCGTGGGTCTTTTGATCGCCATCCCCTCGGTTGAACGCGCGACGCACCAACTCATTGGGCAGCGCGCCTGGCTCTTTGTGATACTGCGCAATCCGGTGCCCTACTTGGGTCTCGTAGCCATTGCCGGCTACTGTGTCGATGGTGAAAAGCGGCGCGCGCTGCTGCGCGTCCTTGGTCCACCGAACACAAAGATGCTTACCGCATTCACGGTTGCGTCTCTCGGATCGGTCGTGCTCGTCCTGCTGGGGCTCTGGCCATGGGAGTTCAATCGACCCGGGAGTGACTTGGGGGATCTCACCGCGGCCTTTGTCCGATCACACCTCTGGCTCCCTGTCGCGCTGCACGTTGTCAGTACCGCGATTCTTGTGCCCGTCTGCGAAGAGATTGCGTTCCGATTCGGCTTACTTCAGACACTGCTGGCTCGCAGTCTGTCGCGAGGCACGGTGTTGGTTCTCTCGAGTGTCGTGTTTGGTCTCGCCCATTGGGGAGCCTTAAGTGTGGTGGAACCCTGGGCTCTTCGACGCGTATTCTTCGCCACCCTGCTCGGCCTCGCAGGCGGCTACCTCACGCTCCGGGATGGAGGCTCGGTCGGTCGTGCGATC
>CAZMGX010000665.1:0-2170 GCA_964565915.1 uncultured Gemmatimonas sp.
TCTGGGCCTCGCTGCCCCGGCGGCCCATGAAGCGCTTGATCGAGAAGATCGTGTTCTCGGGGTTGGTGACCGCTTGCCGCTTGGCGATCTGGCCAACCAGCCGCTCGCCATCCTTGGTGAAGCCGACGACGGATGGCGTGGTGCGACCGCCCTCGGCGTTGGGAATCACGACCGGATCGCCGCCTTCCAGCACCGAGACCACCGAGTTGGTGGTTCCGAGGTCGATTCCGATAACTTTCTCAGCCATTGCTGTCTCGTGGTATGGAGAGCTCAAAGTTGCGTGGTCGGCCGGGGGCCGCCGCTTGGCGCTGAGGAAGGCAAGGGCCGGGCCGCCACTTCGCTGCCGGAGCGGCGGAATTGGCGCGGATATTTCGTGACTCCGTCCTGTCGGGGTGACAGTCTGCCTTTTCGGCATGCCTATCGGCGGCCTGAGACGGTGGCACCCCGCGATTTTTGACCCATTCGTCCGTCATTCGATGTTTCCGATCTCCGACGACAATCCGACGCTGCGTACGCCGGTCATGACGATCGCCCTTCTGATTCTCACGTGGGCGGTCTGGTTGCTGGTGCAGGGGGCCGGCAGCCCGCAGGCGCTCGCGTTCAGCGTGTGTGACCTCGGATTGGTGCCGGGGGAACTGACGCGGCTCGCCCCACTGGGTGAGGGCGTCCCGCTCGGGGTCATCAATGGGCAGCCGATGGCGTGTGTGGTCGATGACCAAGCGATCAACTGGGCGACGCCGGTGCTCTCGATGTTCCTGCACGGCAGTTGGGGCCACATCATCGGCAATTCCCTGTACCTCTGGGTCTTCGGCAACAATGTCGAGGACAGCATGGGCCGGGCGCGTTTCCTCGTGTTCTATCTGCTGACCGGCGTCCTGGCCGCGGCGGCCCATGTCGCCGTGTCGCCGTCTTCGCCCGTTCCGACGGTCGGCGCCTCAGGGGCGATTTCCGGCATCATGGGCGCCTACCTCTTTCTCTATCCGCGCGTGTCGGTACGGACGTTCTTCCCGCCGATCTTTCTGTTCCGCGTTCCGGCGTGGGCGGTGCTGGTGTTGTGGTTCGGGAGTCAGGTGGTGATGGGCTTGCCGGAGCTGCGTCCGTTTGAGCGCAACGTATCCGGTGGCGTGGCGGTGTGGGCGCATATTGGCGGATTTGTCGCCGGCGCCGTGCTCGTGCATTGGTTTCGGAATGTCGAGTATTTGCGTCGGCGTCGGGTCGGTGCCGATGCCAAAGTCGTTTGGTCGTGAACCGTTCGCGATCGAAAGGCGTCGTGTTGCGCGGTGCGGATTTCGTGGCAGCCGTGGCGCGCCGCGCTCGGTGACGCAATCGTTACGTACAGCGCCGTTCTGCGACACCGCTGGCGGCGCTTGTTTTCCCCGGCGCGCGAGTGCGTCGACGCCGCGCCATCGCATTCTCTCAGCCACCAATTCCCGTGAAGCTGTTCTCCAAAGACGAAACGTTTTTCGATCACTTTCGGCAGCTGGCGGAGCACATCGGCAGCGCCGCCACGCTCCTCAAGACCCTGCTCGAGAATCCCTCCGATTCGGTGCGCATTGCGGCGGAGATCAAGCGGGTCGAGACCGAGGGCGACGCGATCGTGCATGTCATCAATCAGCGTATCGACACGAGCTTCGTGACGCCGCTCGATCGTGAGGACATCCACCAGCTCGCCAAACGCCTCGACAACGTCATCGACATCATCAACGGAGCGGCGCGACGGGTGGTGATGTTTCGCGTGACCGAACCGCGTCACGGTGGCGCGCAGATGGCCGACGTGATCGCGCGGGCGAGCCGGGAGATTCTGGCCTCCGTCGTGGACGTGACGAAGCCGAAGCGGATGGCCGAGCACAGCCGGGCGATCAAGGTGCTGGAGGAGGAGGGGGACGCGCTGTACGCCGAGTGTGTGGGGGCCTTGTTCGCCGTCGAGATTCCGGCGATCGAGGTGCTGAAGTGGAAGGAGATCTTCGATGCGCTCGAACACGCCATCGACGAATGCGATGATGTCTCGAACGTCCTCGAGAGCATCGCCCTCAAGAACAGCTGAGCGCTCGTGATCTACTTCGTCCTGTTCATCGTCGTCGTCGCGCTGGCGTTCGACTTCATCAACGGATTCCACGACTCGGCCAATTCGATCGCCACCATCGTCGGGACGCGCGTGCTCAGCCCGCTC
>CAZMGX010000666.1:0-2170 GCA_964565915.1 uncultured Gemmatimonas sp.
ACTTCCAGTCCGGTCTTGCCCGCAATTTGCTCGCGTGTGGCCACACCGGGTCCCCTTCTGGGTCGCGTTGAGCGTTCGTCAGGCGTGAATGTGCTGGCGATTCCCGCTGACGCGGCGCTCGAGCAGTACGACACGATCATCCTCTGGAGCACCGCGCTCAACACGGCCGTCGGAACGGCGCGCTTCGACGGCGCGGCACTCGCGCGGCGGTGAGCATGGGCCGGGCAGCAACGGGCGTGACCACACGACACCTGCAAGTCGCGCGCGAGGAGACACTGCGCCAGCGCATCCTCGCGCGTGACGAGCGCGCATTGGTCGAGTTGATCGACCATGCCACCCCGTGGCTGCTCGGCGTCGCGGAAAGTATCCTGCATGATGCGGCCGACGCCGAGGAGGTGGTGATGGAAACCTTTCGCCAGGTTTGGGACAAGAGTACAACCCTCGAAGAGACCGGGTTCGGGCTCATGCCATGGATGCTGCGGGTCACGCGAAATCGCGCGATTGATGTGCTGCGCGCGCACGGTCGTCGGGCCAATGCGGCGCAACGTCTCGTCGATGCTACTGCTGACAGTGCGTTCGTCGATCCAGTGGAGCCCGACGAGGCCGGCCAGCCCGGCTGGCACGTGCACGCCGCGGTGCATCGGGCGCTGCGCGAGCTGCCCGAGGAACAGCATGCCGCCGTGCAACTGGCCTACTTCAACGGTCTCACGCACTCGGAGATCGCACTCGCCTTGAACCTTCCCATCGGGACCGTGAAGAGTCGCTTGCGCATGGGCATGGAGAAACTGCGGGTTTCATTGACGTTCGTCCGGGAGTGGGTGCTATGAGTACTCACGAATGGTTCGTCGAAAATCGCATCGCCTTCATCACCCGCGCTCTGGACGCCGGCGATGCTCGAACCTTTGCTGAACACTTGGCACGATGCCCCGAGTGTCAGGCGGGCGTGACCGTGCTTGAGCAAGACCTGTCGTGGTTGCCCTTGGCCGTCCAGCCCGTGCGTCCCCGGCCCGGGTTCCGAAGACAGATCGCGCAGGCCGTTTTCAACGAGCCCGGCCCGACCCGGCGTCAGTTCATCGCGCCGGTGGCGATCGCCGCATCTCTGCTGATCGCGAGCGTGGCGACGTTTGGAGGGTATCTGCCGGCCTCGAAACGCGCCGATGCATTGGCGTCGGCTCTGGAGGCGCAGCAGCGGCAGATCGCGTTGCTGCAGGACACCCTTTCGGTCATGCGCGAATCGTCTCGCGTCCTTCAGGCATCGATCGCCAGCGGGGGCCAGCAAGGCGGCCTGCTGATCTTTGCCGACGAACGCACGCATCGATGGAACGTGGTCATGCATGGGTTGCCGAAGGCACCGACAGGCAAGGCGTATCAGTTCTGGTTCATCGCCGCCGACGGCATGGTCCGCGGGGTCACCATCGACGCCAATCCGTCCAAGCCGACCTTCGTCACCCTCGAGATGCCGCCGACCGGAGGAGCCGTGATGGGCGCGGCACTGACGCTGGAGCCGATGGATTCGCCGTCTTCGGCACCGCGCGGTCGTGAGTTGGCGCACCTGATGTTGTGAGCACGACATGATCAGTCTCATCATGTTCGTCGCCGCCGGGCTGACCGGTCCGGTGTCGACAGACCTCCTTGCCTTGCCGGCGGCGAGGGTCGGCTCCGCGTTGCCGTTGGGGTGGACTGTCCGCCCCGTTCGCGGACAGCGCGCCCCCGCGTCGATCGTTGCCGACTCCTCCGGCGAGCGCTACCTGCGTCTGAGTGGTACCAACAGGGCCGGGTGGTTCGTGCACCGCCTCGCGAAGCCAGTGGCCCCGTCGTCCATCCAACTGACCCTGACCTGGCGCGTTGTTGAAGCTCCCGTCGGTGCCGATCTGCGGTCACCACACACCGACGATGCCGCCCTGCGACTCTTCGTGGTCTTCGCCTCAGGCGGGTTCCTGGAGCGTATTCCGCGCACGCTGTTCTATTCGACCGGCACCGTCGAACCGACTCCGTATGAACGAGCCGGGTTTCAATCGGCGGCTTTGCGCGTGATCCGCATGACCGACACCACGACGGGCGTATGGGCGACCGTGACGGTGGCACCCTTTGTCGACTACGCGCGCGCGTGCAGTGGGACGCCACGCGAGATCGTTGCCCTCGGCCTCATGCAGGACACCGAACAAACACG
>CAZMGX010000667.1:0-2161 GCA_964565915.1 uncultured Gemmatimonas sp.
CGTGCCGGTCATCTCCTTCACCGGGTCCACCGAGACGGGCCGCCTCGTTGGCGAAACGTGTGGCCGCAGGCACAAGCGCCTTTCACTCGAGATGGGTGGCAAGAATGCGCAGATCGTGCTGGATGACGCCGACCTCGATCTCGCACTCGATGGCGTGCTGTGGGGCGCGTTCGGCACGACGGGGCAACGCTGCACGGCCACCAGTCGCCTGATTCTGCAGCAAGGGATCCACGATACGTTCGTCGCGCGGTTGGCCGAACGCGCCGCCGCGCTGCGGCTTGGTGATGGCCGGGCCGCTGGCACCGATGTCGGCCCGCTCGTGAACGAGGCGGCGCGCGCGAAGGTGGAACGGTACGTGGAGATCGGCCGTGAACAGGGAGCCACGTTGGTGTGCGGCGGCACACGCGCGACTGGCGGTGCCCTCGATCGCGGGTTCTTCTTTCAGCCGACGATCTTCACCGGTGTCACCGCGGGCTCACGGCTGGAGCAGGAGGAGATCTTCGGGCCTATTCTCTCGGTGATCCGCGTCGCCGACGTCGACGAAGCGTTTGCCGTGAACAATGACGTCCGCTACGGTCTGTCGTCCTCGGTATATACCGCGAACGTGAACGTGGCCTTCCGCGCTCTGCAGGAACTCGACAACGGGATCACCTACGTGAACGCGCCGACCATTGGCGCCGAAGCGCATCTGCCGTTCGGTGGCGTCAAGGAAACCGGCAACGGCCATCGCGAGGGTGGGTGGGAGGTGTATGAGTTCTACTCGGAGACGAAGGTGGGATATGTGGACTATTCCGGGGCTCTGCAGCGCGCCCAGATCGACAACTACTGACGTACGTCGAAACACTCCTGACCCGCCGACCGCCACCATGATCGACCACTCCCAGGGCTCTCCGACGAACGCGGAACTGCGGGCGAATGCGCTGCGCGCCGCCAACGGTCGCACGCGTGCGCCCCGGGGATTCCGGATGTCCTGGCTCTGGGAATGGGCCAAAGTCTTCCCGGCCGCCGTCGTCGTCTTTCTGCTGCTGCGGACGTTTCTCGTGGAGGCCTACAAGATCCCGACCGGGAGCATGGAGCGGACGCTGCTGGTCGGCGATTTCCTGTTGGTCAACAAGCTGCTGTATGGCGCCGAGATCCCGTTCTCCGGACGGCGCCTGCCGGCCATCCGCGCGCCGCAGCACGGCGATGTGATCGTCTTCGAGTATCCCGTCGATCCGAGCAAGAACTTCGTGAAGCGCCTCGTGGGACTCTCGGGCGATACGCTCGCCATGCGCGACGGGGAATTGCTGCGCAACGGACAGCGGATGGCCGAACAGTATGTCGTCCACACCGAACCGGGCGTCGACCCGGTCAATGAAGAGTTCCGCTGGCAGCGCGGCTATCTGGTCAAGACCGCCGTCGCCGCCGGCGCCATCGGCGACGCCGCAGGCTATCGCCCGTCACGCAACAATTGGGGCCCCATCGTGGTCCCGCCCCGGCATTTCTTCGTCCTCGGCGACAATCGCGACAATTCGCTCGACAGTCGGTATTGGGGCTTTGTGCCGGACAGTCTGCTCCGGGGGACACCGCTCGTCGTCTACTACAGCTTCCGTCCAGACTCGACCGTCACCGCGCCATGGCTGACGCGCATCCGCTGGGCCCGATTGGGATCAGTCGTCCGCTGACGCGTGCGGCAAACCGCTTGCGTCGGACGCGGTAGAGCGACGAACTTCCGGCGGCGCGGAACGACCCTGACCGTGCGCCGCCCATCCACCGCGACACCGTCGCAGTGTAGCATTCATCATCGCGTTCTCGATCGTCGTTGCCTCACCCGCCTCAACGAGCCGCTGTTGCCATGGCAGTAACTCCCACGAAAAAGAAGGCGTCGTACGAGGAAGGGTCGTTGGATCAGTACCTGCGGGACATCAGCGCGTATCCGCTGATCTCGCGTGAAGAGGAAGCCGAGCTGGCCCGCCGGATTCGCGTCAGCGATCAGGATGCACTCGACAAGCTCGTCCGATCGAACCTGCGCTTCGTGGTCGCCTTCGCCAAGCGCTACCGTGCAGGGGTGTCAGCGGCGGCGCTGGTGGCGCACACCATGGCCAACGACCTGGTGCAGGTTTTCACCGGCCGGCCCGGCCCTTTCCTGTCCAGAATCGCGTTCATCTCCGACCGCTCGGGC
>CAZMGX010000668.1:0-2155 GCA_964565915.1 uncultured Gemmatimonas sp.
TTCGAGACGTGAGCGTCCGGCGAGCGGCGGCGTCGATGGATCAGCCGTGCGGCCCGGTGCGTATGCCGAGGCCATCGCCGACGGTCGGACATCGATCCGCACCACGCGGCGCCAACTGCTGGCAACGCTGGCGGAGCGTTTCGGACATACGCCGCAGACGTTGGTTTCGAGGCATGCGATGACGCGCGTCCTGCGGCGCGCCGGCGTGACCCGCGGTACTACGCGCGAATTGGTTGCCCTGCTGGATCGTCTCGACGAGGTCGGCTTCTCGGCGTTGACCGACGAGGCGCCGACTGTCGACGACGCGCGACTCACGCGAGAGGTCGCCGAGTTGCTGGCACGTGTTGAACGCGAGGCAATGCCGCGCGGCCAAACGATCGGACGTTCGAGCCTGGGCAGCGTGACTCTTATACTGGCGCTCGCGGTCCTGGCCGCACCTGGTGATGTCGTGCGCGCGCAGGCCGTGCCGGTCGCGCCCGCACCGCCAGGTATCCCCAGCAGTGACTCGGCGCGCGCTGCGGACGTGGCGGCCGCGCGCGGCGCCTACGAGCGTCGCGCATTCGGCGAAGCCGCGCAGCGATTCGCAGCGCTCGCCGCGCAGATGCCACGGGATGCGGATGTGCTTGTCGACTGGGGCACGGCGGCATGGGCGGCTGGAGACACCGTTGCGGCCGTCATCGCATGGCAACGCGCCGGTCGACTCGAGCCGCTCGCGACGGACATTCAGCGGCGCATCGACATGCTCCCGTCGGGCGCACGCGGTGGCGTGGCCGACGTGCCGATGATTCCCGTCTCGTGGTTGCTGCGCGTGGCCTTCGCCGTGTGGACTATTGGGTGGGCGCTGCTCGCGTGGCGCGCCTGGCATGTGCGCGGTCGTGGACCACACGGGGCGCTGGTCCGCTGGACGCGAGGCGTGTCCGTGCTGCTGTTGCTCGTCGCCGTCAGCGGCGCGGCGGTCGCGTGGTGGGGCATGCGGACGCTCGATCCGACGGATCTGGCGGTGGTCTCGCGCCCCGAAACCATGCGACTGGCGCCCGGCACCGACGCCGATGCGATGGGCGGCGTCACCACGGGCGACGTCGTTCGCATCGTCGAGACCCGGGAAGGGTGGCAGCGGGTGCTGCACGCCGACGGACGACGCGGGTGGTTGCCCGCCTCGCGGCTGGTCTTGATGCGCGCAGACTGGACTGCGCCGCTCGGGCTCTGACCATGTCGCGCATTGCGATCCTGCCGAGTGCCGTTGCTGACCAGATCGCGGCCGGCGAGGTCGTCGAACGACCGGCGTCTGTCGTCAAGGAACTGGTTGAGAACGCGCTCGACGCCGGAGCGACCACCATCAGCGTGATCATTGAGGAAGGTGGTCGAGCGCTGGTCCGCGTGGCCGACGACGGCTCCGGCATGGATCGTGAGGACGCGCTGCTGTCCTTGGAACGCCATGCCACATCCAAGATTACCTCAGCCGAACAACTGGTTGGGGTCCGCAGCCATGGGTTTCGAGGTGAAGCCCTGCCGGCGATCGCGTCCGTCTCTGAACTCGAAATCGAGACCGCGACCGAAGATGGCGCGGGCACGGTGGTGCGCGCGGCCGGCGGCGCCATCCTCGAAGCGCGCGCGGTGTCTCGCCGACGGGGCACGACCGTGTCGGTCGCGCGCCTCTTCTACAACACGCCCGCTCGCCAGAAATTCCTGCGCTCAGCGCGATCAGAATGGCGTGGCGTCCTTGACGCCATGCAGGCCATCTCGGCGCTTCGGCGAGACGTGCACTTCACCGTGCGCCACGACGGCAAGGTGGTGCTCGACCTGCCAGCCGTCGATGATCTGCGTGCGCGACTTGGTGGTCTCTGGGGACACAAGGACGTCGCGCGATTCGTGCCCGTTGATGATGTGCAGGGTCCGGTGCACGTCACCGGGCTTGTCGAGCGACCCGCGGATGTCGGCACGGCCACGCGGCGTATGTTGCTCATGATCAATGGACGCGTGGTGCGCGATCATGGCATCGTGCGCGCGGCCGAAGCCGCGTATCGCTCGACGTTGCCGGCGGGACTGCGTCCCTCGCTCATCTTGCAGGTGCATCTCCCGGGCGACAGTGTCGACGTGAACGTGCATCCCGCCAAGGCCGAGGTACGGCTGCGCGACCGGTGGCCGGTCGAACGTG
>CAZMGX010000669.1:0-2148 GCA_964565915.1 uncultured Gemmatimonas sp.
CCATCTCACCGGTCATGCCGCGCAGGACGATCGCAATCGGCACCTCGGCGCGGCCGATGACCCATTCGGTTTTTGCGAGGGGCGGAAACGCCCCGCGCACGCCTTGCCCGTTGGCCTGGTGACAGGTGATGCACGTGGCGACGTAGACCTGTGCTCCGGTACGCGGGGTGGGGGCGCCGGCCGGCTTCGGCGCGGCTGGTTTCTGCCCCACCGGCCTCTGCACCACCGGCTTCTGTGCGATCACCGATGCCAGCGGGACCCACATGGTCACCGCCGACAGCCACCGCCACCACGGTCTCTTCACGCGCGAAGTCATTGCCGGAATATCGGCGCCACCGACTGACGCCGGAAGCCACTGCCGCCAACGGGAGAAGCCGGAGGCGGTCACATCTGCCGGAGCCAGCTGACCTTCACGATCAGCGATCGTCCGCTCGGCGTCGTCCCGTTCAGAATGGCCTGCCGATCGTTGTACACCACATATACGTAGGACAGTGGCCGGAACTCCCAGCTGAAGCGTGCGTTCAGCGTGCCACGCTCCACCGACGTGTTGTACTGGTAGAACGCACTCCACTGCACGCGCGGATTGAGGAACAGCCGTACTTCGGGGCCGGCCAGATGCGTCACGAACGTCGAGTCGCGTGTGCCGATGGAGCGCAACCGATTGGCTTCGTAGGTGCCGCGCAGGGAGATGTAGGGGTTGGGCGACCAGCGTGTCACGAATTCGGACCGCGTCAGTGCGCCGTCGAAGAACGTGCCCGCCGATAGCGTGGCCGTCACTGCAACCGCGGCACTCTGGTCACTCTTCAGCACGGCGCCCACGCGGGTATAGTCGTGTTGTCCCGGCGCGATCTGCACGCCCGGCAAGAGCGGAATCGGCAGGACCGGGCGCTGCAGGTTGCGTTCGAAGGTCGGTGTGATGGTGGCGCCATTCCGGAACAACACTTCGTTGGACAGCGTGATGACGCCCTCCTGCAGCACTCCACTGGACGGGTCGTGATACAGCGAGGTGGTTACGCCCGGGCGCAGCCACACGACCGGTCGCGGCCGCCATCGCGGCTGCAACGTGAGCACGGCTGCCGGGCTGGTCAGCAGAACGTTGGGCCGCGACACGAAGCCGGTTTGCGGATCGTAGTCGCGGTTCACCAGTGCGCCCGTGAGGCCGGCGGCCAGTCCGGTGGTGACGCGCGTCAGGGAATACGTCGCCGCGACGCCGGTGCGGCCGGAGAGTGTCGACGTCGACACCATCGCGCTGGCCTGCGTGACTTCGCCCAGTCGCGTGAACGCGTCGACACTGGCCACGAGATTGCTGCCGGGGAGTCCACCGTCACGCAGGGACACCGTGGTGCCCAATCGTGTGCTGCGCCCGAAGAATCGGCTGCCTCGCGCCACGGCAAAGGTGGTGGCGCCACGGGCCCCGACGGCGGCTTGTCGCATGGCCAGCGCGCCCACGGTCGCGCGACCGGTGCGATAGGCGTACCGCGCGCCGGCGTCGATCGGCAGCAAGGTGCCGTCGCTCCCCAGTCCGATGCGCCGCGTGAAGAACGGCTGGACGACATAGCTCACCGCCGGCAGCCCGCCATTGCTGGAGCCGGTCTGCGCCAGACCGCCCGCATTCAGCAGGTCGGCATTCTCGAGGAAGAACTGCCGACGTTCAGGAAAGAATACGTTGAACCGTGAGAGGTTCACGACTTGGCGATCGACATCGGCCTGCGCAAAGTCGGTGTTGATGGTCGCTTCGAGCAGGCTGTTGGCGGTTGGTGCCCAGATGATCTCGCCGCCAACATCACCCGATGCGCCGTTGAACGCATTGGGGGCGGCGTCATCGGCGGCCTGGCCCAGCGCATAGGGACGCACCCGCAGGTTCGTCCGTGGCGGTGGTGGCTGGATGGAGTCGAGGGTCCCGCCGTAGGTCAGGCGCCACGAGGAGAATTGTCGGGGATACGGCATCCACGCACTCCACTGGGCCACGCGGCGGGTGTTGCGCACGAAGTTCACATCCCACGACGTGAGCCCCGGCGTGTAGCGCAGTGAACGCCACGGAATGCTCATTTCCGCGACCCAACCACTATCGGTGCGCGTGGTGCGGACCCGCCAGAGCGCGTCCCAGTTGAAGCTGAACGCGTCGCCGCCATCGAAGGCCTGGACATC
>CAZMGX010000670.1:0-2141 GCA_964565915.1 uncultured Gemmatimonas sp.
CCGCTATGGTGCGACGCCGCGACCAGCCGGAGGAAGGCCTTTCTCATCTCAACTGTGGTAAAAAAACGCTGTTTGGCCGGAACGGAACGCACAAACTCAGTGCGCTCGCTCGGTCTTGAGTTGCCGCAGTTGCCGCAGTGCCGGAACGCGCCACGCCACCGTCGCGACAACCGCGAGCGTGGCACAGCCGCCAACGACCACGCTCGTCACCGCCCCCCACCAGCGCGCCGTCAACCCGGATTCGAAGGCGCCAATCTCGTTCGACGAGCCGATGAAGATCTGATTCACCGATGAGACGCGTCCCAACAGCGCCTCCGGTGTGCGCGCCTGCAGCATCAGGCTGCGAATCACCACGCTCACCATGTCGAACGATCCGCCCAGCGCGAGGACCGCCACCGAGAACCAGAGATTCCGGCTGAGTCCGAACGCAATCGAGCAAAGCCCGAATCCACTCACCGCCAGGAGCAGATTCCGCCCCGTTCGTGCAAAGGGTGGCCACCGCGTCAACAGAACACTCGCGACCACCGCACCAGCGGCCGGTGCCGCGCGCAACAGGCCCAAGGCCCCCGGCCCTGCCCCGAGAATCTCGGCGGCGAAGACAGGCAACAA
The DNA here is from genome assembly GCA_964565915.1 of uncultured Gemmatimonas sp. Classification (GTDB taxonomy): domain Bacteria; phylum Gemmatimonadota; class Gemmatimonadetes; order Gemmatimonadales; family Gemmatimonadaceae; genus Gemmatimonas. Next base: position 610 of record CAZMGX010000670.1, read on the forward strand.
CGCGGTGGCGCCGCCGAACAACACAGAGAACAAGTCCAGCGTCAACGCGCTCAACAGAATGGGCTCACCGAACACGAATCGCAGGCCACCACGGATTGACGAGGCCATCGGCTCGGGTGTCCCCTCCCGCGCCGGCGTCCGATGTCGTACCGAGTACAGCACGAACGTCGCCGCGATCATCAACGCCGCGTCCACGGCATACGCGAGTGTCGTGCCACCCAGCGCGTACAGAATGCCGCCCAACGCCGGTCCCAGCACCGCCGCCAGTTGCCAGCTGCCACTGCGCCAGGTGATCGAATTGCTGAACAGATGACGCGGCACCAGCTCCGCACTGAGCGCCTGTCGTGCCGGCTGCAGAAACGCACGCGCCAGGCCACTGATCACGATCACGCTGTAAATGGCCCAGACCCGCGTCGGCACACGCAGTGCCTCACCCATCATCGACGGACTGGCCAAGGCCCACAAGCCGATCGAACACAGGACCAACACCGTCAGCGCAAACAGTGCGATGCGACGACGATCGCGGGTGTCGGCGACATGCCCCGCCACCAACGACAAGCTGATGGCCGGCAACGCCTCCGCCAATCCGATCAGGCCGAGTGCGAGTGGATCATGCGTCAGGTCGTAGATCTGCCATCCCACGACGGTGCCCTGAATCTGGATGCCCAGGGTCAGCGTGAAGAGGGCGATGATGTAGGAGCGGAAGTTCGGGACGCGCAGCGCCGCATACGCGTCCGGACGGGTCGGTGCGGACGCGACCGGGTCACCCATGCGTACAGGGCCGCGTCACCGACGAACAGCCGGGAGGTACCGCACCGCGCGCACCATCACGGCGCGCTTGCTTGGAAATCTCACGTCGCGGGACGCCACTTGCGCCACGCCATCCAAGGCCGATGACGCATCGAAGGCACGCGCCAGGGCGTCACGCAACGCGGGGGTCACGGTGGGCACATCCAAAGGCACCAGCTGATACGCCGGCGCCGGCACGGTTGCGACGGGCCACTCCTTCTTCGCACCCGTGTCCGTGGGCCGCAGAGACAGGGCCAACGCATCCCCGTCATCCCGCGGACGCGCCACCACGTCGTACCCCGTGCGCGGCCAACGCACCTGACTCGAATCGGCCGCCCAGGTCGGCAAGGTCGGCTGCACGGTGCTCCACCATTGGGGCTCCGTGGCCGTGATCGGCGGGAGATTCAGGGCCAAGGCCTCGCCGTCGATGCCATTGCCCGGGACCATGAACGCAATCGCCGGTGCGCGGCCTACATCCGTGATACCGAAGCTCGACGAATCGAATCGGAAGCTCTCGAGGGTTTCGCGTGCCAGCTCGGCGCGGTCGTCGCCAGCCGCACGAATCGAGTCGATCAACTGCGTGAACGACTTGCGCCCGGCATCGATCAAACGACGAGCCTCCACGTCGCCGAACAACGCCTGCAGCGACGCGCGCGCGCCGGTCCGCACGTCGACCACGTACCGCTTGCCCGCGTGTCGATGCGGCTCCTGATCGGCGACATCGACATCGAGCAGGTGATTGA
>CAZMGX010000671.1:0-2138 GCA_964565915.1 uncultured Gemmatimonas sp.
TCGATCCCGCTACCCACATCGCGTCCGGGTGACTGCGAGCGCCCCCTTGCCTCGTCGAAGGCGAACCGCAGTTTGGCAGCACCCCGCGCCTGTTGTTGGACCACCACTTGCACCAGGACGCGCAGGCGTCGCTTCGACCGAGTGCGAATAGAAGGGTGATACAGGGGGGCGGCGGATCACGAGATGGTCGCATTCGGCAAGGCCACCACGGTGGCCTTGACAGTTATGCCTTTCTCATAGAAGGGGGCGCAGGGGGCGCAGGGAATGCGTCGTGAGGAGCACGTATCGGCGCGGCCCTGGAAATGAAGAATGTTTGTGAACGGCGTCGCACGTGACGGATCCCGCGACGATCTGGCCACTTGGATAGTTCAACCCAGAAGAATGTCCCGTCGAATGCGCCACCGCGTCCGTCGACGCACCCCCCGCGCCCCCTGCGACCTCTGCGGTTCAGCTTTTCGTCGTCACCCGATGACGTTGCCCTGACGGCTCCCGATATCGTCGCCGCACCGTCAATCGTTCACCCCATCGACAGGTGCCCATGGAAGCCAACGAGGTCTCCGGAGAAGTCGTCTCAGCCGCCATTGCCGTTCACACCGCGCTCGGCCCCGGCTTGCTCGAGAGCGCCTATACGGCGTGTCTCGCGCATGAACTTCGCTTGCGCGGACTTCATGTTGAAGTGGAGGTGCCCCTCCCGATCGTCTACAAAGGAGTACGCGTGGATGCCGGCTACCGGCTCGACCTCATCGTGGAACGACTCGTGATCGTCGAATCGAAAGCCATCTTGAAGGTCACGCCGATCCACGAGGCACAGCTGCTCTCCTACCTGCGGTTAAGTGGTCATGAGGTCGGCCTCTTGTTGAACTTTCATGTCGCGCGAATGAAGGATGGCATCCGTCGCATGGTCGACACCACGGGACGACGTGACCGTGGCGTGGCCTGATCGCGAGCCCCTGCAGCGAGGCCGGCCGGCCCGTATGTTTGTCGACGGCCAACGTTGCACGTGTCGACGCCAGTGACCAGGACCCCGCCATGCCCCGACCCTCCCAAACGATAGCTGCCTTCGCCCTGACCCTCATGGGCGCCACGGCCCTGCCGGCGCAGTCACCAGACATTCCGTTGACCGAGTTTGCCGCACGACGCGACTCGTTGGCGGCGCGCATCGACAGTGGCGTCGTCCTGGCATTCGGTGGTCGGACGCTGGTGCATGACTTCAGCACCTTCTTCCAGCTCCCGGCGTTCCGATACCTGACCAACCTCGATGAACCCGACGCCGCACTGCTGATGGTGGTGCGCGGTCGCAAGGTACAAGGCAGCACGGTGTTCCTGACGCCGCTCGATGCGCGCACCGCTTTTTACTATGGTCAGCGGACCGACTCCACCAACAGCATGCAGCGACTCGGACTGCGCGGCCGACCGTTCACCGCCTTGGCCGGTACGCTCGACTCGCTGGCCGCATCGGGCCTCCCGATCTATCACCTCCCCGATGTCGAGACCACTGACTTTGCACGACTCGACACCCTGACCCGCGGCCAGGAAGCCGTCAAGACACTCTCCGCCAAGTACCCGTCGCTCGCCATCCGAAACGCGATGCCGCTCGTGCTGCAGGTGCGTGCGCGCAAGAGTGCCGCCGAACTGGCACTGATTCGGAAAGCCGCGGAGATCAGCAGCGAAGGCCATCGGGCAGCGATGCTAACCGCCAATCCGCTGCACGAGTACGAGCTGAAGGCCGCGCTCGAGTTCGAGTTCACGCGTCGCGGGGGGGAGCGACCGGCGTATGGATCCATCGTCGGCTCGGGCATCAACGGCACCACCCTGCACTACATGAAGGACAGTGATCCCGCCAAGCCCGGCGACCTGGTCGTGATGGACGCCGCGACCGAGTATCGCGGCTACGCGGCCGACATCACCCGCACCATTCCCGTCAGCGGCACCTACACGCGCGAGCAACGACAGCTCTACCAGCTGGTGCGCGACGCGCAGCAGATCGCCGAGGACATGTCCAAGCCCGGCATGAGCATCAAGGCCGCGGCCGATTCGTCAGTGACCGTGCGCGCCCGTGGGCTCGCCGCGCTGGGGCTGATCGAGAGCGTCGACGCTACCTTCGATCCGCCATGGGCGGTCAACTGCAACAGCAACCC
>CAZMGX010000672.1:0-2135 GCA_964565915.1 uncultured Gemmatimonas sp.
GCCGGAGTCGCCGCGTGATCGGTCGCCTGGTGCGGTTGCCGTTCAATGACGCGCGCATTCCCTTGATGTCGCTGTTCGCAGCCAGCACCGTCGTGCTGGGCGACGTCGACTTCTGGGCCACGGCATTGATCGGAATCCTTCCGCTGCTGGCCTGCCTCGTTGTGGTGCACCATCTGCACCAGCGTGTCACGCCCTTCGAGATGACGTTGCCAATTCCGGGGCGATCGGTGCTGGCGGCCCGGCTCGTGTCGCTGTTGGCGCCGGTGCTATTGCCGATTCTGGTGTGGACCATCGCGACATGGCTCCGTGCGGAAGACCGCTCCCTGGTGCTGCTGCCAATCGAAGCCGCTCTCGTGACGACGATCGCACTGGTGCTGCCCAACCTGCTCCGCGCGCGCGCCGTGGATCGGCCGTCGTTCTTGCACGTGGCCGGACTATGGGTCGCCCTCGGGCTCGCGGTGGCGGCAATGCACCTGTTGCTGCCCGTCACGTGGATCGTGGCGATGCTGGTACCGTGCGCTGCCGCCGTGATTGCGGCCACGTTCGCGACCGCGCCTCCGTCGTATGTGGCGCTGGCAGCGCCAAGAGCTGGTTCGCGCGCACACGAGCGTGCGGTGCCGGCTCGCTCGCACCCGTGGTGGATCGCGATCGCCAAACACAGTGGTAGCACGCCGGTCATTTACTTCAGCGTAATGCTTATCGCGCTCGGCAAGCTGGGCTCAAACGTCAATCTCTGGCTCGTGGTGGTGGTGGGCGCATCGGAGGCGCTGCGCCTGCAGCAGCGGTGGATGGCCGAGCTCCCGTTCTCCGCGCGACAGCGGTTCCTCGCGGTTGCGATCCCGAGCGTGTTCCTCAGCACGGCGTGCATCGGGCTGGGCCGCGCGATTCCGGTGCCCTACCTGTCGGACTTCCGGGCCATGGGCGTCGGTGCACCCAATCCACTCGATGACTACGACGAGTACGAAAGCAAGTCGTCGGTGCCACTCGCGTATTGGCAACGGGCGAGTTCGCCGAGCGACCTGACGATCGTCGCCCCGTGGGGCGAGCACGCGCCCGCCTATCACCTCCGGATACTGGGTGCGACCTACATCAACCCGTACTCGATTGTCGCCGCAAGCAGCGAGCGATTCGTCGCGTGGCAGTTTGCCCGCGCCACCACGGCCGTGTATGGCCGGCCGATCACCCAAGCCGAGTATCGCGCCGATCGCGCCGGGTTGCCTCGCCGCACGACGGGAACCGGGGTGATGGTGATTCTGCAGGGTGGCCTGTTGTTGACCTTCGGGCTGTTGCTCCTCTGGTCCTTGGAACTCGGTCGGTGGCGCGGCAGACGGGCACGCCTGCTGTACTCTGCGCTTCCCGCGATGCCGTTTGTGCCGTGGTTGTCCGTGATCGGACTCGATCTGCTGCACCAGAACGCCGGAAACGGCGTGGCCGTCTCGCTCGTGCAACGTGAACTGCTGCAGCTGATCTCCCTGCTGCCCACCTCGACGCTCGCGCGCTTTGCGATCAGTCTGGCACTGGTTGTGCCGGTGGTCTTCGCCACGTATCGCCTGGCCGAGTGGCAGTTTGCGCGAGCTGAGCTACCCAAACCGGGCCGCTGGTAAGCCGGCATCCTTCTGCCCACGCAAGGCCGTGTCGCGCGGGGAGGATTCTCGAGGGGTCGCCTTGCTGACAGCGCGGGCGCGGCGCACACTTGATTGCTACCGACCCCGCAGCACGTTCACGTTTCCCCGCCTCCCGATCCCATGATCACCCTGACCGTGAACGGCACCCGCCGCACGTTCGACGGCGACGTCACCATGCCACTGCTGTGGTTTCTGCGTGACGAAGCCGCGCTGACCGGCACCAAGTCCGGCTGCGGCGTCAACGCCTGCGGCGCCTGCACGGTGCATGTGGACGGCCAGCCGGTGCGTGCCTGTCAGCGTCGCATGTCGTCGCTGGAGGGGCGATCGGTCACCACGATCGAAGGACTGCACCCGACCGCCGAGCATCCCGCGCAGGTCGCATGGCGTGCGCTGGACGTGCCGCAGTGTGGCTTCTGCCAGTCGGGGCAGATCATGCAGGCCGCCGCACTCTTGCGCACCACGCCGAACCCCACCGATGCCGACATCGATCGGGTAATGACCGGGCACATC
>CAZMGX010000673.1:0-2132 GCA_964565915.1 uncultured Gemmatimonas sp.
GCACCCGATCACCGTTCCGATACTCCACATCAATCAGTCTGCCAGATGGGGGACACTGCACATCCGCCGGACTTCCGCTGAGCATCCAGAAGCTATCTTGCATCGCCCACCGCGGCTCGCCGGATCGCGTCAACATGCGGATGTTCACCAGCCGGTGACCCTGCTCATCTGTTTCGAACCAGATCAACGGAAACCGTTGGTAGGAAAGTACGACCGGTGTATCGAAGTAGAAGTTGGAACCAACCCGTAGGATAAGGTCGCGTCTGAGCCAGTCGAATCGCCCCGAGACTTCAGCTCCCGCAAGACCGGCTGCCTTGAATGCGCGCAGCTGATCGTTCGTGAATGCCCCGGCGTCCGCCTTGTCATGGTGCGCACCGCAAAGTGCGATCATTCCCTCCGGCCTGTGGTGCTGCTCAACGTCCCAGGTCGGGTCGAAATGGTGCCACTTCAGGTATGGACTGCCGCATCCGGGAACGGGACATCCAAAGCCCACTTCACGCCGGAGTGTACGACGGACCTCAATGGGCGGAGTTCGATTCATTTCTCCCCGTTGTGCACGGCCAACGAGCTAGGGGCGCCCGCGTCAGTTCGCCCATTGGTCCAGGAAGGCGCCCGCCCACCTACAATTTACCGTTCCGGTGAGGCGCGCAAGAGCCGTAAGTCGCCACGGCTCGTCCCAGCGATCAGACGGCTGCGCACGAAAGGTCGACCACAGCGACGACGGGTTCGCGGCCTCGGCTCCCTCCCAAGCGACCGGCTCCCAGACCGCTCTGAGCTGACCCGTTAGCTTTCAGGGCTATGCCCCATAGTCCTGACCTGACCGAACAAGTCCGCGCCGCCACCGCCCTCCTGGAAACCTTGGCGGCCGAGCGGGAGCGCCTGCTGGACGTCAACGAAGACGACCGCAACCGCCTCCTCCGCGCGGCGGGCGAAGTCTCACGCCCCGACGCCATCCGGCGCCGGCAGATGGTGAAGGCCACCAAACGCCAGCGCAAAGCCGACCGGCGCGAGCACATCGTGAACGCCGAAGCCCAGCTGAACAGCACCGGCATCCGCGAGCTGCGCCGCCAGACCGTCTTCACGACGCCCAACTACCTGCTGCCGGGCAGCGACGCGCAGGACACGGTCGACGACCCGGACTTCCGCGAAGCACTCGAGCCGCAGCACTGCTACGTGTGCAAGCGGATGTTCACCGAGCTGCATCATTTCTACGACCAGCTCTGCCCTTCTTGCGCCGCATTCAATTTCATGAAGCGGGGCGAGCTGGCCGACCTCACAGGCCGCGTCGCACTGCTCACCGGCGGTCGGGTCAAGATCGGCTACCAGGCCGGCATCAAGCTGCTGCGCGCGGGCGCACACCTCATCGTCACCACACGCTTTCCGCGCGACTCGGCCGCACGCTACGCCGCCGAAGCAGACTTCGAACAGTGGGGCCATCGACTCGAGATCTTCGGGCTCGACCTGCGCCACACCCCCAGTGTCGAAGCCTTCTGCCATCAGCTGAACGCCACACACGAACGCCTCGACTTCATCGTCAACAACGCGTGCCAGACGGTGCGGCGTCCACCCGAGTTCTATCGCCACATGATGGAGCTGGAGACGGCCTCCATCGGCGCGATGCCCGAACACGCACGCAAGCTGCTGGGCGCATACGAGGGCGTGCGCGCGTACAACATGCTGCCCGACAGCACCCCCACCGAACGCGGCGCCGCCGGAGCCCTGGCCGCTCGGCAACTCACGGAAGTGGCGGGACTGACCCATGCGGCCGAGTTGTCGCAGATCGCACTGTTGCCCGATGAAGCGGCGCCACAGGCGCACCTGTTTCCGCAGGGGCAGCTGGATCAGGATCTGCAGCAGGTAGACCTGCGCGATCGCAATTCATGGCGGATGCTGATGGCCGAGGTGCCGGCGGTGGAGCTGTTGGAGGTGCAGTTGGTGAATGCGGTCGCGCCGTTCCTCATCAACGCGCGGCTCAAGCCGCTCATGCTGCGCACCGACAACCGCGACAAACACATCGTGAACGTGTCGGCAGTGGAAGGTCAGTTCTATCGGCGCTTCAAGACCACGCGTCACCCGCACACGAACATGGCGAAGGCCGCGCTCAACATGATGACGCGCACCGCGGCCGCCGA
>CAZMGX010000674.1:0-2129 GCA_964565915.1 uncultured Gemmatimonas sp.
GATCATTGCCGCAATCAGCGATCCGATGATGCCGACCCCGAGGGAGATGCGCGCCGCCAGCCAGAGTCGCACGGTGACGTCGCGCCCGAAGGCATCAGTGCCCAGAAGATGCCAGGTGCCCAAGCCGTCCCGCGAGAAGGGCGGCGTCAGGCGACGCGCGAGTACGTCGGCAATGGCATTCGGATCGTCGCCGGCGAACCACGGATACACCACGGCCGCCAGGCAGAGCAGCAGCAATACACCGCTTCCGACCTGCAGGCGTCGATCGCGCCAGCGGGTCACTCGCACATCCATCATGCGCGCACCGCGTGATCGCGCACGGAGCGCTGGCGCGGGTCCAACTGCAACAACGCCAGGTCGGCCAGCAGGTTCGCACCGATCACCGCGGAGGCATACAGCACCGTGAGGCCGAGGACGACCGGATAGTCGCGTGAGGCGATGGCCGTCAGCATCGTGCGCCCGAGCCCGGGCCAGGCGAAGACCTGCTCCACGAAGACCGAACCCGCAATGACTCCCGGCAGCGTGAGACCGAACAACACCACGAGCGAGGTCAACGCCGTTCGCAGAATATGCCGTCGCTCGATGCGGGCACGCGGCAGGCCGCGCGCGGTTGCCGCGGTGACATGTGGCGCCCGCGCCGCTTCAAACAGCGCCTGCCGGGCATACCGCGCGACGCCGGCCGCCCCGGGAATTGCAAGCACCGCGAGCGGTAGCAGCGCGTGTCGCGCGATGTCGCGCCAGCGATCGAGGCCCGTGGCCGACCCACCGGGAGACTCGACACCGAAGGCGGGGAGTCGAAGCCAGGCCGGCGCGCCGACTGCCGAGGCTCCGGAGGTCGCCAGCACCACCAGGGCCAGCGCCAGCCAGAAACTCGGCGCCGCGTACACGACTGTCGTGCCAATCGAGATGGCCGTGTCTGCGCGCGCACCCGCTCGCAGGGCCTGCCATCCGCCGATGGCTATCCCGAACCCGAAGCTGAGCAACAGCGACACGCCGCCGAGGGCCAGCGAAAGCGGCAACGCATCGCCGATTAGTGCCGATACCGGGCGCTCGGTTGCGAGGCTCGTCCCAAGATCCCCACGCAGCAGCGCGCCGAGCCAGTGCGCATATTGCGCAGGCAGCGACGCGTCGAGACCAAAGCGCTCGCGCTGACGTGCGACCTCCTCGGCGGTCGCCGTGGGAGAGACCAGCAGCGTCGCCGGATCACCCGGCGCCAGATGAATCAGCGCGAAGGTGAGGGTCGTGACGAGCCAGAGCAGCAGGAACGCGTCGAAGACACGAATGACGAGACGGTGCACGCGAGGATGATGCGGGCGAATTCGCGCACGTCAACCCGGTGGGGCCGATCCGTGCACGCCGTGGCACGGGCGATCGGCATGGCCCTGGTGGTGGGAGTGGCGGCGTCATGCACGCCGGCGCCACGCATGCCAGACACCGTGGTCATGGCGTCCGGCACCGATCTCGAGTCGGGGAATCCGCTGGTGACGGTCCACTCGCTGACACGGCAGATCCAGCGCCATGCGCTCTTCGTGACGCTGGTGAAGTTCGACAGCACCTTGCAGCCGACGCCGTACTTCGCACGAAGCTGGTCGTGGGATTCGGCCCAGCGCGTGCTCACTTTGTCAGTGGTTTCCGAGCTCATCTGGCACGACGGTGTCCCGACGACCGCGTACGACGTGCAGTTCTCGCTGGAAGCCGCGCAGGATCCGGACGTCGGCTCACCGCGCGCGGCCGACTTCACGACGCTGGACTCGGCGCGTGCGCGCAGCGATACGACGGTCGTGCTCTACTTCAACACGCCGCAGTCGCGTCTGCCCAACGTGCTCGCTGAACTGCCGCTGGCACCACGACACTTGCTGGACACTGTCCCGCGGGCTGCCTGGCGACGCGCGGCATTCGCGCAGTCGCCGGTCGGCAACGGCCCCTTCCGGTTTGTGGAGCGGCAAGCCGGCCGACGATGGGTGTTCGCGCGGAATGAACAGTTCCCCGCGTCGATGGGCGGCCCTCCGGCGCTGGCCGGCATCGTCGTCGCCGTGGTGGATGAGGCGGCGACCAAGTTTGCCGGGCTCGTGGCCGGAGAGCTCGATATCGCCGGGGTCTCGCCCACGATGGCCCATCTCGTTCGTGAT
>CAZMGX010000675.1:0-2129 GCA_964565915.1 uncultured Gemmatimonas sp.
TTGACTCAGCGGCCAGGACCGATACGTGGTTTGGCGGATTCCTCAGGTACGATGGCCGCGCGACGGCCGCGAGAATCAACGCACCGGTACTGATTCTGCAAGGAGCCACCGACACTCAGGTTCCTCCCGAGCAAGCTGAGCTCTACGCGCGCTATTTCAGGGAGGGCGGCAATCGTCGTGTCACTGCGCAGGTGCTCCCGCGTCGCAACCACCTCTTTCTCCTCGACTCGATCGGTGACTTCGCGCGATACAATCGGCTGCCTTCAACGCACGTGGATCGTGAAGTGCTGGGCATAGTCGCTGACTGGCTGGCTCGGATGCTCGCGAGCGGCAACGAACGCCCACACGAGTGACGATTCCGCAATCCGCGGCGATGGGTGTCTCTGCACTGACGGTCAACCCGCTCCGCACGTTCCTCTCGGCGCTCGGCGTGGTTATCGGTGTTGCCGCACTCGTGTCCGTGATGTCACTCGGAGCGGGGGTTGCGGACTTCGCGGCGCGACAGATCGCTGAGACGACGGACCTCCTCGGCGTTTCCATCGCCCCTTCGACGACGTTGTCAATCGATGGCCAACGAGTGCGCCGGAACGATATCATCCGCTTCACGGCCGACGATGCCGTCTCGCTGCGGGACGCCGTCCATGGAGAGTCGAAGATGGGTTTGGTCGCGTTTGGCGCCGCGATCGCTACCCACGGTGCAGATACGACGCCTCGCGGTTTCTCCGTCACCGGGAACCTGCCCCGGCACTTCGCCGATGCTGAGATGACGCTCGTGGCCGGCCGCACTTTTCAGGGACCCGAAACGGGAGTAGTCGTTCTCAACAGACGAGCCGCAGCCTTGGTCGCGGGAGACACGATCCACCCCGAAGCGTCAGTTGGCCGGCGACTGGTGCTGAACGGTCACGAGCTCACCGTCATCGGAGTGGTTACGGGCGGCAGGCATTCGGCAACTGTCTACGGAGCCTTCGTGCCGCTCGCAGATGCGGAGCGCACAATCGCGGGTCCGTCGACGGCAACGTTCACGATCCTCGCGCCGTCCATCGAACAGGTGGACCGCATTCGGCGCGAGGCAGAAGTCTGGGCCGCATCGCGGTTCGGCCCCACGTGGAGAGAGCGGCTCACAGTGGGGAGCAATCGAGAGCGCGTGGAGCAGGCCGCAACGGCCATGCATGTATTCCGGTTGCTGATGGGTTCAGTCGCCGGCATCTCCCTCCTCGTTGGCGGCGTCGGAATCATGAACGTGCTCCTTGCCGCAGTGGTCGAGCGCACTCGGGAGATTGGAGTTAGACGTGCGGTCGGTGCTCGAAGGCGCGACGTGCTGGCGCAGTTTCTCGCGGAGTCGGTCTTCATTTCGACAGCGGGTGCCGCGATCGGCGCCGTACTCGGCGTGGCAATCGCCTTTGCCGCCGCTGCGGTGATGCGCCAACAAACCGGTGCGCCGGTCAGCGCGCTCGTCAGTGCGGACACTATGGCCATATCCGCTGGACTCGCCGTTGCCGTTGGCATCGGATTCGGTCTCTATCCCGCCGTTCGAGCGTCGCGTCTCACACCGCTCGACGCCCTCCGTCACGAGTGAGACCGGTGGGAGCACTAGTCTCCGGACGGGACCGTCGATACCAGACGTTGATGCTCTCGCCACTCCGCGTTCAAGATCCGTTCCAGCGCCCAGCACATGAGCAGCATCGCTACCGACAAAGTGGCGGGCAATCCCCACTGCAGCGGCGCGCCGCTCGAGAGTGTGCTGATGGGGGCGACTGCGACGAGCACCGCCGCCTCCACCATCAGCACCCGGCGAAGCATCGTGAATCGAGCAGCCCGAGCGGCTCGCCTGGGCAGCATGTCCTCTCCCGGACCGGCGAACCACTGGTTGTGCGAGAACCCGATGAACGCGATGCCCATGGCAGAAAGGTGGACGGCGATGTCGAGAACGCCGGGCCAATAGCCATGGAGCAGCGAATACTTGCTGATGGCAAGCGTCTGGATGGCCCCCGCCCCAATGAGCACCGCCCACGCAAGCTGCCCGAATCGTACACGCATTCCAATGGCCGGCGCCTTCGCGGCCACGGCTCTCCACGATGCGATGCTGGATGCGTCGTCGGCATTTCGCGGCTGCGCACTCATTCGTCTGA
>CAZMGX010000676.1:0-2115 GCA_964565915.1 uncultured Gemmatimonas sp.
ATCAACGTGGTGAGGTCCTTCCGGACCGCCTCGAGGTCGAGGGTCTTGAACGCCTCGGCGTAGTTGAACGACTCGCCCATGGGATCCGACTTGGCCGAGTGCTGATGCAGGATGCCCAGGTTCAGCTGATTGGGCCACCAGTCGCGGTTGGTGGTGCCGCCGCCGGCCTTCTTGGGCTGGCTGCCATGCATGACGGGGCACTTGCCGCCGCTGCCACCTGCTGCTCCTTCCATCGGATTCTCCCTGGCTCGAAACGGTCGTGTACGTCGTTGGTTCTAGACCGGCAAGCTACGGGTGTCGGCCATAGCCAGCAACGGGATTTGCCTGATGTGACGTATAGGTATTACCTATAGCACGATGGACACGACGCTCCTTCGGGCCTTTGTGGAGACGGCTGATGCTGGCTCGCTGAGTCGGGCGGCGCGTCAGCTGGGGATCTCGCAACCGTCGCTCTCGGCGCAGATCCAGCGTCTCGAGGGGCATCTGGCGGCGTCGCTGTTCACACGTCATGGACGCGGGGTCGCCCTCACCGACGCCGGCCACGCGTTGTATCCGCGCGCCCGACGCATCCTGGATGAGGTGCGGAACACGGAGGACGTGATCCGTCGCGAAGCGGCCGAGGGGGCCGACGCGTTGACCGTAGGTGCGATCCCGACGGTCGCGCCCTACGTGCTACCGGCGGCGATTCAGCGGCTGCGGTCGCGGCACGCGTCGCTGCGCGTCTCGCTGCGGGAGGACTACAGTGCCGTGCTCGCGCGGCTCTTGCTCGATGGGTCACTCGACGTGGTGATCGCCGCGCTGCCGTACGCGTTCGACCATCTCGAGACCGAACCCCTGGGGATGGATACGCTGGTGGTGGCCGTACCCAGTACCCACGCGGCGGCGCGCGCGGGGCGCATCACGCTCGCGCAGCTTCGCGATGCTCCGGCCGTGACGCTCGATCCGGCACATTGTCTCGGTGAGCAGGTGGCCGGTTTTTGCACGAGTCGGCAGGTCACGCCGTCGGTGGTGTGCCGGAGCGCGCAGCTCGCGACGGTGTTCGAGCTCGTCGGTGCGGGCGTCGGGGTGTCGATCGTGCCGGCGATGGCCGCCGCGCGGCACAATACGCCGCAGTGCGCGTACGTGCCGCTCGCCGAACACGCGCTGCAGCGCGAGATCGTCGCGGTCTGGCGGCAGGGCGCGGTGAAAACGCGTCAGGCGCTCGCCTTCGTGGATTGTGTGCGCGAGGTGGTGCGAGGGAGGTAGCGGACCGCCGGTTCCGATCGCATCGTGTATCGGAGTGTCCTACGAACCGGCCGACCTTCGACCCAGGAGCGTGGAATTGGAAAACCTGCAGACGGTGCGCGAGATCTACGAGGCGTTCGGTCGCGGTGACGTGCCCGCGATTCTCGGGCGACTGCACCCCGACGTGGCGTGGGAGCACAACAGTGTGGACCACGGAATCCCGTGGCTGGTGCCGCGTCTGGGACGCGACGATGTCGTGCACTTCTTCGAATCGCTGCAGCAGATCGAGTTTCATCGGTTCGAGCCTGTATCCATGCTCGAGGGACCAGGGCAAGTCGCGGCGCTCATTCATCTTGAGGCCACCGTTCGCGCCACGGGAATCCGGGTGGTGGACTTCGAGACTCACGTCTTCACCTTCGACGCATCGGGACTGGTGACACATTTCCGTCACTTTGCGGACACGCACCAGCACCTGAAGGCCGTGCGTCCTGACGCGTGATGGGTCGCGCTCGGACCGCGCTGAGGCACGCCCGCCCGAACTGTTGGGCGATGGTGGTTGGCCTCATGACGCTCTCCGCCACCGTCGTCCACGCACAGGCGGCGGCCCGGTCAGTCGCCGCGGCGCCCGCCAGCAACGCGCGGGTGGTGCTGGTCACCGGATCCACCGATGGCCTTGGGCGCGAGGTGGCGCTGCGACTTGCCGCGTCGGGGGCGCACGTCATCGTGCATGGTCGCAATCGCGAGCGTGGTGCCGCCGTGGTCGACGAGATCACACGCGGCGGCAAGGGCAGTGCGGCCTTCTTCGCGTCCGACTTTGCGTCGCTGGCCAACGTGCGGGCGTTTGCGGATACCATCCGACGACGCTATCCCCGGATCGACGTGCTCGTGAAC
>CAZMGX010000677.1:0-2113 GCA_964565915.1 uncultured Gemmatimonas sp.
CATCGCTGTAGATGCGATCTTTGAGCGGATCGCCCGCCACTTTCCCGATGCCCGAGCAACCGCGCGCGAAACACGCGCGTCGTGTTGACCACGATCGCATCGCCCGGCGGTATCAGATCGGCCAGATCGCGAAACGTGCGATGCGCAAACGTTCCGGTGGCGCGATCAACGACCAGCATCCGACTGCTATCACGCGGCTCGACCGGGCGCTGGGCAATGCGCTCGTCGGGCAGCGGATAGTCGTAGTCGGATGTCCGGCCGCCGGGAGACAGCGCCGTGGCATCCCTCGAGTCCTGCGTGTGGAGGTCCATCGTCGACGCGAAAGACAACCCATCGGCCCCGCGTTTGCAACGGTCGCGTGCCTATCGGATGGTGAACTCCGTCTGCCGCGACGTCTTCCGGCCGGTCGCCGCATCCGTCACCTCGACGCGCAAGCGGTAACTGCCGGCCGATTGGTCCGAGAGGTCGAGTGAGAGAAACTCGACGAGCCGCGCGGCCGCGGAGGCCGTGCGCTCGAAGCCGATGGAGATTTTGTCACGCGAGGTCTGCTGGCGACCGACCGTGCGTCCCAGTCCGTCGACCAGCCGCGCCGCGAAGTTGCCAGCGGCACTTCGATCGGCGCGCTCGACCACGATGGAGAGACGGTACTTGATGGTGCCGTCGCGGGGCGCCAGGTCGTACATCTCCCAGATCATACCCACCGGTGCGCCCCGGGCAAACGACCCAACATTCGGCTCCATGTCGACGTCGCTCCATCGACTGGGTGCGGCCCCTTCTCGCGGCGCCGGCTTGCTGCCAAGCAGGATGTCGCTCATCCCGAAGCCGGTGGTGCTTTCCGGATTGATCCGGGTCATGGCGCGCGCGGCACGACGGCTGTCCGCCTGCAACGCCTCGACGCGCACGACGTTGATGCCAGGTCCCAGTCGGCGCAGCCAGCGGCGCGACAACGGGGTGTTGGCCGAGTCCGGACGGAATCCGCGCTGCTCCGACTCGACGCCCTTGACCCGCACATACTGATCGAAAATGCGGAAGTCCACATCGATCGGCGCACTGGTGACGTCGAGACCACGCACCAGCGAATCGACCGGAATACGCGTCACGATGACCGCGTCGGTCGAGTCGCCACCGGCTCGAAAGCGGGCCACACGAATCGGGATCGTGTCGATGAGACGGGTCGACGGAATGTTGGCCCACGATACCGGTGTCGCGCTCTTGATCTGCTCGACGTTGTCCCGATCCATGAAGGCGAAACGCGCCGTGCCGAAACCGGGAGGCAGGTCGAAGAAGAACACCATCCCGCTGTTGTATCCCCAGACGAGCGTGACCCCGCCATCGGTGTTGGAGGCCGTGAAGCTGGTCGTGCCGGGGACGGTCAATTCGAGGTCTGGAGGACCATAGCGGACATAGATGTCACCGCGATCGGTGTCCGCCCCGCGCATCGACATCTCCTCGTTCGTCCACCGGAAATCCGCCCAGACGACGCGCGACAGAAACTCGAGTCGATACTCGTTCTCGTTCGTCAGCGTGAGCGGATCCGCCATGAACCAGAACATGGCCTCGAGACCACGCTGCTGTTCGGCGGGCAGTTTCGCAAAGGCCAATGTGTCGCCGACGGTCCCCTTGGTTTCCTTCGTCGGGCGCGGCCGGAGGATGCGCGTGAACCGCGTCAGGCGGCTGCGGTCCTCCTCATCCATCAAGGCAAAGGCGCTATCAAAGCTCACCTGCGACTCGCGCTCGTTGCCGAGACGATGGAGCGCCAGGCCGCGGGCCAGCTGGGCCTGATAATCCAGCGGATATTCGCGGGCACGCCGGGCCGCCAGGTCCAACATCTCGCTCCAGCGCCCGCGCTCACCGTAGGCCATGAACAGATGGCGACTGTAGCGTAGTCCGGTCGGATCGGCCTCGACCGCGGTGCGGAAGTGCTCGAGCGCCTGCAGATAGTCCTTCTCGCCGGTCGGCGGCTGGATCTTGTTGATGTAGCTGTCGACGAAGTCGCGGGCCTTGTCGCGCGAAAAGCTGTTGAACATCGAAAGCTGGATCTTCTGCTGCCCGTCGGACATGAGGGCCCGGTTGGCCACCGGCTCGTACCGCCGCCACGTGGCCATGCCGACTT
>CAZMGX010000678.1:0-2098 GCA_964565915.1 uncultured Gemmatimonas sp.
GCCAGCGCCACATCACCGCCGACGAGTGCGACCGTGCTGTAGGTGTGCCCCTTGGCCTGCAGGACGCGGTCACCAACGAGGGCCCCGCACTGACTGATCGCGCCGTCGACCGGACAGACGTAGTCTGTCGGCGCCAACACACGAGCACCCGCTCGCAGCGCTCGCGTGAAGAAATCGTTGAAGGTCGCATACCGCGCGATATCCGATTCCGCCGCCTCCTGCATGTCGACCCGATACTGATCCACGAACCAGCGGATCACCGACGTCGTGACCGCACCCGCGGTCGCGTTCGCGAATCGGCCCGCGAGGGTGGTCAGCAGCTGCTTGGGCATCAGGTACTGCAACAACACGGGGAGCGGACGAGCCACGGCACAGGGGTCAGGGGGGACGGACAGCCTGCCGAAATGTGGCAGGTCACTCCTGTATTCCCAAACCGTCAACTCACTGCGCGACGCCGGACACCCAGGCCCGTCGAATCAGGTTGCCGCACAGAGCCGAGCCCTCGCCGCCACCGAGTGCACTGAAGCGCGCCACCACGCCGTACAACGTCTTGCTGGCGTCGATCCATGGATAAAAACCAAAGGCACCGGCACTGCTGAACGCCCCGTCGCCCGTAGCCGGATCATCCTCCACCCAGTGGCCAATGGAATAGTGCCAGCTGACGTCGGCGCGAATCGGCGTGTTGATGGCCGTCGGACACGTGAGCGGGTTCGTACATGTGGCATTGGTCCCCATCAGGGCGCCAATGCGGAGTTGGTTGTTCAGGATCTTGCGCAGGAACGTGGCGTAGTCGGCGGCGGTACTGCGGATGCCACCGGCCAGCTGCGGTTGCGTATACGACAGTGCGATCTCGGGACCCAGCACACGACGCACTTCCGCGGCCAAGGTTGCGTTCGTCAGTGGTCCCAGATTCATGCCCGGCGCCGGGAGGCTCGCGTGCTTCTGCATGTGTGCGCCGTCGTACGCGAAGCGTCCGACGTGCGCCGGCGTAAACACGCCATTCGTCGAGCGCGTCACACACTCGCTCACCGAGTCGAAATTGTCGCACCCGCTGAATGAGAAACTGGTATACCCGCTGCGAAACGAAAGGAACTGGATGTCCTCGGCGGTCAGTACGCCGTTGCGTCGCTCCGCCACGTACGCCCCGTAGATCCACTTGGAGGCGGACGCGATCGGCATCAACGTTTGCGCCGTGTAGGTAGTGCTGTTGCCGGGCTTCGTCACGGACCCGCTTCCCAGTCGCCCGGTCCGATCCCCAATCTCCCAGTAAAACGGTTGGACGTCGGCGCAGAATCCCGTCTCGCGTTCGGCCGTCGCCGCGGCGGCTGCGATCCGGCGCGCCACATCCGAGGTTGGCGGCTCTGTGGGTGGCGCGTCTCCTTCCTCCGCGCTGCAGGACAGTATCCCGCCAAGACAGACGAGAAACAGGATTCGGGTGCGGGTCGTCATTCGGTGCATTGCCAGGTGGTGAGCGGGTGGGACGCCGGCGGTCCCGGACGCCGTGTACGGTGCGCACACGTCTTCAGGGACGAGCCGGGCGCCGCGATGTTAACGTAGGCCGACCGGTCTGTCATATGGATCGCCTCGGCCTGGCACTCACCTTCGGGATGCGACTCACACGACTGCTGGATGGCCCAGGCTGCCTCATCTTCCCCCGAACTCGATGCCCGTCTCGAAGCGCTGCACGACGCCAGCTTCGGGTGGGCGCGTGCGTGTTGCGATGGCAACCCCGACGACGCCGCCGATGTCCTGCAGACCTGCTACGTCAAGGTGTTGTCGGGGCGCGCCGTGTTCGAGGGCCGTTCGAGCTTCCGGACGTGGTGGTTTGGTGTCATTCGTTTGACGGCGCTCGAAGTCCGGCGCCGCGGGGTGCGCGAACTGCAGATCGCCGCGCAACAGGACTTGCGGGAGCCGCCTGTACCTCCCGACGTAGCGTTGGTCGACGCGGAGCAGGGTGAGGCGCTGCGAGCAGCACTGGGCCGACTGCCGGAACGCCAGCGGGAAGTCCTGCACCTGGTCTTCTACCAGGGACTCAGCGTCTCGGACGCGGCGGCGGTGATGGAGTTGTCCGTGGGCTCGGCGCGCGTGCACTATGATC
>CAZMGX010000679.1:0-2060 GCA_964565915.1 uncultured Gemmatimonas sp.
ATGATGGCGATCGAGGGCGTTGTCCTGCTGTTGGTGGCGGCGGTCATGTGGCGTTTCGGCGTTGCCCGTGGTCAACGTCAGGCCATGCGCGCCGAGCCGCCGCGCGACGAGACCCGATTGCAGCAGGCCGTCGATGCAATCGCCATAGAAGTGGAGCGGTTGTCGGAGAGCCAGCGATTCATCAACAACGTGCTGGCGGGACGCCGTCCCGAGCGCGAAGGGGTGCCGTCACAACCGTTGCCCGTGCCGCCGCTCCCGAAGGCCGAGCCGCGCGATAGCGCGTGGATCACGCCGCACTGACGATATCCGTTCGTCGTCCTCGACCCAGCCGTTCTCCGCGTTGCACTTTCCACATCGGCGCCCGGTTCGCACATTCCCCCGACCACGCGAATGTGCGATGCTGACGATGAAGAGGGGGAGCGATGCGACGACGTCCTGGGCGGATTGCCGGAGTGGCCGGCGTGTTGATGGTGCTCGGCTGTCAGGCTCCGCGTGAGCCTGAGAAGGGCCTCGATCGAGCGGCCGTGCTCGCGTCGGTGTTTGGCGGTGGTACGGGCAAATGGGTAGACCTGACACACGCCTTCTCGCCGAGCAGTATCTACTGGCCGACCGACACCCTTGGATTCCAACTGGAAAAGCTGGCGCACGGACATACACCCGGCGGGTGGTTCTATTCGTCCTATCGCTACTCGGCGGCGGAGCACGGTGGCACTCACCTCGATGCGCCCATTCACTTTGCCGAGGGTGGCTGGACCAACGAGCAGGTTCCGCTGACATCCCTGGTGGGGCCTGCCGTCGTGGTGGACGTGACGAGTCGCGTACAGGCTGACTATCTGCTGACCGTCGATGATCTCACCAAGTGGGAGGCCGAACACGGGCAGATCCCGTCGGGAGCGATTCTCCTCGTCCGCACCGGTTGGGACGCCCGCTATACGGATCGCGCAGCATACCTCGGAACATCACAGCGAGGGGCGGAGGCTGTCGCGCAGCTCCACTTTCCCGGTGTCAGCGCGGAGGCGGCGCAGTGGCTGGTCGACAGTCGCCGCATCGCGGCCCTCGGCATCGACACCCCGAGCATCGACTACGGGCAGTCGAAGGATTTTCGCGCGCACGTCATTCTGTACTCGAAGAACATCCCCGGCTTCGAAAACGTCGCGAATCTGGCGTCGCTGCCCGCGGTGGGGAGCTATGTGGTGGCGCTCCCCATGAAGATCGAAGGCGGAAGCGGCGGACCACTGCGGATTGTGGCCTACGTCCCGTAAAGGGCGGCGACCGCGTCTACGTGAGTCGCTCCAATCGTCCTTTGCGCTTGACGATGTTCTTGTAGTCCCACTGGATCGCGCGTGCGCAGGTCAGCCATCGCTGCAGGTCCGTCGTGTTGACGGCCTCGACACCGGTGAAGAACACCGATGCGTCCTTGAACTTCGCGCCCACCACATTCAGTCCCGGCTCGCCAAAGTCAGCGCCGCTCCAAAACATGAGGCGAATCCCGCGCTTCTGTTTGCTGTAGCCGACCGTGGGATTGCCGCCGAGAAACCACACGGGGTGTCCATGCCAGATCTTGCTCTCGGCGTCGGGTAGGCCGGCGTCGATTTCGTTGGCCAGCAGCGTGCAGACTGCGCGCTCAGCCGGCGCTTGTTGCTCGTTGTATGCGAGGATCGCCTGATGCATCGCCCGTGGTCAGGCGGCAGCGCGTCGCTTGCGTGCCCCGACCGCGAGTGCCGCCATTCCGGTGACGAGCAGCGCCAGTGACGTCGGCTCGGGAACGGGGACCGCGACAGACGACGCACGCGCGACCCCTTCGAATCCCGGATTGACCCCGCCGTAGAGTGCATCCGTGCCGTTGTAGGCCTCGCCGGTCTGGCTGAAGCCGTATGCGAACCACTGCACGCTCGTCGGGGCCGACGCGGTCGTGACGCGCGCGACGAATCCGTTTGTGGTGCTTCCGCTTGGCAGACCGTTGAACGTCCCGTCGAACCAGTTGTTGTCGTAGAGAATTCCGGTTGCGTTGTCCCACGGCGCGCCACCGGACCACTGCTGGAATGGACTGGGGCTCCCCT
>CAZMGX010000680.1:0-2053 GCA_964565915.1 uncultured Gemmatimonas sp.
GATGGCCAGGCGATGCGCAGCTGATCGTACGCCCAGAACGGCACACTCCGGTATCGTTGGATGTCAGGTGCGGGCCGTGCATCAGGATCTTCGACGGTGAACACGCGCGCCACGCCACCACGCGACGTCACCGCGTCGACCAGACGTTCCAGCGTCCGCGCGACGCCGTTGATCTGCGGCGGGTAGGTATCCGTGAAGATGGCCAGTCGCAACGCCTCGGCGTTGACGGTGCGTGAAGAGGGCGCGCTCATGACGGCGACCGCGCGATGTCCTGCAGCGCGTCGTAGCGAACCGCGGGACGCACGTGCGCCCATCGCGCGACATCCCGGGCTACCGAGCGCGCCGTCACGGCGTGCATCAGGTCCTGCGGATGCAGAGCCAGTCGCAGGAGCGGTGCGCGTTGCCAGAGCCGCCAACGCCCCTCCGCCACAGCCAGCGACCCCCAGGCACGAATCGATGTACGTCCACTCCAACGCAGCGCCGGCGCGGCGAGACGACGTGGTGCCTGGCCTGCCGGTCCGTTCACCCGAACACTGCCGGCGTCTTCGCTGAAGCCAAGCCCCAACGCGCGAACCACCGTGTGGGTGGACTCCCGGGCAAGCCACGCGGGCGGAACGAAGCCCGCGGCCGACAGCCCGTGATCGGCAAGCCGCTCAAGGCCGCGCACGATACGCGCACGGGCCGCGTCGGCGTCCAAGGTCAGGAACTCTCCTTCACGGGCAGTGCGTCCAACCGCGCGCAACGCATCGCGCCACGTGCGCGGCAGCCCGACCTCGTCGTGTCGCTCGCCGTGCAGGACGATCTCCGCGCCGTCATCGACCCGCGCACGCACCCACGCCATGAACGCGGCGTGACGCTCGATCGGCCACGTTCCGTGCCAGTCGGGCACCACTAGCAGTGCCGGCGTGAGTGCCGCGGCGCGGCACATCGCCCACAGTTGTCGCACCCCGTCGTCCAACGCCGGCGTGACGTCATGGATCGAGACCAGCAGTCGACCAACCGTCGACATGCCGTCAGCGACGGTCGGACTTGGCGATCACGCTGCGATACACCTCGAACAATCGATCGAAGACGGTATCCCACGCGTGTTCCGCGGCCGCATACGCGCGTCCGCGTTCGCCCAGCTGTTGCAGGTCACTCCCGATCAGCGCGATGGCTTCCGCCGCCAGTGACTCGGCGTTTCCCGACACGAAGAGTCGACCCGCACCGCTGTTCGACACCTGTTCAGCGACGCCGCCTTCGTCGGCCGACAATACCGGCGTCCCGCTGGCGAGTGCCTCCAGTGACGAGAGACCGAAGGTCTCGATCCGGCCGGGCGCGATGTAGACGTCGAAGGATGCGAGCAGGTCCGAAAGCGCCTCGCGGTCCGACTGGAACGGCACAAACGTCACTCGTGCGCCATACGGATGCCTCCGCAGCTGATGCTCCAGCGGGCCCGCTCCCACCAGCGTGAGGCGCGCGCCGGTGCGACGCTCGACCTCGGCCCACGCGTCGAGCACGACGTCCAGGTCTTTCTCGCGGGCGAATCGACCGACGAAGCCGGCCAGCAGCCCCTCCGGCAATCCGAACCTGGCCCGCGTCTCCGCGGCATAGTCGCGGCGCGCCGGCGTAAAGCGCTCGAGATCGACGCCCAACGGCACTCTGGCCACGCGGGTGATGCCCTCGCGGGCGAGGTCGTTGGCCGAGAACGACGACGTCACGACCGTGAGCGGGAAGAGGCGATCGAGTCGTCGCATGTATTGCCACGAGGCTCGATAAACGGCCCGACGACCGATGCCGTGATGCCGCGACGTCGGCGCGAACATGCGCGGCAGGTTCGTGTGGTAGAAGCAGATCAGCGGCACGTCGAGCTCGCGCGTGGCGTGGCGGACGATCCACGGCACGATGAAGGGACTGCCGATCTCGATGATGTCGGGCCGCTCGTGCCGGGCGATGCGGGCAACGCTGCGCGTGGCCAGCATGAACCGATAGGGCTTCTGCCGGGGAATCGGCGGCCCCTGCAGGCGATACATCCGAACGCCGTCCTGTTCAGTGATGGCATCACGTGCGCCGG
>CAZMGX010000681.1:0-2035 GCA_964565915.1 uncultured Gemmatimonas sp.
GGCCGCCGTTGTAACGCACGACGCCCTTGGGCACGCCCGTCGTGCCGGACGTATAGAGAATGTCCAGTGGGTCGGTCGCCTTGACGGGCACGCACGGCGCGGGCGTGGCCCGGCCTACCGCGTCGGTCCAGTCATGATCACGCCCCTCGACGAGATCACAGCGATGCACGTCGCGCTGCAATACCACGCAGTGTGCGGGTTGATGGGTCGCCAGGGCCAGCGCGGCATCCAGCAGCGGCTTGTATGGGACGATGCGTTGCACTTCGATTCCGCAGCTGGCGGTCAGGACTACCCTGGGCTGTGCGTCATCGATGCGCACCGCCAGTTCCTGCGGCGCAAAGCCACCGAAGACGACCGAGTGCACCGCGCCGATGCGCGCGCAGGCATACATCGCCACCAACGTCTCCGGCATCATGGGCATGTAGATGATCACGCGATCACCCTGCGCCACGCCCAACGACCGCAATACGCCGGCAAACTGCGCCACCTCACCCAGCAGTTCGCGGAACGAAACGATCCGCTTCGTAGCGGTCACCGGGCTGTCATAGATCACCGCCGGCTGATCGGCGCGCCCGTTGAGTACGTGCCGATCGATCGCGTTGTAACACGTGTTCAGTTCGCCGCCCGCAAACCATCGATACAGCGGAGCCGTCGTGTCATCGATGACCCGATCCCACGGCCGATCCCAATCGATCGCCTGGGCGGCGGTGGCCCAGAAGGCTTCGGGGTCTCGAAGCGCATGGTCGTACGCCACATCGTACGGGCGGGGCAGGGGATCGGTCATGACGGGGTGGTGGATGAAGAGCGCTACGTCGTGCGGGCCCGCAGCCAGGCCACCAGCGTCCAGGCGATGCCGATGACATACAGCGAACCGAAGATGTGCTTGTTGTACCGCGCCAGCCACTCGGGCAGGTAGATGTCGAAGTTGTCGCGACGGTCTGCCGTGTAGCGCGCCGCCACGTCGGTCAGCGGGCAGCGCATTCGGTTGAACACCAACACCAGTGACTCGACCGCCACGCAACCGATGAGCAGTCCGGCCGTGCCGAAGTCGTCCCGCGCCGCTGCGACGGGAATGCCGAGCACACACGCCGCAAAGAATGCCCACACCGCCGTGTGGGCGACCTTGACGACCCGCAATTGCCGAACCTGTTCCTCCACCTGACGCTCCTCGAAGCCGGGCGCGTGCCGTGCTGGCGGGCACGCACTGGATGCTGCAACTTCCGGTGTCTCACGCGCAATCCCCACGGCGCGGTACGTGGCACCACGACACCGATATCCCATGGCATCACCTGGCACCTACCCGGATCTCTTTTCGGAGACCATCCTCGAGACCGCGCTCGCGCGGATCAACCGGTTGACCCCCGACACCCGGCCGGTCTGGGGGCGCATGACGGTTGCGCAGATGCTTGCGCACCTCTGTGTGTCGTATGAGATGGTCTATACCCGCAAACATCCCAGGCCGAACGTGCTCATGCGGTGGGTCCTGAAGCGGATCGTGAAGGATCGGGTGATCAACGACGTGCCCTATCCCCAGGGCACACCGACCGCACCCGCCTTTCGCATTACCGACACGCGCGACTTCACGACCGAGCGCGATCGCTTGATCGCATATCTCCGTCAGGTGCAGGCCGAAGGACGGGCGGCCTTCGAAGGGCGGGAGTCCCTGTCGTTCGGTCCGCTCACCGCGGCGGAGTGGAACGCGCTGTTCTCCAAACATCTCGACCATCACCTGCGGCAGTTCGGCGTGTAGCGCCGCGCAAGCCTCAGTAGTTGGCGTCGGCCAACGCGGCGAGCAATAACGAGAACCCGATGGCCAGCACCACACCGGTCGCGATCGCCGGGCGGGAGCCCACGCGCACCCCGCTGAAGAGGGCAGCGTTGGATTCGCCGCGGGCTCGCAACACATCGGTCCGAACAATCAGCGCGCCGTAGTCCGCGGCATTGAGTGCCACCTCGGCCATGATGCCGCGGGCATCCGCAACGCTCGAGCCGTCGATGTTTCCTTGTATCAGACCGGCGCCCAGGTCGATGGATA
>CAZMGX010000682.1:0-2034 GCA_964565915.1 uncultured Gemmatimonas sp.
CCACATCGACCTCGTGAAACCAGACCCGCGGCAGGAAATTCGGGAGACGAAACGGCTGCTGGTACGTGATGAAATGCACCTCGTGGCCCCGCTCGGCGAGTGCGATGCCGAGTTCCGTGGCGACCGCGCCCGAGCCACCGTAGGTGGGATAACAGGTGATGCCGATTCTCATGTCACGTTCCCCTCGTCGGATTCCCACCACCGGCTCGCGCGCAGAAACACGTCGGGCACGGTACTGTCCAGCATCGTCACGTGTTCCGCCGGCAACTGATGCCGGTACCACGTTCGCTGTCGCTTCGCATATTGACGCGTTTCGATCTCCACCCGCGACACGGCGTCGTGCAGGGCCCCGCCGGCCACGAGCGCATCCCGCAACGTGCGGTATCCACTCGCCTGCCACGCCGGCGCGTCCGGTGGCACGTGCGCCATCAACCCACGGACTTCTTCGATCCATCCGGCCGCGATCATCGCCTGCACGCGCGCACGGATGCGCGACGCCAGCACCGGGCCCGGGTCGATGACAAGATAGCGTACGCGCGGGCGTGATGACGCATCGACGACCTCAGTCGGGTGGCGGTACGCGGTACTGACTCGTCGCCCCGCAAGCAACGCGATCTCGACCGCACGCCGTTGTTGCGCCGGCCCCAGCCCTGCGCGGTCCGGATCCAGACGGGTGCACCACCGGGTCAACTCGGCCGCATCGAGTGTCGCCAGCCAGCGGTCGAGCGCTGCGCGACGATCCGGGTCCAGCTCCGGCATCTCGTCGAACGGCTGCACCAGGGCGCGCACATAGAAGCCAGTGCCGCCGACAACGACCGCCCCACCCCCCTGCGCGGCGGCCTCCGCACGCCAGCGCGCGGCGTCGGTGGCCCATGCGTGCGCAGAGTACCGCGCCATCGGATCGAGGCAGTCGATGCCATAGTGCGTCACGCGGGACTGCTCGGCGCGCGTCGGTTTCGCCGTCCCGATGTCGAAGCCGCGATACACCTGGCGCGAGTCGGCACTGATGATCGCCAGCTTGTATCGCTCCGCCAGATGCATCGCCACCGCGGATTTTCCCGCCGCCGTCGGCCCCATGATCACGTGCAGGGTGTCGTCTGCACCCGTCCGGTGTTTCACTTGCGTCCAAACCGGCGATCGAGTTCATCCCACGTCAGGCGCACGATGGTCGAACGGCCGTGCACATCATGGGCCGGCAGTCGGGTGTCCGCGAGCGCGATGTAGAGGGCCCGCATTTCGCCGGGCGACAGCGCGTCACCGGCCTTGATGGCCGCCTTGCACGCAAACGTGGCCGCGAGGCGTTCATGGCGCTTGGCATCACTCGGCGAGCGATCACCCGTCAGCGCGGCCAGTGTTTCGCGGAGACAGCGCTCGGCGTCGAATCGCGGGTGCGGCATCGGCACCGCCTGAACGATCAACGAGTGTCCGCCGAAGCGCTCGATCTCGAAGCCCAAGGCGTCGAACGCCGCACGGTGGGCATCGAAGGCCTCCGCTTCATCGGGCCCGAGATGCAGCGTCAGGGGGAACAGCAGTCGCTGCGAGGGTGACTCGCCCCGCTCGAGCGTACCCATGAATTGCTCGTACAGCACGCGCTCGTGCGCCGAATGCTGATCGATCAGTACAACACCATCATCATGTTCGAAGAGGAGATACATCCGGCGGAGCTGCAGCAGCGGCGGAACGGTCATCACGTCGGGTGCCGTCGCTGCTCCGCGAGGCTCGTCTGCACGCACGCCCACAGGCGCATCCTCGCGACCGCCATCGACCGAAGGCGCCGGCTGGAACAAGCCATCGAGCCGCGCCGATGGCCGAAGATCGGCAGGTTCGAAGGCGTGCACGTCCTGTCGCCAGTCGGCCGCGGTGGCAGGAGCCCACGTGCGCCAGCCGATCCCGGCGCTGGCGTCGAGCAACCCGAGGGCGCGGCGCACGGCGTGCTCGACCGCACGTTCGACCGGCCACCGGTCGCGCAGCCGTACCTCGGCCTTCGCCGGATGCACGTTCACGTCGACACTGTCGCCCGGGAGATGCACCTGC
>CAZMGX010000683.1:0-2025 GCA_964565915.1 uncultured Gemmatimonas sp.
GTGGACGAACTGGGATCGGGTACCGATCCGTCGGAGGGAGCGGCGCTTGGCGGGTCGATCCTCGAAACGCTGACGCGCCGCGGGACGCTGACCATTGCGACGACGCATCTTGGGCAACTGAAGCTGCTCGCCACCGAGGTCGAGGGTGTCGTGAATGCGTCGCTGCAATTCGATGCCGTGCAATTGGCACCCACCTATCGCCTGCTGAAGGGTGTGCCGGGACGGAGTTATGGGCTGAGCATTGCACGCCGACTGGCACTCCCCGAGGACGTGTTGCAGCGGGCCGAGGCGCGTCTTCCGACGGGAGAGCGCGATTTGGCCGTCCTGCTTGCCGATCTCGAGGCGCGCGAGGCGTTGCTCGCCGAGCGCGAACGGGTCGCCGTGCTCGAGCAGGAAAAGATTCGCTCGCGCATCGCCACGGTGGCGGATCGCGAACTCAAGGTGCGTGAACGCGAACGGGAATCCGAGCGTGAGGCGCGACGCGAAGCGCGCCGATATCTCCTCGAGGCGCGCACCGAAGTGGAGCGCGCCATCGCGGAAGTGCGCGCCCAGGCGGCCGGTCAGAGCGAGATGCTGGATGCGGCCGCGCGGGCGTCGCGACGGGCGATCGAGGACGCGGCCGCAGCGCAGGGCGCCGCGGTCACGCAGGTCGAGGCGCGCGCCCGTCGCGATCGCGAACGCCGTGAACTCGGGCGGGATACGACGCGCGCCGAAAATGTAGCGGCGTCTCCACGGGGCAAGGCGGCGCCAACGCCGACGCGTCCGATCGAGGCCGGCGATACGGTGCGCCTCTCGACCCTGGACGACAAGACCGGACGCGTGATCAGTGTGAAGGGCGACGAGGTGCGCGTCCTCGTCGGCTCATTGAGCCTGGCGGTCCCGTTACGAACGGTGACCCGGATCGCCGCACCACCGCCACCGGCTGTCAAGGTCTCGCTGCATGGCGAGTTTCCCGAGGCCGATCCGCTGCGTGAAGTGGACGTGCGCGGGCTGCGGGTCGACGAACTCGACGATCGCATCCTGCAGGCGATCGATGGCGCGATACGTGGCGATCTTCGCGAGGTGCGCATCATCCACGGAAAGGGAACGGGAGCGTTGCGCGCGCGCGTGGGTGAAATGCTGAAGAAGGACACACGGGTGGTGGGCTTCCGCCTGGGCGCCTGGAACGAGGGTGGCGCCGGAGTGACGGTCGCGGAGCTGTCCTGACGCCGGCGATGCGGACGGCGTATGATTCGGACATGTACCCGATGGACGTGACCGTTCCATGATTGCCGATGATGTCCTCGAGCGCGTGCGCCTCGCGGCCGACATCGTGCAAATCATCGGCGAGTACGTGCCGTTGGTGCGCTCGGGCGGCAGTTTCCGCGGGCCGTGTCCATTTCATCAGGGCACCAAACCCAACTTCTCGGTCACGCCCGACAAGGGGACGTACCACTGCTTCGTCTGCCATGAAAGCGGCGACGTGTTCACGTTCCTGCGCAAGCGTCTCGGCCTCGACTTCGTCGGCGCCATCAAGCTCGTGGGAGAGCGGGTCGGCATCGAGGTCATCGACCAGCCCACACGCGCCGTGGCGGCCGATCCCAATGAGCGCAATTGGGAAGTCCTCGCGACGGCAGCGGAGTGGTTTCGTACGCAGTTGGCCGACGAGTCACTGGGTCGGGAGGCCCGTGCGTACCTCGACAGTCGCGGGATCGACGAGGCGGCGCGCGCACGGTTCGGGATCGGCTTTTCGCCGCGCGATCCCCAGGCCATGCGCCGGTACCTCAACTCGCTCGGCTTCGACGAGGCGCGCCAGCTTGAGGCGGGCCTGCTGTTTCAGCGTGAAGGCATGGACGACGCGCGCACGCGCTTTCGCGGTCGCATCATGTTTCCGATCCTCGACGAACTGGGACATCATGTCGGCTTCGGCGGACGGGCGTTGGGTGATGCGGAGCCGAAGTACCTGAACAGCGGAGAATCCGCCGTCTTTCACAAGCGCCGCACATTGTACGGATTGCACACGGCGAAGCAGGCCATGCGTCGTGC
>CAZMGX010000684.1:0-2025 GCA_964565915.1 uncultured Gemmatimonas sp.
GGGAGGGGTCAATTCCTCATGTCGCCAGGGGGTCAATTTCTCGTGTCGCCCAACATGGCGGACTCAGTCACCGGGCTGAATCCGGGCGGAAGCGATCACAATCAGGAGGTAGAATCTTCCGATAGTCCGTCGAGTCCCGATGACACTGAACCCGCACATGATAGATCGAATCCTCGCGCCACGCCCACAAGCGGCGCGAGCAAGCGAAATAGCCGGGCAGGCCACGCGCGCACTCCGGCGGGCGTGGGGCCAACGGCGCGCTGCGCGAGGCAACGGCAGAAATCGCGCTCCATCCCACACCACCGTTCCACATCGGCACCAGCCCACGCAACGCTGGATGCACCGGCCGCTCATACTCCGTGGTGGGCGCCAGCCCCGAGTCTCGCTTTGTTGACACCGCTGGTCCCGTTGAGTCGACCGCGTCCGCGACCGTACTCTCGGTGTTGCCCGCTATCGGCAGCGCAGACGAGGGCGCGGCCGGTGGCGTTGAGACGGTCTGCCGCCGAGCACGCGGTGGCCCTGCCACGGCGGAAGACTGCGGGGCAACGAAGATGAGCCGCTCGGGGGTGACGCGTTGGGTCGACCGCCCCCAAGCCACAGCCGACGCTGACACGCTCGGCGCCGGCCACTTCAATAGCAAGGCAACCAGACCCGCATGCAAGCCAACCGAGACGACCGCGGCGTGCGAAGGCAGTCGCCGCTTCTCGCCTCCGGGACTCACGAGCTGCACTTGGTATTGCCACTCTGCCGAATCGAAGGCATGGCGCCGTCTTACGCAGCGACCCACGAAACGTTCCCTGCTCTAGCGACTATTCAGCGTTTGGCTGCAGCAACGCAAGGTCAGGCGTCTGTCGGCACTTTGAGGATGCGCTCGACCTGCGCGCAATGCGCGAGATCGTGGCCAGCAATGATGCGGATCATCGTGCGAAGTGACTTTGCACCGCGATCGCCGTGCACCCCCACCCGCTCCCAGTCCGCCGCCGAGAGCCGACCATACAGCGCGAGGTGCCGTGCGCGCAGTGCCGCGAAGAGCGCGAACGCCTGGTGTGCCTCGCTCTCCGCATATCGGCCGACGGTGGCCCAGTCTTCCTGATCAAAGCTGGCCAGCGGCGGCGCCTCTTGCCTCAGGACCTGCCGGACCCGAAACCCAAATACGAGCTCCGCGTCGGTGAGATGTTCGATCACCGCCGCGACGGACCATCGGCCCGGCGCCTCCGGGCACTGCAGCTCGGCGAGGGGCTGGCCTCGCAGCCCCGCCGAAAGGCGGGGCACCGTTTCCGACCGAATCTCAAGCGGATCGCGCGTGCCTGCGCGCGCCGCGATGGCGGCACCGAATGCGCGCCACCCATCGGCATCACCGAGCGCCGGCGTCGGCACCCGCTCCGCTGCCTGATCGGCCATGCTAATCGCGTGGTCTGCGCGGTGCGGAGTGTCAGGGTTGTGGGGGGTCTGCGATGCTCCGTCCGTGAATGGTGGTGTTCTGACGCTTAACTCCAGGCTCTGCCGCGGGGCCTGACCACAATGCGACGGATGGAGCTCCAGCGCGGCCGCTACCGTCTTGACCTGCATCCCAGGCTGATGATTGAGACGAACCGCCGTCTAGTTAAACTCGTCGGAGTACATGTACAGCCTGCGAGGGCCGGATCGTGGCACTGTGACTCCCATTCTCGTTAGGTGGAAGTGTACACGAAAATGGTGCAAGAGCCCGCGTCAGCAGCAGGCATCGTTATGTGGCCTCCGTCAGGAGAGGTAGCCGGACATGATCTCCTCCGCGTTCGCCAAGCTGAGATGTGTACGACCGGCTTTCCTCTCCTTCGCAAGGACGATGCGATTCTCCGCGATCACGTCCGCAAAGCTGCGGATTCGTGCCTTGCCGGATTCCACCTTGACCTGATGGATGAAGTCTCGGTCGTCGCCGTTCCAGCCCTCGCAAATCACAAACGGACTGTGTGAGGATAGGAGAACTTGAGACCGAAGCGCGGGATCGGTGCTATGGGCAAGAGCGCGCAGGTTCCGCTGCACGTC
>CAZMGX010000685.1:0-2012 GCA_964565915.1 uncultured Gemmatimonas sp.
ACGTGCCGACCAAGAAGGATGTGATTGATCGCATGGCCCGGCTCCTCGCGCCGAAGGGCAGTCTCTTTCTCGGCGGTACGGAAAGCACGCTCGGCATCACGGACTCCGTGGTGCGTGTGCCGAATCATCCGTCGGGGCTGTTCTGCCGACCCGGCGACGTGGCGCTCTATACATCCGCCATCGCCGCCTGATCGACCGCTTTGCGCTGACTACTCGAGCCAGACGTTCACCTGGCGATGCGAGTCAGTCAGCGTGAAGATCGGGCGCGGATAGAGCACGTCCGTCTGATTCAATTCCGCGGTGATCGCATCGAGCGGAATCTCCTCCTCGCGAATCCGGGCCACGACGTCGGCCGGAATCAACTCGATCAGCCAGCGTGCGCTTTTCGAGGGAAGTGACACCATCACGCGCTCCTCACCGTCCCGGACAACGCGGACCATCAGGTGGCGGGCAGGGTGCCCAGGCTTCGTGGCGGAATTGGAGGTGAAGAGGCCACGAACCCAGGTGTACGGACAGGACGACATATGGAGCTACCGGAAGCGAGACAGTTGCCTTGGCAGCGTCGCCATCATGCTCGAAGTGTCGGCCGCATCGGGGAAAAGGATTACCGCCGGTTTCGGGCGGTGTCTTGCGCCGACGGAACGCGCGTCGCGGCCGCACGGGGCGAGTGACCGGTCCAGCGGCGGAAGGCGCGGTTGAAAGCGCTGGGCTCGGAGAAACCGACCAGCCAGGCCACCTTGGCAACCGTGGCATCCGGTAAGGACAGATGTCGTAGCGACAGCTCGCGACGGGCATCATCCAGCAGGCTCTGGAAGGTGGTGCCTTCGTGCGCGAGCCCGCGCTGCAGATGTCGTGGGCTCATGGCGAGCACCCGGGCGACCTGTCCGATCGTTGGCGCTTCTCCCTTGAGTTGAGTGACGATCTCATGCAGCACGCGATCGGACAGCACATCCTGACGGTGCAGTGCGGCCAGCGCGGCCTCCGCGTGTGATTCAAACGCCGCAAGGAGCGGTGGATTGGCCGACTGAAGGCGTACGTCGAGATCGTGATTCGCGACGACGAGTGCGTCCGTATCAGCCGCGAACTGTGGTGCGATCCCCAACAGTCGCACGTGCTCGCCATCGCCGGTCGACGGACGCGCGTGTCGAAAGTGCACCGCGCACGGCACCACGGAACGTTGGGTCAACAGGCGAACCTGGTGCAACGCACCTCCGAGGATCGTCTCCACCAACTGCCGTGGGTCACTGAAGAGTGCGCCGCCATCGACCGGCAGCATGCGCAGTCGGAGCGTGGTCGCCGTGGCCTGACGTTCGACATCAAGCGCCAGTCCGTCATTCAGGAGTTGCAGCAGTCGCGCCCCTCGCCGGATGGCATCGAGCGCGGTGTGTGAACTGAGCATGACATAGCCGACGATATCCAACGCGCCGGGCTGGAAGCTCATCCCGCTGTGCAAGCCAAGATCATGGTCGCCCGTAGTGGCAATCGACTCGGTCCACAGCATGTACATCGTCGTCGCGGATACCCGCACCGATGGATCGGGGTGCGCGGGTAGTCCGGCGCGCCGCGCCACCGCGTCGGCGTCCACCCCCTGCAGCCGCAGATACCCCAACAAGTCGGCCAGCAGTGACGCCGCGATCGTGACCTTACGCATGGGCCCCGCCCGGAGCGCGATCCCCGTGGCTCGGCGAACCCGCCGGCGATTTCTGGCGTGATCGGCCAGGCCGGTGGCGCGTGCGGTCATCGTGTGACGCGCCCGGAGTGGGCATCATGCGTCTGTCGCCCCGCGTACCACGGCACACTCACACGAACTCCATACCGCCATGCGCCTTCTCGCCCTCGCGTTGATCCCGCTGTTCTCTGCCGTCGCGCACGCACAGCATCTCACTTTGCCGACTGTCGACGCCTCAATGGTAGCCGCTGGATCCGGCGCGAACAACGCGGCCACCGATCCGGCGGATGCCGACAACGCGTGGCATGTCACGCTCACCATCTTCCGTTCGCCGGGGACCGGC
>CAZMGX010000686.1:0-1997 GCA_964565915.1 uncultured Gemmatimonas sp.
GCAACGAGGTGCTGCTCGACTTGGCGCGGCAGGCACCGACGTCGCGCGACGGGTTGTTCAGTGTGAAGGGATTTCCTCGCGGCATGTCGGATGTCCGCGCGCTTGAAGCCCTTCAGGCGATTGCGCGGGGCAATGACGTCGCGGAAGCGGATCTGCCGCGGTTCCCGAAGACGCACCGCTGGGATCGTGATCCCGACTTCGATGACCGTGTCGCGCGTCTCAAGACCGTTCGCGATGCGAAGGCCGTGGAATTGGATCTGGACCCCGGCGTGCTGTGCTCGCGCGATCGCATGGAGGCCGTCGCCAGGCGGAATCCGCGAAGTGTGGAAGAGCTGGCCGAAATCCCGGAGCTTCGTCGCTGGCAAAGCGAAGTCCTGGGCCCGGGGTTCGTGAAGACGCTCGCGCAAATGCCGGCGACGTCCACGCCGGCCGCGGCCCTGGCGGCCAGCGTCAAGGCGCCCGCCGCACCGAAACCGGCGGAGAAGGGAAACGACTCTCCCTATCGGGAGTAGCGACGGGCGTGGTGTAGACGTCACGCATCAGGCGCCGCAGGTGTATCGACGGCGCCACACGATGTGCCGCAATCGCCGAGGCGCTGGTCGGCACGGTCGAGCACGGTAAACCGTAATCGCAATAGTGTGAACGAGTTACGAATGCGCGAGCGTGTTGGAGCGAGACGGAGTTCGAGACCGCGATGGCGGCACGGAGGGTGCGGTGGGTGTAGCCAAATCCTCGTCGGAGGATTGGAAGATTCCCGCCACGCCCCGGACCCCCATGCAAGTCGTTCTCTCGGCCTCTGCGTCCCGCCATCGCTCCACGGTCGTCACCGCCAGCAGCACCATGACGCGGTTTCTGGCGGTCGCGATGATCGCCATGGGCATCGACCTGGCCACGAAAGCGGTCGCGGCGAACGCGCTTGGTGATGGCGCCATGGTGTCGATCAGCGAGCGGTTGGCATTCCTGCTGGTCTACAACACCGGCACGGCGGGCGGCGCGTCGATCGGTCCGTACACGTGGTTGCTGAACGTGGCGGTCACGCTGTTCGCGCTGGGCATGGTGCTCGGGATCGTGAAGGCGCTGGCGCAGGTCGATTCGCGGTCGACGCTGCCGTTGGCGCTCGTCTCGGGCGGCGCGCTTGGCAATCTGGCCAGTATGCTGACCGGCCCCGAGGGGGTGGCAGACTTCATTGCGGTGCAAGTCACCAGCACCTCGACCGTGGTGCTGAACGTGGCCGACGTGTGGCTGTGGAGCGGTGCGCTGATGCTGGTACCGGTCGTCATTCGCTTGGTCGGCGCCGTGCGCGCGGAGCAGCGCTCACGACGGCCGGCCTGAAGCAACGACGGTCAGAAGCCCATGTAGGCCCGCACCCGAGGCTCGATGCGCTCGGGGGTCCAAGGCGGTGACCACACGAGGTTCATCTCGACCGCGCCGATCCCGGGGATGGTCTTCAGCTGCTCCTCGGCCTCGCCCATGATCTCCGGACCCGACGGACAGCCGGGAGAGGTCAGGCTCATGTCGATGCGCACGTTGTTGCCGTCGACATGGACGTCGTAGATCAGGCCGAGATCGACGATGTTGAGGTTCAGTTCGGGGTCCTTGACTCGGCGCAGCACCAACCGCGCCTGATCCGCGGACACGCCGCCTGACGATGTGCCGGACAGTTCTACGTCACCGGCGGCGCCTTCGGCGCTGGTCGCCGCGCTCACCGATTCGTCCATCATGGGCTCTTCCATGATCGGAAGATAGCAGACAAATGTTATCGCTGTTGCTTCTTCGCGACTGCGGCTTTCGAACCGGACGTGCGCCGGACGACGGGCTTGGCCGTCGACTTCTTCTTGGCGCTGGCGCTCGACTTGGCGCCGGACGCCTTGGTGCTGCGGGCTTTGCCGGCGCTGGACGATGCTGACGAGCCGGACTTGGCGCTCTTAGCCTTGGCGGCTTTCGCGCGTGCCGCCTTGGCGGCGGCAGCCCGGCGCGCCGCCGCGGCCCGGCTGGCC
>CAZMGX010000687.1:0-1995 GCA_964565915.1 uncultured Gemmatimonas sp.
CCGTGTTGCCGAGGTCGCGTAGCTGGCGCAGTGTGGTGAGCAGGCGGCCGTTGTCGCGCTGGTGCAACCCGATGCTGGGTTCGTCGAGGATGTACAGCACCCCGACCAGTCGCGATCCGATCTGCGTCGCAAGGCGAATGCGCTGCGCCTCACCACCCGAGAGCGATTCGGCGCTGCGATTGAGCGTGAGATAGTCCAGTCCCACGTCGTCGAGAAAGCGCAGGCGCTCACGCACTTCCTTGAGGATCGGGCCGGCGATGCCGACATCGAGCCCGGGATGACCGGGTGCCCGCAACGGCACGTCGGAGAAGAAGGCGAGCGCATCGACGACACTGAGTTGCACGACGTCGCCGATGTTGCGGCCATGCACGGTGACCGCCAACGATTCGGGCTTCAGGCGACGGCCTTTACAGGCCGGGCAGGGCGCCGCGACCATGAACGCTTCGAGTTCCAGCCGTACGGCATCCGAACTGGTCTCGTCGTACCGACGCTGCACGTTGGCGACGATCCCTTCCCACGCGCTGTCACCACCGACCTTGGCAGCCGCCTTCGCGGCCGTCTTGGCCGCACCACGCACGGCCTTCTTCACGGCTTTGCGTACCACGGGCGCCGACTCGCCGACACCGTGCAGCAGCTGCTGCCGCACCTTCGCCGGAATCTTGCTCCACGGCATGTTGAGATCGAAGCCCAGCATCTTGGCGAGCCCTGGAAGGATCACCTTGCGCAGATACCCATCCGGCTCGCCCCACGGCAGCACGACGCCCTCGAGGATCGAAATGCTCGGGTCACCCAGCACGAGGGATTCACTCACCGTGCGGGTCGTGCCCAGGCCACTGCACGTTTCGCACGCGCCGAACGGCGAGTTGAACGAAAAGTGGCGCGGCTCGAGCTCCGGCATCGAGATGCCGCATGTGGGACAGCCGTAGCGCTCGGAGAACATTTCCGTCGCCGGCTGCGCCCCGTCGTATCGCACCACTTCGGCCAGCCCTTCCGCGAGGCGCAGCGCCGTCTCGAGGGAGTCGGTCAGACGGCCGCGATCATCGGTCCGCACCACCAGTCGGTCGACCACCACGGAGATCGAGTGATTGAGCCGGCGATTCAACTTCGGCGGCTCGGCCAACTCGATCAGCTCGTCATCAACGACCGCGCGGACGAATCCCTGCTTGCGGGCGCTCTCGAACAGGTCACGAAACTCGCCTTTGCGGCCCTGCACGAGTGGCGCGCGGATCTCGAGCCGCGTGCCGTCGGGCCACGACAGAATCTGCTCGGCGATCTGGCCGGGGCTTTGGCGCTGCACGGCGCGCCCGCAATCGGGGCAATGCGGCGTGCCCGTGCGCGCCCACAGCAGGCGCAGGTAGTCGTGGATCTCGGTCACCGTGCCGACGGTCGACCGGGGATTGTGCCCCGCCGATTTCTGCTCGATCGAGATGGCTGGCGAGAGCCCCTCGATGTGGTCGACGTCGGGCTTCTCCATCAAGCCGAGGAACTGCCGTGCGTAGGCCGAGAGGGACTCGACATAGCGGCGCTGGCCTTCGGCGTAGATCGTGTCGAACGCCAGCGAGGACTTTCCGGACCCGGAAAGGCCGGTGACGACGGTCAGTTTATCGCGCGGAATCGTGACACTGATGTTCCGCAGATTGTGTTCTCTCGCTCCGCGGACGATCAGGGCGTCGGAGCGTCGGTCGGGCATTGGCGCCTTTTTTGGCATAGACCTTCAAGCTGCGAATCGGGACGAACGGAGACAACCCCACGCCGCACCGTTTCGCCCGGAACCCGCGCCGTTACGATGTCGGCCTGCGCGTCGGTTTTCCGTGACGGTCCGACGGCCGTCGGTCGTCAGGGGCGTATGATCGAAATCGCCGCTCTTTCCAAGCGCTACGGCGCCTTCACCGCCGTGCGGTCGCTGGATCTGCTCGTGCCTGGCGGTGAGCTCTTCGGCTTCCTTGGCCCCAACGGCGCCGGCAAGACGACGACGATGCGCATGATCGCCGGGAT
>CAZMGX010000688.1:0-1994 GCA_964565915.1 uncultured Gemmatimonas sp.
ATGTCGTTGGACAGCACCAATCGCAGCGTTGGTGCCACTTCGGCCAGGACGGCATCAAACTCGTCACGATCCACCCGCCACGTCCGGCCGGCGCGCGGCGCTTCACGCGGGGTCCCGGCTTGACCCCGCCCACAGAAATCGCCGCACACAGCCACGCGAAACACGTGATCCTCGCGCGGGTTCGCTTCGAGTGATCGATGGGCGGCGCGCCCCGGTTCGACGTCGAGGTGGACCTCGGAGAAAGAGCGATCGTGCGTCATCGGGCGGCCTCTCGCGGCTGAAGGTGCCGACAACGATAACGCTGCGGGGGCACGGCGCTACGGGTTGACGGACCCGGCAGCGGGGAATCCATCGCACCAATCGGTACGTTTTGCTACTTTCTCCTTCCCCAGCACCCCCACAAACCGGAGAGAGTCATGCGCACATCCCTCTACCCACTGGTGACCGCGGCGCTGCTCGGCGCCTGCGCCGGAGACGCCACGCCCAAGGCTTCGGACACGACGGCCTCACTACCCGCTCCAACGCCCGCCGTCGTCACGATCGTCGCCAAGGATTTCTCCTATGAGGCCCCGGACACCATCAGTGCCGGTATGGTCACGCTGCGCCTGGTGAATCAGGGACCCGAGCTGCATCACGTGCAGTTGCTGCGCCTCAGCGACGGCAAGACGTATGCGGATCTCGAGGCCGGGCTCAAGTCGATGAAACCCGGCGCGCCCATGCCCTCGTGGATCCATGACGTAGCGGGGCCGAACTCACCCGTGCCCGGCGGCGAACAGAGTGTGACCGGCGAATTGGAGCCGGGCAACTACGCACTCATTTGCTTCATCCCCGGCGCCGATCACGTCCCGCACGCGATGAAGGGGATGATGAAGCCGTTGACCGTCATCCCGGCGAGTGGAGCCATTGCCGCGGCGCCCACGTCCGACATCACGGTGAAGATGACCGACTACGCGTGGGAGGTGACGCCGACGCTCACCGCGGGCAAACACGTGTTGCGCATCGAGAACCTGGCGGCGCAGTCACACGAGCTGTTCATCGCGCAGTTGGCGCCGGGCAAGACCGCGGAAGATCTCGCCAAGTGGGTCGAAAGCATGCAGGGGCCGCCGCCGGGCAAGCCGATCGGCGGCATTTCCGGGATGCCGAACGGGGCGGTCGTTTACGTGCCCGTGGATCTCGAGCCTGGTGAGTACGGACTGTTCTGCTTCCTGCCCGATGCCAAGGACGGCAAGATGCACATTGCGCACGGCATGTTGACGCAGGTCACCGTGAAGTAGTCGTCCGGCGTGCGGTTGGGTCCGCGGCATGGGCGGCGAAGAACTCCCGTAGTCGCTCGTTGACGATCGCGGCCTGCTCGATGTGCGGCAGATGGCCGGCCGAGTCGACGGGGAAAAACTCGGCCGTAGGGATGCTGCGTGTGACGACGTCGGCCAACTCGATGGGTACCGTGCGGTCCTGCTTGCCCCACACGAGCAGGACCGGCACGTTGGTCGGTGCCACCTGCGCGTACAGCGAGTCGAAGCGGATTCCGCTCACCGCAAGGGCGCTGCGCAGCAAGGAGCGCCCGAAGCCCCGGTAACGCATTTGTGGTTGATATTGCGCGACCCACGTGGGATGACGTTCTGGATGCAGGAAGTCCGACATCTGCCCGTTGGGCAGGACAGGCACCTGCGTCACCTGCCACAGCCAGGGGCCGATGACTGGCTTCGACAGAATGGCCGGGATCTCCCGCGACGAGGCGACCGGATCGATCAGGGTGAGGGTGCGCAGCCGATCGGCATGTCGAACGGTATAGTGCGCCGCCACAAAGCCACCGAACGACAGACCGATCAGGTCGATCGGTTGTGTGATCTGGAGCGAGTCGAGCAGTTCCGTCAGCTGTCGATCGTAGAGCGCACCGTTATAGACTACGTCCGGGCGATCCGACCATCCGCGCCCATACAGGTCGTACCGAATGACGCGATGCCCGGTGCGTGCGAGCGCGTGAAACGTCGAGT
>CAZMGX010000689.1:0-1970 GCA_964565915.1 uncultured Gemmatimonas sp.
GTCCACGTACTACATGGCGCCGGCGGCGCGTCCGGTGAACAAGAACATCTCGGCGTGGCCGGTCAAATGGGGGGAGGCCATCGGCCGCGGGAACGCCGAGGCGTTCGATCGCTACGGCTGGCTGTACTTCGTGCGTGACCAGTTCGACCTGCACTACCCGGGGTACTACGACTCGTGGCCGGCGCTGACCGGCGCCTTGGGCGCGACGTACGAAACCGACGGTGGACCGGCCCTGCTGAAGCGGCGCGCCGACGGCACGCTGCTGTCGCTCCGCGACGGTATCGCCAAACACTTCGTGGCGTCCGTCAGCACGTTCGAGACGGCGGCCCGCAACGCGCGCGAGATGGTGCGGGACTATGCCGCCTTCCGCCAGCGGGCCATCGCCGAAGGTCGTTTGGGTGAGATGAAGCGCGTGGTGTTCGTTCCGGGCAATGACCCCGCGCGTGCGGCCGAACTGGCGGCGGCGTTGTTGCGCGCGGGCGTGGAGGTCTCCCGCAGCACCGGTGCGTTCAGCAGTCCGCGCGCGCGCAGCTACAGCGCCGATGGCGTGGCGCTGCGCAACTTCCCCGCGGGATCGTACATCGTGGACATGGCGCAGCCGCAGGGCAAGGTGGCCAAGGCGGTGCTCGAAGCGGACCCCGAGCTGGATCCGGAGTTCGCCAAGGGGGTGCTGGAACGCTTCGAACGCAACAAACAACAGTCGCGCAACAGCAACGACACGGAAGACTACGAGTTTTACGACATGACGGCATGGGCACTGCCGGTCACGTTCGGTGTGGAAGCGTATTGGACGGAAGACGCTGCGGCGGTGCCCTCGACGCCGCTGTCGCTGCGCAACGGAGAGCGCCAGAACGGCGAAGTGCTGCCCCTGCGTATTCCGGGCGGCATCGTCGAAGGCCGTGATGTGCGGTCGTCGTTCCTCTGGAAGAACGATCGCCACGGTGCGGCCAAGCTGGCCGCGCAGTTGTTGCAGGAAGGTTATCGCGTGTCGGTGGCCACCAAGCCGATCCAGACCGGCGGCACGACGTGGCCACGCGGCACGTGGGTAGCCGCGGTCTCGCGTAACGACAGCACGCTGGCGGGTCGC
This sequence comes from uncultured Gemmatimonas sp., assembly GCA_964565915.1. Lineage (GTDB taxonomy): Bacteria > Gemmatimonadota > Gemmatimonadetes > Gemmatimonadales > Gemmatimonadaceae > Gemmatimonas. The sequence continues at coordinate 1,088 of CAZMGX010000689.1, forward strand.
GTCGACGCGCTGGCGCGCGCGGCGGGCGTTGAAGTGCGCGGAGCCACCACCGCCTTCCCGGACGCGTCGCAATACGGCCCGGGCTCCGGGGTGGTGCAGGCATTAAACGCGCCTCGCGTGGCGGTCGTCGGTGACGTCGGTATCGCACACAACAGCTACGGCGGCGTGTGGTGGAGTCTCGAGCAACGCTACGGCATTCGCTTTACCCCGATCGCCGGTAGCGCGCTGAACGGTGATCTGTCGGCATTCAACGTGATCATCATGCCGAGTGGCAATGTCGGGACGCTGGGCAAGGGCGAGGGGCTCAAGCGCTGGGTCGAAGGCGGCGGTGTGCTGATCACGTTCGGCGGTTCCACTGGATGGGCGACGCGCGAAGATGTCGGGCTCACGTCGGCGCGCCGCGTGTTGTGCGAGCCGAAGAAGGATCTCAAGGCCGCCCCGGCCAAGGTCGCACCGCTTGATTCACTTAAAGCGGTCGTGAGTCCGAACGCCTGTCCCGAAGCCGTCGCCGGTTTGCCAGGCAGTCACTTCGACGTCGTGCTCGATCTCACGCACTGGCTCACGCTGGGCATGGAGCAGCAGCGCATCCCCGTGCTGATGAGCGGCGGCAGTTTCTACACGCTCACCAACGACGGCGGCAACGTCGCCGTGTTCCCGACGACCGGCACGTTGCGGCGCGGCGGGTTTGCGTTCCCCGACAACACCGAGAAGTCCCTGCGCGGCACGGCGTTCATCCTGCAGGAATCAGTGGGGCGCGGCAACGTGGTCATGTTTGCCAACGACCCGATGTTCCGCGGGTTCTGGCGCGCGCTCGATCGCCTCGTGCTGAATGCGATGCTGATTGGGGCCAACCGATAACCTGCGGGAACTGCGGGTTTCCACT
>CAZMGX010000690.1:0-1967 GCA_964565915.1 uncultured Gemmatimonas sp.
GCCAACCGGCCTCGCTGCTCAAGCGGGAGTTCGATGACGTCTTCGCCACCGGACACCTGCAGCAATTCCAGATGGAGAGCAACGCGTTCGGCGACACGCGCACCTTCCGGATCTCCAAGATACCGATGCGCGTGAACGGCGATCAGGTCACGCACGTGATCACCGTGGGCGAGGACATCACGGAGTGGAAGGCCGCGATCGACCGGACGGCGCAGTCGGAGAAGCTCGCGGCGTTGGGCCAACTGGCGGCGGGCGTGATGCACGAGATCAACAATCCGCTCGCGACGATCGCGGCGTGCGGCGAGTCGTTGTCGTTGCATCGAGAGCTCGCCGCCGAGCTGCCACCCGGTGCCGTTGTGCCGGGCGCCGATCCCGCGGAGATGTTGCGCATCATCGACCTCGAGGTTCAGCGCTGCAAGCGCATCGTGAACGGGTTGCTCGACTTCGCGCGCCCGAAGGTGGCGCAGCGCGAGATCCTCGATCTCAATGACGTGGTGCAGCAGGGGCTGTTCCTGCTTCGCCACCATCCGCGATACAAGCGCGTCAAGCTGCACACGGAACTCGACGCATCGCGGCCGCTGTTTGTGTCCGGCGACTCGGATCAGTTGGTGCAGGTGCTCATTGCGCTGGCCATGAACGCGCTCGATGCCACCCCGGAGGGTGCCGCGATTTTCATTCGCACGCGCGCGCTGGTTGGCGAGGCGGGCGATCCGCGCGTCGCCCTCGAGGTGGCCGACGAGGGACCCGGGATCCCCCGCGCGCTCCAGTCGAAAGTGTTCGAGCCGTTCTTCACGACGAAGCCACAGGGCCAGGGAACGGGGCTGGGCCTCGCCATTTGTTATGGCATCGTCGCCGATCATGCCGGGCATCTCGACTTGATCAGCGGGGAAGGGCACGGCGCCACGTTTCAGGTCCTGCTGCCGGCAGCGTCGGAGCGGCCGGAGGCGGCCGCATGACCAGCACCTTGTCGCCGGCACTCGGTGTGGCGAGCCTGTCCCCCATCCGGGTGCTGTTGGCCGAGGATGAGACCCACCTCGGCAGCATTCTCGAGCAATACCTCACAGCGCGCGGGTTTGACGTGACGATGGTGCGCGATGGACGCGCCGCGCTGGACGCACTGCGGGCGGAGACGTTCGACGTTGCGTTGCTCGACATCGTCATGCCGGAGGTGGATGGCCTGGAGGTCTTGCGTCTGGTGCGCGAGGAGCCGTTGCCGCCGGAGGTCATCGTCATCACCGGAAACGGGACGATCGAGACGGCGATGGCGGCGCTCAAGCTGGGCGCCTACGATTTTCTCTCCAAGCCCTATCGCATGGCCGAGATCGATGCGCTGGTGCGGCGGGCGTGGGAGAAACACATGCTGGTGCGCGACAATCATGCGCTGCGGGCGCGAGTCCAACGGAGCGCGGGCGACGGTCGTTTCGTCACGCAATACGCGCCGTTGCTGGCCGTCCGTTCGCTGATCGAACGGGTCGCGCCGAGCTCGTCACCCGTCTTGCTGAGCGGCGAAGCGGGAACCGGCAAGCGGCTGGTCGCGTGCCTGCTGCACGCGCACGGTGCCCGGCCAAACGCCCCCTTCCTCGAGTTGCGATGTGCGGAGCGGCCGGCGACTGCGCAGGAGGCCGAGTTGTTCGGCGTCGAACGCGGGGCGTCTGCCGAGGGTGCATCCGGCTCACTCGGCCTGCTGGAACTGGCCAGTGGCGGCACGCTCTATCTCGATCAGGTCGGGACGCTGGGGCTCGGCGTTCAGGATCGGCTGCTGCGCGCGCTCGAGACCGGTGCGTTCGAGCGGGTGGGCGGCACGCAGCGCGTGCGTCTGCAGGCGCGTACGGTGGCCTCGACGACGCGTGATCTCGCACGCGCGACGTCCTCGGGGCAGTTCCGGGAAGACCTGTTGCATCGTTTGAGTGCCATCCGCGTTTCCCTGCCGCCGCTGCGGGAGCGGTTCACCGACGTGGCTTTGCTCG
>CAZMGX010000691.1:0-1966 GCA_964565915.1 uncultured Gemmatimonas sp.
GACCCGGACGAAGTGCTGACCGCCGCTGGCAAGGTGGTCGAGCAGGGCGTCGGCGGGGTGGCTGGGCGGGTCAAGGTCGACGTCGTCCTCAAGAACGCGGCCGGCGAACCCAAGCTGACTGGCAGCGCGATCGTCGATTGCGGCACGCCGCTGGATGCCCGTCGATTCGGTCGCCGTCGGCCGGAACGCGACCTGGCGACCGGCCGCTCCTGGTTCTCACTCGATGCGGCCGGTGCCTTGCTACGCACCGGCCCGACGGGCACCAACGTCATGGACGTCGTCGCCGTGCTGATCGAAGCACGATAGCAGCGGCACGCTGTGGTCAGTATCGGCAGTCGGTCGAGTAGACGTCCTTCGCGAACCCCGCCGCTTCGGCGTCTTTCATCGACGCAAAGCCAATGCGCTCGGCGGCCTTGATCAACTGCACCGTCTGGCACGCGGCGGGATAGTACTTCTTCGACCGTTTCGACCCGACGAACGGCGCGGTGGCCGCGTCGATGCTACCCGCTACCGCGGCGCTGGCCGCCGACGGCGATGAAGAGCCAGCCGCGTTGCCGGCCGAAGTGCCAGCCGAGGCGCAGGCCCCCAGCGCGACAGCGGCGGCGGTGAACGTGGCAATGAGCAAAGGCGTGCGACGCATGGCGAACTCAACGGTTGAGTGTTCGACTCGATAACAGCGTATTTTCACTGAACGCCGTAACAATATGACGGGTGCGTCATGTTTTGAAGCCCCCATCCACCCCGATCATGACGATGCCGTTTCGTTGTGCACCCGCCGCGCGGCCGATACGTTTGCCGCCGCCCTCATGACCGAACCCCGCGTGCCTCGTACCCGCGCTCGTCCCGCCACCTCGTCGAAATCGCCGACGAGCAGCCGATCCAGCGCCCCCCCGCCATCCCCCGCTGCAGAGTCGCCCACTTCGGATGACGGTGCGGACGCCTTCCGGCGGCGCCCGCGTCAGTCGCGGGGCCAGAAGCGAGTCGAATTGCTGCTCGACGCGGCAGCCGAGGTGATCGCCGAGTCCGGCATCGATGCCGCAACGGCCGAGGCCATCGCCTTGCGCGCGCGAACGGCCAAGGGATCGCTCTATCAGTTCTTCCCCAACCGCGACGCCGTGTTGGCGGCCCTCGCATTGCGCTATGCCGACGAGATGCGCGCCATTCACGAGCGGGCGTTTCCGATGGACCCGCACGGACTGGCGCTCGATCGCCTCATCGACCGGATCGTGCGCCCACTGGCCGAGTTTCATGATCGCAACCCGGCGTTCCGACGTGTCTTCGCGACCATCGACAGTCCCGGCGACGACACCCGCTCGGCGCCCGCTCGGTTGCGCTCTCAGCTCTTCGACTCGTTCGTCGATCGGCTCGATGTGCTGTTCGCGGCACGCAATCCCAAGCTGCCAGCCAAGGATCGTCGTCGTCTGGCGCTCATCAGCGCCTCGGTGGGTCAGTCCGTGTTGGCCCGGCGTTCCCGGGCACCGGTCGCCGAGAAGAAGCCGTTGCTGGACGACCTTCGCCGACTGCTCGTCGCGTATCTCGCTCCGGTGCTGGACGTCGAACCGGACAAGCCCACGCGCAAGCGCCAGACCAGGTCGCGCTGATACCGTCGGGGCGAGGGGCGCGGTCATTGTCTCCTCCTCGCCAAACGATGACCTTTCAGCATGTCTTCGTCTGCCGAAACCCGTGTGGTCACCGTCGGTCTCATTCAGGAGACCGCCTCCGACGATCTGCCCGCGAATCTCGCGCGTGCCGTCTCGCGCGTGCGTGAGGCCGCCGCACAGGGCGCCCAGATCATCTGCCTGCAGGAGCTCTTCAACGCGCCGTACTTCTGCAAGGTGATTCGCGCCGACCGGCTGGGCATCGCGGAGCCACCCGATGGGCCCGTCGTGACGACGATGCAGGCGCTGGCGAAGGAACTGGCCGTCGTGCTGGTCGTGCCCTACTACGAGAAGCAGGCGCCGGGGTT
>CAZMGX010000692.1:0-1961 GCA_964565915.1 uncultured Gemmatimonas sp.
ACTGATCGATGCCGAACATGCCGAGGTTGGACACGCTGAACGTGCCACCCGTGAACTCCGACGGCTGCAGCTTGCGCTCGCGCGCCCGCTTGGCGAGTTCACGCGCTTCCTTGCCGATGGCGCCCAGCCCCTTGAGGTGCGCATCGCGAATGACCGGCACGATGAGTCCATCGTCGGTGGCCACCGCCATGCCTACGTGCGCAGCGCTGAAGTAGCGAATGCTGTCGCCCATCCAGTGCGCGTTGACTTCGGGATGGCGCGTCAGCGCGGTCGCCGCGGCTTTGATGATGATGTCGTTGACGGACACCTTGAACTGTTCACCGGCGGCGCTCATCTGCTCACGCAACTGACCGATCTTCGTCATGTCGATTTCCGACGTGAGGTAGAAGGTCGGGATAGGACCGATCGATTCCGAGAGTCGACGCGCGATGGTCTTGCGGATCATCGTGAGCGGCACGTCGGTGATGGTCGACGGTGCCGCGGCCACGGCGGGCGACGACGCCATCGCCGGCGCGGTGGCCGGCGTCGACGCGGCAGCCGACTGAGGCGCGCCTTCGACATCGCGACGGATGACGCGCCCGTTCGGACCCGTCCCCGTCACCGATTCCAGTGCGAGCCCGCGTTCCGCAGCGAGTCGCCGCGCGAGCGGGGATGAGCGCACCGGACCCGACGCCACCGCAGCAGCATCTACGGTCGCGGATGTCGGCGCCGAGGTCGCCGCTGGTGCCGGCGCAGGGACGTTTGCTGGCGCCGCAGCCGCTTCCTGCGCTGACGGTGCGGCTACAACCGGCGCGGCTGCAGGCGCAGTTGTAGGCGCTGCTGTAGGCGCTGCCGGGCCGCCTGTCAGGGCACTGATGTCTTCGTCTGCGGCGGCAATGACCCCGATCGTTTCGCCGATCGCACTCGTCGCACCCTCCTCGACCAGACGGGCGCGCAACACGCCATCGCCACGGGCGACGAGTTCCATGATCGCCTTGTCGGTCTCGACTTCGGCAATCGTGTCGCCGCTCTTCACGGCGTCGCCGACGTTCTTGAGCCACTTCACCAGGCGCCCTTCTTCCATGGTTGGAGAAAGCGCCTCCATCATCACTTTGGTCGCCATGCGTGGCTCAGTCGATGTAGAGAACTTGCTTGATCGCCGCGATGGTCTTGGGGACATCGGGCTTGGCGGCCTTTTCGAGACTCTTGGCGTAGGGCATCGGCGCGTCGGCCTGATGCACCCGCAGCACGGGGGCGTCGAGGTGATCGAAGCAGTACCGCTGCACGTAGTCGACGACCTGCGCGCCGACGCCGCACATTTCCCATCCCTCCTCGACGACGACCGCGCGATTGGTCTTGCGCACCGACGCCGTGATGGCGTCCACGTCCATCGGGCGGATCGTGCGCAGGTCGACCACATCACAGCGAATGCCTTCCTTCGCCATCTGGTCGGCCGCCTGCAGCGCGACCAGTACCATCTTGCCGTGTGAGATCAGCGTGCAGTGGTCGCCTTCGCGCTTGAGCTCTGCCTTGCCGAGGGGGATGACGTAGTCATCGTCGGGCACTTCCCCCTTGGTGTTGTACAGCATCTCGCCTTCGAGGAAGCAGACGGGATTGTCATCGCGGATGGAGGCCTTGAGCAGTCCCTTGGCATCGTACGGCGTCGCCGGCGTCACGACCTTGAGCCCGGGGATGTGCGCCAGCCACGATTCCCATGCTTGTGAGTGTTGCGCGGCCAGCTGCAGCGCGGACCCGTTGGGGCCGCGGAAGACCATCGGCATCGGAAACTGTCCGCCCGACATGTACAGCAGCTTGGCCGCCGCGTTCACCACCTGGTCGAGCGCCAGCAGGGAGAAGTTCCACGTCATGAATTCGATGATCGGGCGCAGGCCGGCCATCGCCGCACCGACACCGACACCCGCGAAGCCAAGTTCCGTGATCGGCGTGTCGACGACACGCATCTCGCCGAACTCCTGCAGGAG
>CAZMGX010000693.1:0-1953 GCA_964565915.1 uncultured Gemmatimonas sp.
TGGTGGGCTTCGATCACCTCGAGCGCCTTGTTCGCCAATGTCGCACTGTCGATCGTGATCTTGCTGCCCATCTGCCACGTGGGATGCTTCAGGGCATCCTCGCGTGTCGCGACCGCAATGCGCTCGGCGGGCCAGGTTCGGAATGGCCCGCCGGAGGCGGTCAGGACCAGGCGTCGGACCTCATGCATTTGACGACCGGCCAAACACTGCAGGATGGCCGAGTGCTCGCTGTCCACGGGGACCAGCGAGCCGCCGAATTCGCGCGCCGTGGCGGTCACAATCGCGCCGGCCACGACCAGCGTCTCCTTGTTCGCCAGCGCCACCCGCTTCCCGGCGCGCAAAGCCGCCAGGGTCGCCGGTAATCCAGCGGCCCCCACCACCGCATTCAGGACAATGGCTGCCTCCGGGTGGGTCGCGGCACCGATGAGACACTCCGGGCCTACGGCCCATGTTCCCTGCGCCGGTGCACCGGCCACGAGGCCAACGAAGGACGGATGCCAGCGCGCCACCTGCAGGGCCAACGCCTCCGCGTTCGCATGCGCGGTGAGTGCCACCGGGTGAAAACGTTGTGCCTGACGTTCCAGCACGCGGAGCGCGCTCGTGCCGATCGACCCGGTCGAGCCGAGAATCGAAACGCCAATGGTCACGGGTGCTCCTCTCGCATCGCGATCACCGTGGTGCGGGAATCAGAAGCGCGCCGTACAGGACGTAGGCAACCGGCAACACGAAGAACATCGAGTCGAGTCGATCCAGCGCACCGCCGTGCCCGGGAAACAGGGTCCCGCTGTCCTTCACCCCGGCCTCACGTTTGAACAACGATTCCGCGAGATCGCCCACCTGCGCGGCGATGCTGATGAGGATGCCGAACGCGACCACGCCACCCGTGGTGAACGCGAGTTCGGCACGGGGGCGAAGCAACCAGTGCACATAGGCAAAGCAGACGATGACCGTGAGCATCACGCCGCCGATCGCGCCCGCCACGGTCTTTCCCGGTGACACGCTTGGAATGAGTTTCGGCCCGCCGATCGCACGACCGGAGAAGTACGCGCCGACATCACTCGCCCACGTCAGCAACACGGGCAACATGACCACCAATGCACCCGCCTCGTCGCCCACCGCGTAGCCGTAGTAGCGAAGCGCGTAGATGTACGAGAGCGTGCCACCGGTGTACGCGATGCCGAACAGTGTCGTGCCGACCGCCGCCAGGGGTTTGCCGTCGACGCCTCGCATCCAGATGGCCAGCGCGATCACGGTGAGCACCGACAGCGTGAGCGCGACGGGCGGGACCTGAATGAGGCCGAGATACTGTGCGTGCACCACGAGTGGCAGCAGTGCCGCACTGACCACGCCGATGGGCCCGAGCGGATTGCTTCCACTTTCTTTCGCCAGGCGGAAGAACTCCCACGCCGAAAGTGCCGACAGGATACTCGCCAGCGTAGCGAGCGCGGCGTCACCGACCCAGATGATCGCCAACGCGGCCGGTGCCCCGATCAGGGCGACAATGACCCGACGACCGAGTTCATTCACGCGAGGGGCACCGCGGTCGTATCAGACAGAGACTCGACCGAAGCGTCGATCGCGCCGCTGGAAGTCGAGGATGGCCTCGTACAGCGCGGCGCGACCGAAGTCGGGCCACAGTACGTTGGAGATGTACAGCTCCGCGTATGCGATCTGCCACAGCAGAAAATTCGAGAGACGCTGTTCGCCGGACGTGCGAATCAGCAGGTCCGCGAAGGTGTTGCTGTTGGGCCCGGGCCAGCAGCCACAGTTGAAGTCGTCGTACTTGGCCGTCTCCCGCTCGAGGCAGAGGACGATCTCCGCGATCTCCTCTGCGGCGAGGAACCGGAAACCCCTGGAGGACGGCGTATCCGCCGCTGCCAGGGAGACGGTGCGGTCCGCGAAGAGCATGCCGACCAGGAGTTCCACCACCTCGGCCCGCGCCGCCTCGTCAGG
>CAZMGX010000694.1:0-1950 GCA_964565915.1 uncultured Gemmatimonas sp.
GCGGCGCTGTTGCTGAGCGCGTGCGCCTCCGGCACCTCGACGTCAACCGCACGGCCAGCCACCCAGACGGTGGGTCGAAGTGACATCGGCACCCTGGTCATGTCGACGACCGGATCCGCCGATGTCACGTCGTTGCCGTACTCGGCCGACGCGGTCTTTCGCATCCTGCCCGTCGTGTTCGATTCGCTGGGCGTCCCGATTGCCAGTCTGGAGCCGTCGAAGAAGGAGATCGGCAACCCGGGCTATCGCATTCGCAGCCGCCTCGGCAAGACCTCACTCAGCCGCTATCTCGATTGCGGCAGCACGCAGATCGGCCCGAACGCCGACAACTACGATGTCGTGTTGACCGTGATGGCCACGGTGGTGGCGGATGGGGCCAGCGCGTCGAAGCTCACCACGGTCGTCGAAGCGCAAGCGCGCCCCGCGACCTACAACCAGGCATACTCGCGGTGCTCCTCCAAGGGAGGCATCGAAACGCGACTCGCCGATCTGGCGAAGGCACAGTTGTCCAAATGATGGCCGTGCGCTTTCGCGTCGTCGTTCGCGCCATCGCCGCGTCGGCCGGCACGGCGGCGATGCTCGTGAGTGGGCCCTTGCACTCCCAGTCAGCGCCGAAGCCGGTCTCGGTGACCGGGCTTGCCTTCGACAGCCTGCGCAATGTCCCCCTGGCCAACGCGTTCATCACGATCAGCGAACGGTCGCGCAGCACGACGAGTGACGCCAAGGGGCGCTTCGTGTTCGATTCGCTGCCGCCGGGAGCTTACACGTTCGCGATGCAACATGCGGTCTTCGACAGCCTCGGTCTTTCGGGCGCCACCACGCGCGCGGTCGTGACCGACGGGAAGGCCGTAGTGACGCTGGCCGTCCCGTCCTTTCCGACATTCTGGAGGGCGGTCTGCGGACAGGTGCCGGTGCCTGGTCGCGACAGCGGCTTGGTGTATGGGAGCGTCCGTGATGCCCGCAAGGGACAGCCGATGGCCGACGCGACGGTCGTGGTCTCGTGGCTCGACCTGGTGAATCTGGGCACCAAGGAAGCCAGCAACTTCACGCAGCGACGCTGGAAGAGCGAAGCCCAGGCCGACAAGCGTGGCGACTACGCGGTGTGTGGCGTGCCGATCCAGACACAGCTTGGCGTACGCGCCAGCTACCTCAACAACGCGTCTGGCCAGCTCGACCTGCCGGGCAGCCCCGACCGGGTGCGGCGACGCGACCTCGTGGTGCCGGGAACGTCGCCCAGTGACTCGTCGCTACGCGGTACCGTCACGGGGGTGGTGAGTGACGACAAGGGACTGCCGGTCGCCGACGTGCGCGTGATTCTCGACAACGGCACCGAAGTACGCTCTGCGGCCGACGGTCGATTCACGCTGCGTGACGCGCCGGTCGGCTCGCGACAGCTGGATTTTGCGAGTGTGGGGCGATCACCGATCTCCACGATCGTGGACGTGATGGTCGAAGAGCCGGCGTTCGTGACGGCCTCCATGCGCACGGTCACGAACCTCGAGGCGATGCGCGTGACCGCGTCGGGCGGATTGCGACGCGCCGCGCTTCAATTCGAGGAGCGCCGCAAGCAGGGGTTCGGGTCGTTCATGGACTCGACCGCCATCAGCAAGCGCGGCACGATGGCCGCCGTGTTCTACGGCATGCCGGGGGTGACTGTGGAGCGACAGCAGGGCAGCAGCAACGCCCGGTTGTTCGCGCTGTACCTGCCGTCGACGGGCACCAACCAGTGCATGGCGACGCTGTACTTCGACGGCGTCCTGCAGGCGGATCAGGAGATCATGTCGACGCTCTTCCCCGACGATATCGCCGCGGTCGAGGTGTACCAGCAGCGCTTGACGGTACCGACGGAGTTCATGAACAAGAACCCGATGTGCGGCGTGGTCGCCGTGTGGACCAAGCGCGCGTTTCGGAACTGAACTTTGGGATCACGGGAGAGGGTCGTTGAACGCC
>CAZMGX010000695.1:0-1948 GCA_964565915.1 uncultured Gemmatimonas sp.
CCAGTCGCGTATCGGCCGGCATGTTCGCGATACCTTGCCGTACCTGCTCCATCGCCTCGACCGACGTAAGCACGCCACTCAGGCGATGACCAGCGCGCTGGATTCGCAACGTGCCCGACGGCAGCAGCCCTTCAACCGGTGCGGTCGATACGATCTCCACGCGCCGAAAACGCTCGCGAATCTGTTCGATGGGTTCCGACATCGTCATGCGCCCCTGACGCAGATAGCCCACCCACTCAGCCAGCATCTCGACCTCGGCGATGTCATGCGAGCAGAGCACGACAGTCCACCCTTCGCCGCCGGCGGTCTCCAGCAATCCGCGGACGAGTTCGTCCTTCACGACCGCGTCCATCCCGGTAAACGGCTCGTCCATCAACAGCAGCGTCGGCCGCGGCGCCAGCGCACACAGCAGCGACACCTGCATGCGCTGACCGCGAGACAACGTCTTGAGCTTCCTGGTGGGATCGAGCGCGAACCGCTCTCGCAGCGCCGCGGCCAGCGCGTGATCCCACCCGGTGTACAGCGGCGCGAGGAATGCCTCGAGCTGCCGAAGCGTCATCCAGCCCGGAAGCGACTGCCCCTCGGCGATATAGCCGATCCGCTGGCGGTCCTTCGGCGTCACGTGTTGAACCGGCATACCCAGAACGCTCGCCTCGCCGAGCACCAGTCGACGCAGCCCCGCCAGGATCTGCAGCAAGGTGGTTTTCCCCGAGCCGTTCGGCCCGAGGAGCGCGTACACCACACCCTCGGGGACGTTGAGCTCCACGTTCTCGAGCGCCAAGGTGCGGCCGTACCGATAGGTCAGCGCCTGCGTGCGTATTGCGCTCATATCCCACCTCCCTGCGGTTCAGTCATCATTGCCTCGCCCGGTTCCGGGCGTCCGTGATTCGGTGGACGAACGGCCCTCATTGCCGAACAACGCGAGCCAACGCTCGCGCACCGCGTTCTCCACGTCGCTGTGGGTCAGCCCTAAACGCTTGGCCTCCACGAGCAGCGACTCCACGTCCCGCGAGAGCAGCGCTCGCTTCTGCGCGGCCGTCGCCTTGTTGCCGCGGGCGACGACCGTCCCGAGCCCCGGCAGCACTTCCAGCAGGCCGTCCCGTACCAACTCCGCCACCACCTTGTGCGCGGTATTCGGATTGATCTTGAGCGCCTGGCTCAACTCACGCACCGACGGGAACGGCACCCCCGACGCCAGATCACCCGCGACGATGGCCTTCGTCGCTGCATAGACGATCTGTCGGTACGGGGATTCACCCGCGACCAGGGTCACCGCGAACGGGAGCATGGTGTACTATGTGCACTAGTACACTTAGATGTCAAGCGCACCGGCGCGACCCGCCTCCGGAGCGGTGCCGCCTTGACCGCCGTCACTTTCCTCTGCAGCGTCTAGGCAAGCATCTGTGCGCCACCACCGATTGGGGAGGCCTGACATGACCGTTCGTCCGTTCGCGCTCGCGCTATTGCTCACCGCCGGATCGTCCGGCCCGTTGGCCGCTCAGCAGGCCGCACGCGCGGCGGCGGCAAAGCCGGCCACCCAAGCGGCCACCCAGGCGGCCAACACGGTGCAGTATGTGAAAGTCACCGGCGCCGACTACAACTTCACGGTGCCGGAGACGGCACGACCCGGCATCGTCGCGTTCAATCTCGTCAACAACGGCAGTGATCTGCATGCGCTGGCCGTGTTCGAATTGCCGGCCGATCACACGCTGCGCGATTTTCTCGACCAGTACCACGCGCAGGGCATGATCCCAACGTGGATGGTGGGCCTCGGGCAGACGTCGACCATTGCGCCAAGCGCCGAAGCGTTCCTGACGGTGCGCCTCAAACCCGGGCGTTACATTCTGGCTTGCCTCATCCCGGCACGCGACGGTCGCATGCACACGGAGAAGGGTATGGTCAAGCTGCTGACGGTGAAGTAGCCGCACCGTCGCCAGGACCCGCCGAA
>CAZMGX010000696.1:0-1939 GCA_964565915.1 uncultured Gemmatimonas sp.
TGGTTGAGCACCACGCGCGGGATGGCATCGCGCTTGAGCTCGATGACGATGCGGATGCCGTCACGATCGGACTCGTTGCGCAGCGCGCTGATGCCCGTGAGCTTCTGTTCGCGCACGAGATCGGCGATGTCGGCCACCAGCTTGGCCGGATTCGACTGGTACGGCACCTCCGTCACGACGATCTGCGACTTGCCGCTCGATTCCTTCTCCTCGATCACGGCGCGCGCGCGCATGATGATGCGACCGCGTCCCGTATCCTGATAGTCGGCGATGCCGGCACGGCCATAGATGTAGCCGCCGGTCGGAAAGTCCGGCCCCTTCACCAGCTTGCGCAGCGCGGGCCCGTCGAGGTCCGGATCGTCGATGAGCGCCACGACGGCCTGCGTGACCTCCCGCAGGTTGTGCGGCGGAATGTTCGTCGCCATGCCGACGGCGATACCCGACGAACCATTCGCCAGCAGGCTCGGGAATCCCGATGGCAGCACGCGCGGCTCTTCGAGTCGATCGTCGAAGTTGGGCGCATAGTCGACCGTGTTCTTGTCGATGTCGGTCAACATCTCCATCGCGATGCGCGTCAATCGCGCTTCGGTGTACCGGTATGCGGCCGCGTTGTCGCCGTCCATCGAGCCGAAGTTGCCCTGGCCATCGACCATCGGATAGCGCAGCGAAAAGTCCTGCACCATGCGCACCAGCGCATCGTACACACTGCTGTCGCCATGCGGGTGGTACTTGCCCAGCACGTCGCCGACGACCGTCGCGCACTTCTTGTACGGACGACCCGGCACCAGGCCCAGTTCGTTCATCGCATACAACACGCGTCGATGTACGGGCTTCAACCCATCACGCACATCCGGCAACGCGCGCGACACGATGACACTCATCGAATAATTGATGAATGATTCCTTCACCTCTTCATCGATGAGGCGCGGAAGAATGCGTTCGCGGGCGTTCGGTGCGGTCATGGCGCGGCGGGAAGAGAGTCCGGCAATGGCGTCGCAGCAAGGCGCTGCGTCCGGGGTGGCACAAGCCGTGAAATATAGACGGTCCGACCGTCGAAATCAACGTGTCGGACCGTGCGTAAACTCCTGATTAGCAACAACTTACAAACCACCCCGAAACGCTAGGATCCCCAGCTCCGGACCATGGTCAGCAGCCGCCACTGCGTGCCGACCTTGCGCATCAGGTACACGGCCCCGCCGTTGCTGGCGGCCCCGATCTGAATGCCGCCCTTTTCGCGCGGCCGATCCACCCCGACCAGCGCCCACCCGCGCCAAATCAGCACCGGGGCAACCACGATGTACGACAGCTCGGCCTCCGGCTGCTTGCTGCCGACCACGGTGTAGAACTCGTCACGCGCGCGCTTCTGGCCTTCAGGACCGAAATACGCTTTCACGCGCGGCTTTGGCGCTTTCGGAAACTCCATGTCCGTGAAGCCGGGAATGACAAACGTCACGGTGTCGGACGCCAGCGGAGACGGCAGGCACCCGTCACTGCGCGGGTCGGGCACATCGCCGGTCAACCCCGTCGCCACCGCCGGACGCGAGATCTTGTCATCGACGTCCCATAACGGACGGTCGATCCCCGCCTCCCAGCCTACGATGGTGCGCAGCAGCGCGCGCGCCTCGGGGGTGTCGAGTCGGCTGCCGACGCCACGCCCGATCAAGGTCTGCTCGATACGACCCACCAACTGCGCCAACGAGTCACGTTGCGCCAGCGTCGTGTCCTTCGGAAAAACCCGCAGTGCGCCGGGGTTGCAGCGGTCGCCCAACTCCGCCCACGCCGCGCCCTTCAGGTACAACGCGCGCTGCTCGAGCAAGCGGCGCTCGACCATCGCGGCCTCGGCCTCGAGAAACGCCTTCGATTCCGCATCCGCGCGCGCCTCGGCCAACGCCGCCGAGTCCACCGGACGTTTCGCGGCCGTGGCCGGAGCGGCGCCGCG
>CAZMGX010000697.1:0-1936 GCA_964565915.1 uncultured Gemmatimonas sp.
GGCCGACAGCGACTCGACATAGCGCCGCTGCCCTTCGGCATAGAGCGTGTCGAACGCCAACGACGATTTTCCCGACCCCGAGACGCCCGTGATGACGGTCAAGGCACCACGCGGGATGTCGAGGTCGAAGCCTTTCAGGTTGTGCTGACGGGCACCACGAATGCGAATGCGATCCTTCATCCCATGAAAACTATCGGGACGGCAGGATAGATTCCGAATCGCATGGCAACTGCACCGACCCCGACTGCTGACGACCCGACCGCGGGTACGGCGTATGATGCCCGTCTGGTACGGCGGTTGCTGCACTACGTCCGCCCGTACCGTCGTCTCGTGGCGGCCGCACTGGGATTGATCGGGGTGGCCGCCGGCATGCAGCTGGCCGGCCCGCTGCTGACACGCTGGGTCATCGACAAGGCGCTGCCGGCGCGTGATCCCGGCCTGGTGATGCAGGTGGCGCTGGCCTACGGTGTCTTGCTGCTGGTCCAGTTTGCCGCCGCCTATGGCGAGACCGTCTTCACCAGCGTCCTCGGGCAGCGGGTCATGCGCGACCTGCGGGCGGAACTCTTCGCGCGGCTGCAGCGGCTGCCCATCGCCTACTTCGATCGTACCCCGGTCGGGCGACTGGTGACCCGCGTGACCAGCGACGTGGAGTCGCTGAATGAACTGTTCACGTCCGGGGTGGTGGCAGGATTGGGCGACCTGTTCACGCTGGCCGCCATCAGCGCGGTCATGTTGATCGTGGATTGGCGACTGGCGATGGCGTCGTTCTTCGTAATCCCGTTCGTGTTCCTGGCCTCGCGGGTCTTTCAGGCGCGCGTCCGGACCGGGTATCGCGAGATTCGCGCACGACTGGCACAACTGAACGCCTTCCTCAATGAGCGGCTCACCGGCGTGCGCGTGGTCCAGTTGTTCGGGCAGGAGGCTACCGAGATCGCCCGATTCGACAAGCTCAATGCCGCGCACCTCGATGTGCATCTCAAGTCGATCACGATCTACGCGTTGTACTTTCCGGTCATCGAGTTCCTGACGACCTTCGCCCTCGCCAGCCTGCTCGTCACGAGTGGATTCCGCGTCGGCTCGGGGGCGTTGACGGTGGGGACGGTGGCCGCGTTTCTGCAATTGGTGCGACGCTTCTTTCAGCCGCTGCAGGACCTGTCGGAGAAGTACAACATCCTCCAGCAGGCCATGGCCGCCTCCGAGCGCATCTTCGGGCTGCTGGACACACCCGAGGCGCCGGGGCTCGCTCCGACGCCGGATCGTGAGGACCGGGTCGCTGCGCTGCGGCGCGTGGGCCTCACCATCACGTTCGAGCATGTCTGGTTCGCCTACGGAGCCAGCGGTGGGGTGTCTGACGACGACACGCCGCGGCCGGCGTCTCCGCAAACGTCCGCGGTCGGCGCCACCTCGCGCGACGCTGCGGCCGATGGACGCCCGGACGCACCGCGCGATGAGCCGCGGTGGGTGCTCAAGGACGTCACGTTCGCGGTGCGCCCCGGCGAGACCATGGCGCTGGTCGGGCACACGGGATCGGGCAAGACGACGATCGTCAACCTGCTGCTGCGTTTCTATGAACCGCAGCGTGGCCGCATTCTGCTGAATGGCGAGGATATTCGCACAATTCCAGTCGACGTCCTGCGATCGGTGATCGGGTACGTCCAGCAGGACATTTTTCTGTTCGCGGGAGACGTGGCGTCGAACGTTCGCCTGGGGGCGAGCCTCAGCGACGACGAGCTCGCGGCGGCGGCGCGGCGCGTGGGGGCCGATAGGGTCATCAGCCGTTTGCCCAACGGCTGGCGTCAGGAGCTGGCGGAGCGCGGGGCCAGTGTGAGCGTCGGTGAACGGCAGCTGCTGGCCTTTGCCCGGGCGCTCGCGTCTGACCCGGCCCTGCTGGTCCTGGACGAGGCCACGAGCGCCGTCGATTCGGAGATCGAGGCCC
>CAZMGX010000698.1:0-1932 GCA_964565915.1 uncultured Gemmatimonas sp.
CGGGCGCACCACGAATGGCCGACCAATTCACGCCACCATCTTCCGTGCGCCAGAACACCACCGACGAGCTGTACACGACGTTTTCGTTCTTGGGGTCGACCAGCACCGTCGGCAAGTCACCACCCCCGATACGCGCCAGCGGCCGGGCGTCCGGTGTGCCACGTACACCACCACCGGAGGCATGCACGACCAGCTGCCAGTGCTCACCGGCATCGGTCGACTTGTAGAACCCGACGGGCCCCGAAGCCCCAGTCGGGGTGGCGGACGCCGCCACCGCATACAACACGCGCGGATTGCTGGGCGCGACCGCGATGTTCGTCTGCAGGATCGACGGCAGTCCGTCGGTCAGCTGCTTCCACGTCGTGCCGCCGTCGGTGGACTTGAAGATGCCGTTGCCGCCACCACCAAAGCCCTGCCCTTCGATGAAGCTCTGCTGCTGCTGCCACAGCGTCGCATACACGATGCTCGGATTCGACGGATCTATACGCACGTCGTTGCCGCTCGTGTATTCGTCCTTGTACAGCACTTTCTGGAACGACCGGCCACCATCCGTCGAACGGAAAATCCCACGCTCGGCATTGGGGCCGTACGGATGCCCCAGCACCGCCACGAACAACCGGTTGGGATCTTTCGGATCGACGTCGATGTGCGCGATCATCTGCGACTCGCGCAGTCCGATGTGTGTCCACGTCTTGCCGGCATCGGTCGACTTGTACATGCCGTCGCCAGTCGCGAGGTCGGGGCGGATGATCCCGGCACCGGTGCCCACGTAGATGACATTCGGATCCGACGGAGCGACCGCGATTGCGCCGATCGATCCCGTCGAATGCTGATCGAAGATCGGCACCCAGTTGGACCCGTAGTCGGTCGAGCGCCACACGCCGCCGTTGTCGAAGCCGACGTAGAACACGTTCGGCTGCGTCGGAACGCCCGACAGTGCGCGTGCCCGCCCGGCGCGCACCGGCCCGATGTGTCGCCAGCGCATCGCCGAATAGAGGTCGGGCGTCTGGGCCTCGATGACAACAGGCGCCGCAAGCAGCAGCGCGGCGAGCAACACTCGTCGTGAGAACACGGGCAGGTCCTGTGAGGGGTTCGATTCCTAAGCTACCGCCGCTCGGAGCGGTCAGACAGAGCGAGACCCCCAAGGCGAGCATCCGTGTCGTGGCGTACGGTTCCCGAGGAACGCACCCAAAAACAAAAATCAACCGCAGGGGTCGACCCCTGCGGTTCAATCTTGGCTTTTGCCGCAGTTCAGCAGGCCCGGATACTGCCGTGCTCCGCCGGAACCGTCACCGTCTCGCCTTCGATCGTGGCCATGGCCGCCGCGGTCTGCGCCATCTTCGACCGCTTCGGGGCAATGAACTCGTCGGCCGGCAGTTCGTGTCCGAATGCTTCGATCACCGGCAACGGCGCATGCGAACCCGCCGTCGCTGGCCTGTGCACGTGCTGGATCTCGCGTTTCGCCTTGCTGCGGATCAACTCGTCCGCCGTCTTCGTCTTCGTCTCGTCGAACTTGAAGTCGGCCGAACCCATGCCCCAGTAGTTGATGCGCCCCAGGTCGTAGAACCGGCGCTCGACCGCACTCTTGAGGTACGCCTTGAGGCACCCCTGCAGGTACTTCCGGCGTGATGGGTCCTTGTCCCACAGATATCCGCCCGTCGCCTTCTTGAAGTAGAACCGCCGGTAGTTGTTGAGCACGCCCTTCAACACGTCGTCACGCGTCATCTCATCGGGCTGGATGATCGGCGTCACGAAGTTGTACTTCGCGTAGTCGCGCACCTCGACCTTGTCACCCAGATCCTGGAACAGGTCGGAGAAGGGCCACGGCGTATAGCAGTTCCAGTTCGCCATGTCGACTTCCCACTCCAGCGCCATCTTGTACGTCTCTTCCAGCGTCTCGGCTGTCTCGTTCTCCAGGCCGACGATGAACTG
>CAZMGX010000699.1:0-1927 GCA_964565915.1 uncultured Gemmatimonas sp.
AGACCTTCGGCTCGGCGGAAAACGGGATGGAGGACTCCAGGTCATGGCGTTGACCGGGATGTTGTCGCCGGACGCGACCGTCATCGTCCTCACCGCCTATCCGGATGACTCGAATCGACAGGCCTCGCTCCGTTTGGGTGCCCTGCACTTCCTCGAGAAACCGGTCGACCTCGCCGTGATCGCGCAACTCGCCGGCGAAGCCGGAGTTCGCACGGCGTTCGCCGCGTCGGGGCGCGAATAGCGGGAAGCGCAGCGCAGGGAGCATCGTCAGGTCGTTCCGGATGGGTGGTGGGTGATGCTGGGGAGTGTCACACCGGACGGCCTGACGACTCTGCGCCGCGATTTCACTGCGCACCATCGACGGCGGTGTTCGCGCCGGTCGATTTCCCGGTATATTCAGCCTCCCATGGCTGAATCCCCGGTTCCACTTCTCCGCGCACATGCGCGTCAAGCCCCATGGAATGCCAGGGGGCTCGCGGCACATGCCGCCAGTCTCGTGGATTCGGCGGGAATGAAGCCGACCAATGCGTCGGCGCGCGCGATGCCCAGCGCTCGCGCGGTGCGCTTCTACGTCGCCAATGGACTGCTCGACCGTCCCGAGGGCGCAGGGACGGCGGCGACCTACGGCTACCGGCACCTGTTGCAGCTGCTCGCGATCAAGATTCGCCAACGCGAGGGCCAAACGCTCGACGCGATTCGGCAGGAGATGCGCGAGGTCACCGGCGACGCCCTCGAGCGGCGCGTCGCGCAATCCCTCGCCCCCGCCCTGTCGCTGTCGATGGATCAAGTCGTGCCACGCGACGGCGGCATTGCATCATGGCGACGTCTCCCCATCGCCGACGGGATCGAAGTGAACATTCGCGACGATTCGCCGGCGGCACGTGACGACATCATCGTCACCATGCGAGATGCGTTGCGTCAGGCGCTGGGTCGCTACGGCCTCGGCGGCTGAGCCACTGACATCCTGCGGTCTGATGACGGGCGCTGACATTCGGTGGCGCCCGCCTGTCCTTTTTCCCTGATGCCGGACCTATGACGTTTCGAGTTCTGGTCACTGACGACGTTGATCCCGAAGGCGTCGTGTTGTTGACGGCAGAGTCGGAGTTGGTCGTTGACGAAGTGCCGACACTGCCGCGCGAAGAGTTGCTGCGCCGGATCCCGGACTACGATGCGATCGTCGGCCGCAGCGCCACGCGCATCTCGGCCGAGCTGCTGCAGGCTGCGACACGGCTGAAGGTTGTTGGACGTGCTGGCGTGGGCGTCGACAACATTGCGCTCGACGTGGCCACGTCGCTCGGTGTTGCCGTCATCAACGCCCCCGCCGGCAACACCGTGGCCGTCGCCGAGTTGTTCTTCGGCGCCGTGATCGGATTGCTGCGGCAGTTGCCGAAGGCGGCGCAGACGATGAGCAGCGGCGGGTGGGATCGCGCCTCGTTCATGGGCCGCGAATTGAAGGGGAAGACGCTCGGCATCATCGGACTTGGGCGCATCGGCAGTGAAGTGGCCCTGCGTGCGCATGCCTTCGGGATGACGGTCGTAGCCTTCGATCCCTACATCGCCGACGAGCGCTTTACGACGCTGCGTGTGCGGCGGGCCCCGTCGCTCGACGCGTTGATTGCGGAAGCGAACATCCTCACCGTGCACGTGCCGCTGACCGACGAGACCCGGGGGATGATCGGCAAGCGGGAGATCAGTCACCTGCCGGCCCGCTCAGTGGTGGTCAACATGGCGCGCGGTGGCGTCGTCGATGAGCCGGCACTGCTCGCCGCCCTGGAAGCAGACCAACTGCGAGGCGCGGTACTCGACGTCTTTACGCACGAACCACCGCCACCGGATCATCCGCTGCGGCGCGCACCGAATCTCGTCCTCACACCGCACCTCGGCGCGAACACGGTCGAAGCCCAGCGCAATGTGTCGCGCGATGTGT
>CAZMGX010000700.1:0-1917 GCA_964565915.1 uncultured Gemmatimonas sp.
CCATCGGCTCGGGCGCACACTCCTTCGGCACTTCGCGCTTGAGGCGATGCCACCAGTGATCGCGCCCGTCCTTCATTTCGGCGAACATCTCGTCGCCGACGCCGGAACGGCGACGCATCACCACGAGCACATGCTCGACGGTCGGGCATTCTTCGAGCGCCTTGTCGGCGTTGCGCTTGAGCGGGACCACTTGGCCGCGCCGATACCCGCCGTCGGCGGTGATCAGCACCTTGCACTGGCAGTCGTTGATGCGATCGCGCAGCGACTCGGGGGAGAATCCGCCGAACACCACGGTATGCACGGCCCCGATGCGCGCGCACGCCAGCATCGCGAACACGGCCTCGGGGATCATGGGCAGGTAGATGGCTACCCGATCCCCCTTGGTCACGCCCAGCTTCTTCAGCTTGTTCGCCGCGTGGTTCACCTCAGGGTACACGACCCCGTAGGTGATGGCGCGGCGCTCGCCGGGCTCGCCTTCCCAGATGATGGCGGCCTTGTTGCGTCGCGGGCCGTGAATGTGCCGGTCGACGCAGTTGACGCTGACGTTGAGCTCTCCGCCCTGGAACCACTTCGCGTGCGGTGGCGTCCATTCAAGGACGGTATCCCACGGCTTGCTCCACGTCAGCTCGTGCGCTTCGCGAGACCAGAAGCTGAGCGGGTCCATGGCGGCATCGTCATGCAGCCGGCTGGTGTGCACGCGGGCGGTGGCGCGAAATGCGTCGGAGGGCACGAACGTCCGGTGCTCCTGCAGCAGGACGTCGATATCACTGTCGCTCATGGGCAGTCATCGTCGGTGGGTGGGCCGGCGCTCGAGGAACGGTCATGCCGACCGGAGAGGCCAGATGGCAATGTACATACGCGAACGAGAAGGCGAGCACGGGGCAAGGCTGCTACACTTGAGCGATGCCAGCGCACACCCCTTTTTCACCCGATCCGGAATCCGCGCACGCCGAGGCGGGTCCCGCCGCCGTGCTCGTCGCGCGGAATCTGGTGCGCCGGTTTGGCGGCCGGACGGCCGTGAACGGTGTGTCGCTGCGCCTGCCTGCGGGGGCCTGTCTGGCCTTGTTCGGTCCGAACGGGGCGGGCAAGACGACGCTGCTGCGAATGCTGGGCGGACTGCTCAAGCCGTCTGCCGGTGAGGTCTCCCTCGCGGGGACCACGCTTCCCGGCGGCGGGGCGACGCGCCGGCTGGTTGGTCTGATCTCGCACCACACGATGCTGTACGCTCCGTTGACGGCCCGCGAAAACGTGCGCTTTGCCGCCGAGTGCCAGGGAGTCGTGGATGCGGACGCCGCCGCGACCCGCGCCATGGCGCGGCTCCGCGTGCTGGATCGCGCCGATGCCCCCGTACGTTCGCTCAGTCGTGGTCTGCAGCAGCGGGTATCGATTGCCCGTGCCCTCGTGCATGGTCCACAACTCGTGTTGCTGGACGAGCCCTATACCGGACTGGATGACGTGGGCGCGCGTGCGCTGACGGCGGCGCTGCAGGAGGCGCAGTCGGAGGGAGCGACGCTGGTCCTCGTGACCCACCACCTGCATGAGGGGCTCGCCCTCGCAACGGACGCGGCGATCATGCTGGACGGACGTCTGGCGCACAGCGAGCAGGCGACCGCGCGCGGCATCGACGCCGCTGACTATCAGGAACGATACCGCGCGCTGGTCAGCGAGGGCGTCGCATGAGCACGTCCGCGCGTGCCCCTTCGTTTCTGGCGGATGCGTGGCGCATTGCCCGAAAGGACCTGTTGATCGAGTACCGCACCCGCAGCGCGTTCCTCGCCGCGGCCGTGTTTGCCGTCCTGGCGGTGGTGATCTTTCGCTTCACCTGGGACCCGACGGCGATCCCGTCCCTCGATCTGGCTCCGGGTGTGCTCTGGGTGATTTTCACCTTTTCCGGGTTGCTCGGGCTCAATCGCTCCT
>CAZMGX010000701.1:0-1912 GCA_964565915.1 uncultured Gemmatimonas sp.
GAGCGCCTGAGATAACCACGATATCAGATATCCGATATCTGACATCTGATATCCGATATCGCGGTTGGTCGGCTATGCCGTCCAGTGTCTTCGTTTTCCGACCTGCCCACTCCCTATTGCCATCTTGGCCCGTCTGTGTGTATACTCCTACAGACGCTTTGAGAACCATTCTCAACTAACCCGTGGCCGCTCAGCTTCCAACCCTCCAGCAGCATTCTACGCCGAGCACATCGCGCACCTGCGCGCTGGCGGCGTGTGGCGCGGGTAGCCGGGCAACGGTGGTGGACATCGGCTGCGCCCCGGATGAGGCGTGCCGGCTGCGTGCGCTCGGGCTGTGCGAAGGCACTGACGTCAGCGTCATTGACGCGCGTCACGCGATGCTGCTGGACGTACGCGGCACGCGACTGGCTTTGGGGTCGGCGCTGACAGCCGGCATTACGGTCCAACCGATCTCCGCGCGCGCCTGACGCGCGGAATGGGCCGACGTTCGGTCCTCGACACGCTTCGTCCGCGTCCCCGATCGTGACCTCACTGCAGTCCCCACCTCCCGGATCGGACGCCGCCGGACACACCTCCGGTTTGTCGCCGGCCGCGCACGACGCGCTGCGGGTCGCGATCATCGGAAATCCCAACACGGGCAAGACAACGCTCTTCAATGCGCTGACCGGACTGCGTCAGCGCGTCGGCAACTTTGCCGGCGTCACGGTCGAGCGGGTCGAAGGCACGTGCAAAAGTCAGGATGGTCGTCGGTTCATCGTCCTGGACTTGCCCGGCAGCTACTCGTTGTCGGCCGGCTCGCCTGACGAGCGCGTCGCCCTCGAGGTCCTGCTCGGTCGGGATCATGATCGGTGGCGCCCCGATGTCGTCCTCGTGGTCGTCGACGCCGTGCACCTCGAGCGCAACCTGTTCCTCGCCAGTCAGGTGCTCGAGCTTGGCATTCCCGTGGTGGTCGCGCTCAACCAGTACGATGTGGCTGAAGCCGAGGGTGTGCGCATCGACATCCCGGAGCTGATTCACGAGCTCGGGGTGCCGGTGGTGCCAACCATCGCGATCCGCGGTGAAGGCATCGAGCCGATAAAGAGTGCCTTGGCGACGGCAGCCGGATTGCCGGCGCCGACGCGACGGTTCGCGCTCCCTGAAACCGCGTCGGTCGCGCTCGAACCGCTGGCGTCGTTGCTCGTCGCCGATGGGCTTCCGCCCATTGCCGCACACATGGAAGCGATGCGGCTGCTTGGCGTCACCAAACCGGAAGCGCACGTGGCGCGCGTTCCCGGCATCGAGGCCGCGATCAGCGGTGCGGCGGAGTCCTTGCGACTCGAAGGTTTCGTGCCGGGTCGATTCGAGGCCGAGATGCGATACGGCTGGATCGCCCAGGTCATCTCGCGCACGGTGACGCGTCGCGTCAATGCGCTGCTGACGACCAGTGATCGCATCGACGCGATCGCGCTGCATCGCGTGTTTGGCCCGCTCGTGTTCGTGGTGCTGATGGCGGTGGTATTCCAGGCGGTGTTCTCGTGGGCGACGCCGCTGATGGACGGTATCGAGGCGCTCATCGGCGCCGCGGGGGCTGCCGTCGGGAGCCGTCTGCCTGTGGGGGACCTGCGCAGTCTCGTCGTCGACGGCATGTTCGCGGGTGTTGGCTCCGTGCTGGTCTTTCTGCCGCAGATCGCGATCCTCTTCGCATTCATCGGGCTGCTGGAGCACTCCGGTTACATGGCGCGCGCAGCTTTCCTCATGGATCGCGTGATGCGACGGGTCGGATTGCACGGCAAGAGCTTCATCCCGATGCTGTCGGGCTATGCCTGCGCGGTTCCCGGCATCATGGCCACGCGCACCATCGAGAGCCCGAAGGATCGCCTGGCGACCATCATGGTCGTGCCGCTCATGAGTTGCTCGGCGCGGCTGCCGGTGT
>CAZMGX010000702.1:0-1885 GCA_964565915.1 uncultured Gemmatimonas sp.
CGGACAAGACGCTCGCCGATCGCGTGTACGATGCGGGCGCGCGGGTGGTCATCACCGCCGATGGAGGGTATCGCAACGCGCAAGTGATCCCGTTCAAAGCCGCATACACCGATCCGGCGCTCGATCGGTACATTGCCGCGGAGCAGGCGATTGCCGCGGTGACGGCGGCGGCGGCCACGCTGGGATTTTCGCGCGCTGATGCGGATCGGCTCGTCGCGGAAGCCGCGCGGGCCATTGCCGGCGAGATCACCGTCGAGCGCAGCGACGTGATGCGCGGCATCGGCCGTGCCTTGGGGGCTCTCGCGGAATCGGGGGCAATCGATGCCCCCGCCGCGAGCCGGGCGCGCACCATACTCGCGCGCGCGCTCGTGGACGTGAGCAGCCGCGTGGAGCGCGTCGTGGTGGTGCGCCACACGGGGCAGGCCGACGTGCCGTGGCGCGACGGACGCGATGTTTGGGCCCATGACCTGCTGGCCGCCGCCGACGCGGAGTTGGTGCGCAATGCCCGGACTGTCGGGTTTGCGGTCGACTCCGTCGACGCGATCGCCGCGCTCGATGACCTCTCCTGCGTGCGCGCGGTGTGGACGTCCACGGACCCGCTGCCTGTTGATGCAGAGTTCCCGCTGTTCTTCATCTACACGTCCGGTTCGACCGGGAAACCCAAGGGCGTCGTGCATGTGCACGGCGGGTACGTGGCCGGCGTGGCCAACACGATGCGCGTCGCGTTTGACGCGCGCCCCGGTGATGTGATCTACGTTGTGGCCGATCCCGGATGGATCACGGGCCAGAGCTACATGATCTCGGCGGCGCTCACGACCCGCGTCACGTCGGTACTGGCCGAGGGGGCGCCCGTCTTTCCGAGCGCCGGACGCTTCGCATCGATCATCGAGCGGTATCAGGTCCGCATCTTCAAGGCCGGCGTCACGTTCCTCAAGTCGGTCATGTCCGACCCGCAAAACGCCGAGGATGTGCGTCGCTACGATCTCTCGTCGCTGCGCGTCGCGACGTTCTGCGCCGAACCCGTGTCCTCGGCGGTGCAGGCGTTCGGTATGGAGTTGATGACGCCATGGTACATCAACTCGTATTGGGCCACCGAACACGGCGGCATCGTCTGGACGCACTTCTACGGCAACGACGACTTCGCACTGCGGCCAGATGCGCACACTTATCCCTTGCCGTGGATCATCGGTGATGTGTGGACGCCGGATGGTGAGCCCGGAGATGATGGTCGCATTCCATGGCGGCGCACGATGGACGGCGAAAAGGGAGAGATCGTCATTGCGGCCCCGTATCCCTATCTGGCGCGCACCATCTGGGGCGACGCCGAGCACTTCGCCGTGGAAGGGCATCGCGTAGTGGAGACGTGGCGCGGTGACGGCGATCGCTATCGCGCCACGTACTGGTCGCGGTGGCAAGGGCAGTGGGCCTATACGCAGGGCGACGTGGCCATTCGTCACGCGGATGGCAGCTTCTCATTGCACGGACGCAGCGACGACGTGATCAACGTGTCCGGTCATCGGATGGGGACCGAGGAGATCGAGGGAGCGATCCTGCGTGACAAGCAGATCAATCCCGACTCGCCCGTGGGCAACGTCATCGTCGTTGGCGCGCCGCACCGGGAGAAGGGGCTCACGCCCCTCGCCTTCGTGACCCCCGCGCCTGGTCGACGCATCACGATGGACGATCGCCGCCGACTGACCGAGTTGGTGCGACAGGAGAAGGGCGCTGTCGCCGTGCCGGAGGAGTTTCTCGAGGTGTCGGCGTTCCCCGAGACGCGCAGCGGCAAGTACATGCGGCGCATGGTGCGCGCGCTGGTCGAGGAGCAGCCGGTCGGTGATATCACGACGCTGCGCAACCCCGAGGCCATTCCGGAGCTGTCCCGGGT
>CAZMGX010000703.1:0-1883 GCA_964565915.1 uncultured Gemmatimonas sp.
CGGAGTGGCTGCGGGACGATGAACCCTCGTCGACCCGGATGCGGATGCGGGCGCCGCAGGTCAGCGGCGACGAGCAGGCCGACTTCGAATCGCTCCTCAGGCACTTCAAGGAGGGGGTCTCGCGTTCACTCGGAGAGGAAGATTACGAGAGTCACTATGATCTCGGGGTGGCCTACAAGGAGATGGGCTTGCTGGACGACGCGATCGCCGAGTTCCAAAAAGCGTTGAGAAGTCGTCGGCATAGACTTCCGGCGTACGAGGCTTTGGGGCAATGTTTCGTGGAGCAGTCGCGGCATTCGGTCGCGGCGACGGTCCTCACACGCGCCCTGCACGAACCCGGCCTCGGGGACGAGCACCGTGTCGGGGTCCTCTATCTCCTTGCATATTCTTGTGAAGCCCTGCAGCGGTGGGACGAGGCCCGGAGCTATTATTCGCGTGTGTTCGCGACCGACATTCATTTCCGTGACGTCGCCGCCAGATTGGCGGCGCTCGATCTGATAGCGCGATGACGCTATCCACGCGCACGCCGACAGCACTCGCTGCGGCTCTGCGCGACATCCAGTCACCAGTGCTCACGCAACTGGATGCGGTGTCGCGCGAGTTGTGGCGCATCGTGTCGGCGGACGTTCCGCTCGTCCAGGAGGTGCAGGATCACCTCATGGGCATGAAGGGGAAACTGTTCCGGCCGACGCTGCTGCTGCTCTCCAGCGCCGTTGAAGAACGCTCCCAGCCGCGCGCGGTGACGTATGCGGCCGTGGTCGAGTTGATTCATCTCGCGACGCTTGTGCACGACGATGCCGTCGATCACTCGGCGCTGCGTCGGGGCATGCCCACGATCAATTCGCTGTTCAGCCATCAGGTGTCGGTCATCATGGGCGACTACCTGTACCTCCGCGCCCTGCGCGAACTCGTCACGCTCGGCGATCTCGAAGCCATGCGCGCCATCACCGTCGCCTCCAACGAGATGACGCTGGGCGAGATGCGGCAGCTGTCGGCGTTCGATGCGCTGGCCTTCACGGAAACGGACTACGAGACCTTGATCCGCGCGAAGACGGCATCGCTCTTCATGGCGGCGTGCGAGGTCGGCGCGCTGTGCGGCGCGCCCCGCCACCGGGATGCGCTGGTACGGTTCGGCGAACGCCTGGGGATGGCTTTCCAGGTGGCCGATGACTTGCTCGACTACACCGAAGGGCAGGAGATGACGGGCAAGCCGAGCGGGCTCGATCTCAAGGAGCACAAGGTCACGCTGCCCCTGATCGCGGCCCTGCGCGAGATGCCCGCGTCCGCGCGGGCGCGGGTCGAAGCGCTGTTTGCGTCTCCCGAGCCGGAGGACGACGCCATTTCCGAGGTGGTCGGCATCGTCCGCGAGCACGGTGGACTCGAGTACGCGCGCCGCCGGGGCGACCAATTCGCCCGGGAGGCGGAGGACGCCCTCAGCGAGTTGCCCGAGGGCCCGGCGCGTGCCTCGCTGATCGATGCGATCGCCTATGTGGTGGAGCGGCGCTGGTAATGGCCGTTCGTGGACCGTCCAAGCATCGACCGGTGTTTCATCTGATGGTCCTGGCTAGCGGTTTCGTCGCCGGGGGATTGCTTCAGCAGATCGCTCGCCGGTTCCTGCCGGCGGGGGCCGTGAAGGAGTTCCTGACGACCCCGATGAACCCGTCGATCGGGCCGTTGTCGATGGACCTGCTTATATTGAACGTCACCGTCGGACCCGTCGCCCTGGATGTCTCGCTCTTGAGCCTCCTCGGGGTGTTGATCGCTTACCTTATCGCGCGGTCCCTCTTCTAGGAGCAGCCATGCTACAGAATTTCGGCTTCACAGAGATCATGATCGTCCTGGTGATCGTGCTGCTGCTCTTCGGAGCGAAGCGCATCCCGGAG
>CAZMGX010000704.1:0-1879 GCA_964565915.1 uncultured Gemmatimonas sp.
GCCAGGGGGGTCGTCACGAGTACCAAGCAGGCCGCGACGACACGGCATCGCTTCATCACGTCGCGCAGCCGCCTTGCTTCCAGCCACCCCGCGCCCGTCGACACGAGCCACATCGAGGGGGCAGGAACCGTCATCGTCAACACGTGTATCGCGGAGCGCACGCGCGTTCGAATGAGTCGCGCGACGTGGCCACCATCACGCCCACTCCGAGGAGTCACATGCCTGCCCTCCGCTCTGCTGCCGTTGCCGTTGCCGTTGCCGTTGCCTGTGCAGGCGCCCCAGCGTTACGCGCGCAGTCCACGCTTCCCGCGCCGACTGGTCGCTGGGTGGCCACGATCGCCCAACTCAACGAGTTGCGCGGCGCGGCCGAGTTGAACGTCGCGTCTCGTGGGCCGCGCGAATCGCGCTTCCGGCTTTCGGTGCGTCTCGTGCCCATCAATCGACAGTTGGCGTGGGATGTGGTGGTCGGTCGATGCGGCGGCGAAGGCCGCCCCCTGGCGGCGGCAGCAGCCTTCCGACAAATCCTCTCACGCAACGATGGTAGCGGTGAAGCCACGGCGACCTTGCCGGCCTTGGAGACCGGCAAGGCGTACTACGTGCGCGTATTTGCGCCGGGAGTCGCGCCGTCGGATCGCACGGCCTACGGTTGCGCGAATCTCAGCGAAGTCCCGTAGCCCCCGACCCGCAGCGCGTCAGGGCGCACTCCCTGGCCCTGACCCTCCGAATGTGTAGTAGGGGAAGCCGAAGAGTTCCAATTCGCGCCCGTGCACCGGGAAGTGCAGTGGTGTTCCCGGAATGAGCCTCCCCCAGCCGCGCGCATCGGCAAACGAAATCAGGGCCTCGGTCGGGTACAGTTCGATCCGCTTCTCATACTGCAGGGCATCGAACAGATCCCCGCAGCTCCCGTCATCACGCTTGGGTACGCAGGCACGGCCATCGGGCGGACCGGTCACCGTAACCGGCGGCAGCCCGCTCGCTACCCGGGTCGGGTTGATGAGCGCCGCGGCCTCGGAGAGGCGGTTGAGTCGTAGCAACGCCTCCGCACGCAGGAACTTCATCTCATCGATCGACATCGTCGTGATCAGACCGGTGAGGTGATAGTTGTTGGCCGGCGGCACGAGATACCGAATACTGCGGTATCGGCTGTGCATATAGGTCCCGTTCGCCGTGGACATGGACTGCGTGGGCAGATAGGCAAAGCGCGTCCCCGCCGCGGTCGGACCAGACGCGGCATGAATCCGACGGTCTGGCGTCACGACCGTGATCTGCGCGCGCTCGCCCAGTGGACGCGCCAGCCACCGCTGATACTCGCCTGACGTATCGGCGGGACCGACCAGACGCGTATTGGTCCGTCCGTTGGTCTGCAGGTACGAGTACTGATAGTACGATGACTGCGTCGCCGCGATGGCTTGATCGGCCTGCTGCGCGAAACTTCGCGTCGTGATGCCGGAGTCCAACTGCGCCAAAACCTCACTCCAATTCACCGCTGCGCGCTCCGCTGGTGTCCGCGCACCGTAGACGCGTGCGCGGATGATATAGGAGTGCATGACGCGAATCAGCTCATCGCGCGTGTAGGCCTGGCCGTTGATGAACGTGGTGGGCAGCGTGAAGTCGCGCGCAGCACGTGCTTCGGCGATGGCCTCGCGCAGGATCCGGATGCCGTTGGCGGTTACCTCGGCAGCAGGCTTGAGCTCGTAGACGAATGCCGACGGGTCGGTCTTTTCGTCGGTCAGGTACGCCTGATCGAACAGCATCCCCAGGTATATCGTATTGACGCCGATCAGGAACTTGGCGAAGACGCGAGCCCGCTGGGTATCCGTACCCTCCGGAGCGACGGCCGTGACCGCGCCGACCTTGAGGCCCCCATCGGCGATGGCTT
>CAZMGX010000705.1:0-1871 GCA_964565915.1 uncultured Gemmatimonas sp.
GAATCACCCACACTGAACGGGATGCGAGTTTCTGGATTGAACGGATTCGGGTAGTTCTGGCCGAGCGTCGCTCCATTGCGGCGTTGCTTGCTATCCTGCGCGGCCGCGACTCGTGGCATGATTACGCTGAGAGCGAGCACCAGACCCAGCGCTGCCCACACACGTTTCATGTTACTTCTCCGACTGACGAGTCAGGTGGCTAGTCAAGTCTCCAGATAAGGGTGAATGGTTGAACTGCCAGGTACTTCACAGCTGAAGCTATGGCGCACGATTCGTGGAGTCAAGCAAGCGATTGGGCACAGAAGTGTGCCGAGGATCACCAACAGAGAGACGTTTAAGGCCCCTCTGACGCAACGAGCCAAAGTATCCCGAAACACCGTGCGATCGACGTAAATTGTTACGTGTTATCACTATAGGGGATATTTCCCCGTTCAAAAACGTGACTACGCGGGCGCAGATTGCGCGTTATGGTCGAGGCCGCCAGCCTCCCAGCTCGCGAACGCCCGCATCGGCCGACCATCCGTGAGGTACTGGCGCAGAAACTCACGCAGCAATCGCTGGTGCGCTCGGATCTCATCGGCTGCCAGCATCGCCGACTCATCCTGCATCCACCCCATAATTGCCGCGCGAGCGCTGGGCGGAAGCCGACGCCCTCCTGGGGCACGAGCACCGCATCGGCGACACAGGACGCCGCCGGTTGTGTGGCTGAACCTCGTCTCGGCGTCAGCGTCCACCGGCTCATGGCACTCCGCGCACGCCTCCAGCGACGGGGCGTACCCGGTGTCACGCACCAGACGCCACAACGCCCCCAGCGCAAGCGAACCGGTCTCCTCCGGCCCGCTACGGCCGAGCACGCGCAAGGCGTCCCGAATTCCGAGGTAGACGGCGGGAGCCGCCTCCTCGTGCACCACGCGAAGGGTGCATTCGGCGATGGCCGACGCCGCGCTGAAGCGCGCGAGTTCGGCGGCCAGGCCGGGATTCGACGACACGACATCAAAACTGACGAGCGTATGCAGATCGCGACCGGCGCGAGTCTCGATCTGCGCCTGCCCTTCGGCGAACAAGTCGACCGCGCTCCCGAACCGCTTGCGCGAACTCCGTGCCCCGCGCGCCACGACGGATTGCACACCAGCCTCCCGCGTCGCGAGTCGCAGAATGCGCGACGACTCGAGATAGTCGGCGACGTGCAGCACGATCGCGTCGGTGACCAGCAGAGGCATGCAAGGAGTCTAACGCAATGCCAGATCGACGCCGCCCTGCCCTGCCGCGGCTCGGCGTATTTCCCGCCCCGACGGATCGAAGACCACCAACGACGTCGCCGACGCGGCTCCGCTGATGATGCAGTGCACCCGACCGAGAGCATCTGCGGTGGCGCTGCCGCAGGGGACTTGCTGCCCGTTCGTATCGGTCAGTGAAAGCCACGGAGACGCGCCGCTCACGTCGGTCAGGTCCTCGGCTCGCAGCTTCAGGACCCGGTTCGTGAACGTGGTCAAGTTCTCATAAAGGGATACATAAACGAAGCCGTCGGCACCGATCGCCGTTGAGGCGCCGTAGCTGGCGGCAGGCATCACGCGACTTGAGAGCACCACACGATTGCGCAAATCCACTTTTGCGATGCGACCGGTGGCGATCACGCGGTACGGGAAGTCGCTGAAGTCGGCGTCGCCGCCGGCGGACACGTACGCCACATCGCCCACCACGCTCACGCCGGCGCCCGAGCCTCGCATCCCGGGGATGACAAGCGTATCACGCGCACTCCCGCCGAACGGGATACGAATCAGGCGCACATCGCCGCGGACCGCATAGTTGCTGCGGCACTCCGCGTTGGCATCAACGACCCACGTGGCATTGCCATACTGGAAGAGATCCGT
>CAZMGX010000706.1:0-1863 GCA_964565915.1 uncultured Gemmatimonas sp.
CATGTGCGGGACGTTCTCCAGCAGCCAGCGATCCTTGAACGTGCCAGGCTCGCCCTCGTCGGCGTTCATGCAGACGAAGTGCGGCTCGCCGTCGCCCAGCTTGACTACGCCCCACTTGCGACCGGCGGGAAAGGCGGCTCCGCCATGTCCCAGCAACCCGGCGGCACTCACTTCCTTGGTCACGTCGGTGGGCGACATCCCTCCGAGGACCTTCGCCAGCGCCTCATAGCCACCGCGTGCGCGATAGTCGGTCAGCGTGTGCGACGTCTCGGTGACGGGAAAGTTCATGAAGAACTTGGTCCCGGACAGCTCGGCGGGGGCGGTCATCGCTTGAGCTCCGCGAGCAACGCGTCGACCGACTCCGGGGTCAGGTTCTCGTAGTACGCATCACCGACCATCATCATCGGCGCGGTACCGCACGAGGCGAGACACTCCACGGTGGTCAGCGTGAACCGGCCATCGGCACTCGTCTCGCCGGGCTTGATGCCCAGGCGCTGGCAGAGATGCGCCACCAGTCCCTCGGCGCCCCGCAACGAACAGGGCACATTGTGGCAGACCTGGATGTGATGTTCGCCCAGGGGCTTTCGCGTGAACTGTGTGTAGAATGCGACGGCCTCGTCGACCTGACTGCGGGGAACGCCGAGATACGCCGTCAGGGCGTCGATGTCCTCGTCGGCGATGTACCCACGCTCTTCCTGAATGCGCCGTAGCGCGGGAAGCGACAGCGACCCTTCGAATCCCGGTGGATACCGCAGTTTCCAGCGTTCGAACTCGGGGATCAGCCGCTGCACCAGCTCGCTCATCGGTCGCACTCCCCGCCGATCATGTTCACCGATCCGAACGTGGTGACGATGTCGGCCAGCTGGTGTCCGTCGAGCATTTTGTGCACACCACCCATGTGGACGAAGCTGGGCGAGCGCACATGCACCTTGTGTGGCGTGCCACCGCCGGTACTCACGACGTAGAAGCCCAGTTCGCCGTTCGGCGCTTCATGGGCAACGTAGATGTCACCGGCCGGCACGGACGGTCCGTCCATGACGAGCTTGAAATGGTTGATCAGCGATTCGATCTCCGAGTAGACCAGGGACTTCTCGGGGAAAACGCAGCGCCGGTCGTCGACGTTGATCGGACCCTCGGGCATCATGTCCATTAGCTGACGGATCATGTACACCGATTCATCCATCTCACGCATGCGGATGTAATACCGATCGTAGTTGTCGCCCATGATGCCGACCGGGACGTCGAAGTCCAGCTCCGCGTACGCGAGGTACGGCGTGTCCTTGCGCAGGTCGCGCGGGACACCGGTCGAGCGCAGGATCGGTCCCGTGAAGCCCCAGTGCAGGGCATCGGCCGTGTTGATGGTCCCCACCTTGCGCAGCCGATCGATGAAGATCCGGTTGCGGTCCACGAGACCATGCACGCGTTCCACGTACGTCTCGTATTCCACGAGGATCTCGCGCAGCCGAGCGAACCATCCCGGCGGGACGTCGTTGGCGAGCCCCCCGATGCGCCCGTACGAGTACGTCACGCGCGCCCCGGTCAACGCGGCGAGATGCTCATACATGTAGTCGCGGACCGTGACCAGATAGAGGAACGCCGTCATGGCGCCCAATTCCATCAGGCTCGCTGCGACGCACGTGAGATGGTCGGTGATGCGCGAGTATTCCGACAGGAGCGTGCGCAGGTACTTCGTGCGCGGCGTGATCTCGATGCCCATCAGCTTCTCGACGGCGTCGCAGTACGCGAAATCGTTGATCAGTGCCGAGCAGTAGTTCAGGCGGTCGACGTACGGGATCAGGTTGTGCCAGGTGTGATCCTCGCACTCCTTCTCGAAGCCGCGATGCAGGTAGCCGCAGTGCACAT
>CAZMGX010000707.1:0-1863 GCA_964565915.1 uncultured Gemmatimonas sp.
CCCTTCCTCAACGGCGGCCTCTTCGCCCCGACACCGCTCGAGCGCCGACGACGTCACGTGCGATTCTCCGACGACGCCCTCGCCGCCCTGCTCGTCGACCTGCTCGATCGCTATCGCTTCACCGCCCATGAAGACTCCACACAGTGGTCCGAAGCAGCAATCGACCCCGAAATGCTCGGACGCGCCTTCGAATCCCTCATGGCCAGTGAAGAACGCCACCAGTCCGGAACCTACTACACGCCCCCCTCACTCGTCGATACGGTCGTGCGCGACGCACTGCTGACCGCCATCCCCGCACTCCCCGCCCACGCCCTCGACAACACCCGTCTCCCGCTCGCCCTCGCCGGCGACACGCGTCACGCACTCCAGTCCCTGCGACTCCTCGATCCGGCCTGCGGTTCCGGCGCGTTTCTCGTTCACGCCCTCGAAAAACTCGCCAACATCGAATCGCGCGCCGGTGACACCCGCCCGATACACGCGATTCGTCGGGAGGTCCTCACCCAACGCATCTTCGGCGTCGATCGCCACCCGATGGCCGTGTGGCTGTGCGAACTGCGCCTCTGGCTCTCCATCATCATCGAGTGCCCCGAGACCCGCATCACGCATATCCCGCCACTGCCCAACCTGGATCACCACATCCGCATCGGCGACACACTCGCGGGCGGAGACTTCCAACACGCCCCGCCGGGTGCTCGACGCGTGACCCGCTTGCGCGAACGATATGCCCGCGCGACCGGAGCCAGAAAGCACACACTTGCCACCGCCCTCGAGCGCGAAGAACGCCAACGTGCCGTCGCCGAATGCAACCGCGTCGCCGACACGATCCGTGCCGAACGCTGCGCGATGATCGAATCGCTCCGCACCCGCGATCTGTTCGGGGAACGCGCTCGGCGCAACCGCCACGACAGACTGCGCCTCACTCACCTGCGGAAACGCGCACGCGAACTCGCCGCACAACACCGACGCCTCACACTCGGCGGCGCCCTCCCGTTCCGATTTTCCACCCTCTTTGGCGACGTCGCCGCACTCGGCGGCTTCAACGTGGTGGTCGGTAACCCACCCTGGGTGCGTCCGCACGCGCTGCCCCTCGCCGACCGCATGCGCTTGCGCGCCGAATACCGATCCATGCGTCACGCCGCATGGCGGGCCGGCGCCCTCCGCGCCGGCGCAGGCACCGGGTTCGCCGCCCAGGCCGATCTCTCCACCGCGTTCATCGAGCGCGGCGTGCAGTTGCTGGCGCCAGGAGGCGTCGCCGCGCTCCTGGTGCCCGCCAAGCTGTGGCGAGCCCTCGCTGGCGGCGGTATTCGCGCCTGGCTCGCCGAACATACCGCCGTTCGCGTGGTGCGCGACTGGAGCAACGCGCCCGCGCTGTTCGATGCCGCCGTCTATCCCTCGCTCGTCGTCGCCGAACGACGCCCGCAGCCCTCAATCGTACACGCGCCATGCGCGCCGCTCACGGCAAGTCGTGCCACACCCGAGGCAGCCCCCTCGATCCAGGTATCGATCGCCCATCGGGCGCATTCCTCCAGCTTCGCCGTCGAGCCGCACACGCTCTCGCTGGGCGCAGATTGCGAAGCCCCCTGGCTGCTCATGCCGCCCAGCGTCCGCCGCGCCTTCGAACACCTCCGCACCGCCGGCCCCGCACTCGGCGACTCCGCACTTGGTAGGCCCACACTCGGCGTCAAGTGCGGGTGTAATGCCGCGTTCCTGGTGAACGCGATCGAGCACGATGATGACCTCGCGACGGTAATGGCCGACGGACGTCGAGGCTCCGTGGAACGACGCCTGCTGCGGCCGGCCTTGCGTGGCGACTCCGTCACGCCCAGCAGTGCGCCCAGCCCCTCGGCGAACGGGGACCTCTGC
>CAZMGX010000708.1:0-1853 GCA_964565915.1 uncultured Gemmatimonas sp.
GTTCTCGCGGCACCCGGCCGCCACTCCGGCGACGACCGCTTCGACGACAGGCGGTTCGAGCTTGCCGAACGCGACGTAGTCGAGGAAGAACAGGGGCGAGGCGCCCTGCACCAGGATGTCATTGGTGCAGTGATTGACCAGACAGTGACCGATGGTGTCGTGTCGTCCACTTTCGATCGCCGTCTTGATCTTCGTACCCACGCCGTCGGCGCTCGCCACCAGCAGCGGCGCCCGCATGCCCTCCGGTACACGAAACATGCCGCCGAATCCGCCGAAGGCACCGCGCGCACCGGCCGTCATCGTCGACTGCACCAACTTCGCAAGGCGATGTTTGGCGTCGTCCGCCGCGTCGATATCGACCCCCGCCGAGCGATAGTCCATCGGCGTGCCGCCCGGCACCGTCACGTGTCCAGATCCGCGTCGAACGCGACCAGCTGCCGGAACTCCTGCACGCGCGCATCGATGTCGGCGCGCGTGATCTCCAGAAGTCGGGCATTTGAGAACTTCTCAACGGCAAATGATCCCATCGCCGATCCGACGACGACCGCGCGACGCATCGCGCGATCGCTGAGGTCTCCCGTCGACGCCAGATAGCCGATGAAGCCACCGGCAAACGAATCACCCGCGCCGGTCGGGTCGAACACCGACTCCAGCGGATAGGCGGGCGCGAAGAACACGCTGTCCCGCGTGTACATGAACGCGCCGTGTTCGCCCTTCTTGATCAGCACGTGCTTCGGCCCCTTGTCGAGGATCCAGCGCGCCGCATGCACCAGATTGGTCTTTTCCGTGAGCTGGCGCGCCTCGCCATCATTGAGCGTGATCAGGTCGACGTGCTTGAGCAGCTCGATCAATTCGGGGCGACGCGACTCGATCCAGAAATTCATCGTATCGCAGGCGACCAGACGCGGGCGCTCGACTTGTTCGAGCACCTGCAGCTGCAGTCGCGGATCGATGTTGGCAAGGAACACGAATGGCGCGTTGCGAAACTGATCGGGAATCTTCGGGCGGAAATTCGAGAAGACACCCAAGTGCGTCTCGAGGGTCTCCGCGGCGTTCAGGTCGTGACGATAGCGGCCGCGCCAGCGAAAGCTGGATCCTGATGCCGTCTCGAGGCCCGCCAGGTCGACGCCGCGCGCGGCGAGCGGCGCCAGCTTGTCGACGGGGTAGTCGTCACCGACGACCCCCACCAGCTGCACCGGCGCAAAATGTGACGCCGAGGAGGCGAAGAACGTGCCGGACCCTCCCAGCACATCATCAGCGCGTCCGAACGGTGTCTCCACGGAATCGAGGGCAACCGATCCGACGACCAGCACGTGCCCCGCTTCACTCACGCTCACATGCGCTCCGGCGCAGAAAGTCCGAGGA
Source organism: uncultured Gemmatimonas sp. (assembly GCA_964565915.1). Taxonomy (GTDB): domain Bacteria; phylum Gemmatimonadota; class Gemmatimonadetes; order Gemmatimonadales; family Gemmatimonadaceae; genus Gemmatimonas. The sequence goes on from CAZMGX010000708.1 coordinate 1,366, forward strand.
TGCGCAAACCGGCGGCGAGGCCGAGTTGCGTCGCGCGCGCGAGGACCAATCGCGCTCGCGTGATCGCCTCGGGCTCTCCGAGGACATGGTGCTTGTGGTACCACGTGTGCGCCGAACGAGCGGTCTCGAGCAGCCATCCCGCCACGCGGTGTGGTTCCAGGTTGTCGGCCGCCGACGACACGATGGCCGGAAAGTCGAGCAGCTGCTTGATCAGCTCCTGTTCAGCCGGTTCGGCGAGGACGGACAGGTCCACGCCGTCCGCGCTCACCGTCGCGGCGTCGATCTCGCCGACCCGGAAAATCCCGCACATGCGGGCGTGCGCCATCTGCACGTAGTAGACGGGATTCTCCTCCGACTGACTGCGTGCCAGGTCGATGTCGAACACCAGCTGCGAATCGCCGCGCCGCATCAGGTAGAAGTAGCGCACGGCGTCACGCCCGACCTCGTCGATGAGGTCGCGCACGGTCACGTAGCTGCCGGCCCGCTTG
>CAZMGX010000709.1:0-1313 GCA_964565915.1 uncultured Gemmatimonas sp.
GTCAGCACCACGCATACCATCACCGGAGCGATCGTCGGCGTGGGCGCCACCAATCGACTGTCCGCCGTTCGTTGGGGTCTGGCGTCCCGCATCGTGTGGGCGTGGGTGATCACGATTCCCGCCTCTGCGCTGATCGCCGCCCTGTCCTACAAGGTGCTTGCCGCCTTCATCGCCGTCTGAGGTTGATCGGTCCGCGACGAGTGGTCGCGGACCTCTGCGCGCATGCCCAATAGCTCATCGCGGTCCTTGCCCTACCTGAATCGAGAGCTCAGTTGGCTCGACTTCAATGCGCGCGTGCTCGAGGAAGCGCTCGATGCGCGCGTGCCGCTGCTGGAGCGGCTCAAGTTCCTCGCCATCTTCAGCACCAATCTGGACGAGTTCTACATGGTGCGGGTGGCCGGCCTGCGCCGGAAGGTCACCGCGGGCGCGACGCAGTACCCGTTGGATCCGCTCGCGCCCAGTGAACAGCTCGATGCGATCCGACAGCGTGTGCAGGGGCTGCTGGAGCGCCGGCGCGTTGCCCTGCAGGAGCAACTGTGGCCGGCGCTCGAGGCGCATGGCATCCGACTCCTGCGCATGGCGGATCTCACGCCCGCCGAGGCACGGGCGGTCGGTGAGTACTTCGAGTCGCAGGTGTTTCCGGTGCTGACCCCGCTGGCGGTCGATCCCGGGCATCCGTTCCCCTACATCTCGAATCTGTCGCTGTCGCTGGCCGTGGAAATTCGCGACCCGGCGGACGGATCGGAGCATTTTGCGCGCGTCAAAGTGCCGCGGTCATTGCCGCGCTGGGTGCCGGCGGGGCGTGCCCATTGCTTCGTGCCACTCGAAGACCTGATTGGGGAGAACCTCGGGGCACTGTTTCCCGGGTTGACCGTGGCGCAGTGGCATACTTTCCGCATCACGCGCTACTCGGACCTGGATCTCGGGCAGATCGATCAGCCGGAAGACCTGCTGGAGACGATTGAGCAGCAGGTGTTTCAGCGACGGTTCGGCGAGGTCGTGCGACTCGAGGTGCATCGCGACATGCCGGAGAGCATGCGGGTGCTGCTGATGGAGGAGTTGAGCGACAGCGAGACGCAGGCGGTGGCACCGCTCGGCGCCGGTGATGTGCACAGTGTCGACGACTTGATGGAGATGGGCGATCTCATGGCACTGGCCGCCCTCGAGGTGTCCGGATTGCATGACAAGCCGTACACCCCCGTGGTGCCGCCGGCGCTGCGAGATGGGCGTAACATCTTCGAGGCGATCCGCGAGCGCGACATCCTCGTGCATCACCCGTACGAGTCGTTCAGTTCGTCGGTCGAGTCCTTCTT
>CAZMGX010000709.1:1323-1852 GCA_964565915.1 uncultured Gemmatimonas sp.
GTGGCGGCGCACGACCCGCAGGTGCTGGCCATCAAGCTCACCTTGTATCGGACCTCCGGGGACACGGCGATCGTGCGCGCCCTCACCGAGGCCGCGGAGCAGGGCAAGCAAGTCGCCGTGCTCATCGAGCTGCAGGCGCGTTTCGACGAGCAGAACAACATCTCCTTCGCGCGCACGATGGAGAGCTACGGCATCCACGTCGCGTACGGCGTCCCCGGGCTGAAGACGCACGCGAAGACGGTGCTGGTTGTCCGGCGTGATGCCGACGGCATTCGCCGCTACGTACATGTCGGCACCGGCAACTACAACTCCAAGACCGCACGCCAGTATACGGATCTCGGGTTGTTCACCTGCCATCCCGAGATCGGTGCCGATCTCACCGACTTGTTCAATTCCCTCACCGGCATGTCGCGGCAGAAGCGCTATCGCAAGCTCTTGGTCGCCCCGGCGAACCTGCGCGAGCGGACGATGGAGCTGATCGCGCGCGAGGCGGCGCACGCCGCAGCGGGTCGCGGCGGGCGCATCATTG
>CAZMGX010000710.1:0-1848 GCA_964565915.1 uncultured Gemmatimonas sp.
CTTGCCCAGCACGACGTCGAGCACGGCGGTGAGTCCCGGCGCGACGGTGACGGAGCGTGTCTGCGCCTCGTAGCCGATGGCGCTGATGCGGACACTCTGCGTTCCGGACGGCACGCGCGCCACGAGATAGCTGCCGTCGGCGCGCGACACAGAGCCGACCGTGGTGCCGGTGATGACCACGCGGGCGCCGGCGATGGGCTGTTTGGTGGCGGAGTCCGTGACGACGCCGCGAAACGCGCCCGTCGATTGGGCGGCGAGCGGACTGGCCGCCGCGACACACAAGAGGAACAACGTCAGGATCGGTCGCATGAGGCCTCGCAGGCTCGAAGCGCGGTGGCGGGTCGCCGGCGCAGTGCGCTTGCCGGCCGGGAGTTCTGATGGTCCGGCATCGGCACGCCGATGGGACGCGCGATGGGCCCTGAGAGGGGGAGACATTGGCGGGAGGGACGGATGGCGGGAGCCGAAGACGGCTGGCGGGAACTGCAGGCGGGAGGCGGGAACTGCAGGCGGGAGGCGGGAACAGCAGGCGGGAACTGCGAGGGTTTGGAACGTTCCATACTTCGGACGTCACTGTTGGAACGTTCCACCGGCGGCTAACATGTTGAGCACTCCCCGCCCTGTCAACAGCTGCCAAGCAAATTCTTGGCGAGCTCGACCATAACGCGACACGCAGAAACCGCACGTCCCGCCGCCATCGACAGGAGAACCCGCGCCATGACACCCCCCTGCCCCCGCCGACCCGCCCGCCGACTCCGTCTCCTGACACTCGGCGTCGTTACCGTCGCAACCACCGCCGGGTGCCGGACCAGTCCCGTCGCGCAACCGCCCCTGCCGCGAACACCCGCCGCGATCGCCGTCCCACGCAGCGATTCGAACTCGATGCTCGCCCACCGGCAACTGCTCGAGAAGCGCACCAAGGGACGCATCGACCTCTACTTCCTCGGGAACTCCATCACGCGCCGATGGGGCGCCACCGACTATCCCCAGTTCCTCGCACACTGGAACGCCACATTCTTCGGCTGGAACGCCGCCAACTTCGGCTGGGGCGCCGATCGTACGGAGCACATTCTCTGGCGCCTCGAACAGGGTGAGCTCGATGGCATCAACCCGAAAGTGATTGTGCTGCTCGCCGGCACCAACAACGTCGGCAACCGACCGGGTGACGCGGCAAAAATCGCCGACATCACCAATGGCCTGACGGCCATCATCCGGCTCTGCCAGCAGAAGGCCCCGCGGGCCACCATCATCGTCACCGGCATCTTCCCGCGAAACGACAACATCGCCGTCATGCCGGAGATCAACCGCATCAACGACAACCTTGCCCGACTCGCTGATGGAAAACGGGTCCGCTACCTGAACGTGAACGCGCAACTGGCCGACGCCGGTGGTACGCTCTTCCCCGGCATGATGGTCGACGGACTGCACCCCTCACTGAAGGGCTATCAGGTCTGGGCGGATGGCCTGCGTCCGCTGCTCGAGCAACTGCTGGGCCCGCGTCGAAAGACGGATGAAGCACCACCGCCAACCGGAGATCCGAGCGCACGCCGCTAGAGGAGCGCTCGGGTCGATCCAGTTTCGTCACGCCGACGGAGTACGTCCTGCCGTGGTGCCGCGCACCACGAGGCGCGAAGGGATCACGACGTGCCGAGCGGTGTCGCGTCGTCCACCGAACCGCTCGAGCAGCAGGGTTACGGCCGTCCGCCCCATGTCCGGACGCGGTTGGTCGACCGTCGTCAGATTGATTTGCGAGACTTCCGCGAGCGCCGTGTTGTCGTAGCCCACGACCGACACATCGTCCGGCACGCGCATGCCGCGCAGCGCCAGCGCGCTCATCGCCCCGAGCGCGGC
>CAZMGX010000711.1:0-1848 GCA_964565915.1 uncultured Gemmatimonas sp.
TGGCGCACGTGCGTGTACTCGACATCAACGATCCGTGTATAGCCGCGATGTTCATAGAACGCCGCCGCGGCCGCGGTGTCGGTCCTGAGTCGCAGGATCGGATATACCGTGCGCGCCCGGCCTTCGAGCGCGTCAAGCAGCTGAGCGCCATACCCGCGCCGCCGAACGGCGGACGCGACGAAGACGCGACGAACGCGGCCGATGTGCGCATCCTGTGCATACGGATCTGGTGTCACGCCGCCGATCGCTCGCAGCTCGGGGCCGTCGAATACACCGAAAAACCATTGCTCGCGCGTATCGAGCGCCGTCATGAGCATGTCGTCGGCGAACCGCTGCACGAAGCGAAAGCCTTCACGTTGGCTGCCGTCGGCTAATACGCGAACCTGCTCCACATCATCGAGGGTCAACGCGCGAATGTACGTCATCATGCGTGTTCAGATGATCAAGCCACCGAACGATGGCGTCAAAACTTAGGCGCGCCTACCTGCCGCCAATGCCACACGACGGAGCAAGCCTTGAGTGAGGGTTGCGCCACCGCCGAGAGCGCCCATCGCCGGTAGCAGCCCGAGCACCAGCGCGGTACGAAGGTCAGGAGCGAAGTGGGGAGTACGCCATGCCACCACGACGGCCAACCCGACGAGCAACCAGCTGGACAGCAAGCCGATGAGTGTCGGACGCTCTCGAGCAATACGCGCCGCGGCATAACCTCCGGTGAACGCCGCGAGCGACACGAGGAGCACCCGTTCGAATATCCGATCGTTTTCCGAGGTGACGAGTAACCCGCCCGCCTCCCAGAGTGATGTCTCGGCGCTGAACGCACGAAGTATCCCGGGCACGTCCGTGGGCGGCGGCAGCAAGCTCGCATGGATGGCCACGGCGATCAGCAGACTCGCGAACAGCGCGAACTGGCCGACAAAACCTCCTACGGCGATCCCCACATGTTCGCGACTCGTCATGGTCGGACAGGGCAGTTGTGAGTGAAGCGTCTTCGACCGAGCGAGTCGCGGCGTCGCGGTTCGCGCAGTCGTTCGACGACACGATCGAGCCGGCTTTCTCGCTGCGCAATTGCCAGCGTTCCGTCACATGCGCCCCACCCCCGCCGTGCGCAGTCCCTGCGAAAGGCCGGGTGGGTCAGGGTGTCCCGCAGCCGCCTCTGCGGCGCGCGCGCCATGAAGTGCAGTCGCGCACCAAACCCGACCGCGCCGCAGCCAAGCGGCGAAGGGATACCCTGACCCGCCGGGCCCCAACGCCGGACTTACGAACGCACCAACTTCTTGTACTTGATGCGATGCGGCTGGTCCGCATCCGGCCCCTTGCGACGCTTGAGATCCTCGATGTACGCGCCGTAGTTCCCCTCGTACCACACCACTTCCGAATCACCCTCGAACGCCAGGATGTGCGTGGCGACACGGTCCAGAAACCAGCGATCGTGGGAGATGATCACCGCGCAGCCGCTGAAGTCGAGCACGGCCGTCTCCAACGCGCGCAGCGTATCGACGTCGAGATCGTTCGTCGGTTCGTCCAGCAGCAGCAGGTTGCCGCCCTGCATCACCGTCTTGGCCAGGTGCAGACGATTGCGCTCACCGCCGGACAAATTCGCCACCAGCTTCTGCTGATCGGCGCCGCGGAAGTTGAAGCTGGACGCATAGGCGCGTGAGTTGAGTTCACGCTTGCCCACGAGGATCTGCTCGCGACCGCCCGAGATCTCCTCCCACAGCGTGCGCTTCCCTTCCAGCGTACGCTGCTGGTCCTGATAGGAAATCACGACCGTCTCGCCGATGTGCAGCTCTCCGGCGTCGGGCTTTTCGAGGCCGTTGATCATGCGGAACAACGTCGTCTTACCCGCAC
>CAZMGX010000712.1:0-1837 GCA_964565915.1 uncultured Gemmatimonas sp.
AGGTCATCAACCTCTCGCCGCAGAACGAGCCGGACATCTACCAGACCACGCAGATGTTCGGCACGGTGCTCGAGAATGTCGTGTTGCACCAGCCGTCGCGCGCCGTGGACTTCAGTGATCAGTCGCTGACCGAAAACACGCGCGCCTCCTATCCGCTGCACTACATCAAGAACCACGTGCCGAGCGGGCGCGGTGGACACCCGAAGAACGTGGTGTTCCTGACCGCCGATGCCTTCGGCGTGCTGCCGCCGATCGCGAAGCTGTCGCCCGAGCAGGCGATGTACTACTTCCTGTCGGGCTACACGGCGAAGGTGGCCGGCACCGAACGCGGCGTCACCGAGCCGCAGGCCACGTTCAGTGCCTGCTTCGGGGCCGTGTTCCTGGTGTGGCACCCGACCAAGTACGCGACAATGCTGGGCGAACTCCTGCGCACTCACGGCGCGCAGGTCTGGCTGGTGAACACGGGGTGGAGTGGCGGCGCGTACGGGGTCGGTCAGCGCATGAAGCTCTCGTACACTCGCGCGATGATCCACGCCGCGCTCGACGGATCGCTCAAGTCGGCCGAAACGGTCGCCGATCCGATCTTCGGCCTCCAGATGCCCGTGGCCATTGATGGCGTCCCAAGCGAAGTCCTGAATCCGCGCAGCACTTGGGCCGACGGCGACGCGTACGACGTGCAGGCGAAGAAGTTGGCCGGCATGTTCCGCGACAACATCACGAAGTTCGGTGACGCGGTACCGGCTAACATTCTGGCAGCAGGCCCGCAGGGCTGAGCGACGCAGAGGCCCCGCGTTTGGGGCGTGCTGATCTCTGAAATCAAACGTCCCCGCGATGACTCTTCATCGCGGGGACGTTGTGTTTGTTGGAGACCAGCCGAATTACGGTGCCAACCGGGTTTTCTCGAGGAACAGGTCGCGTCCCTCACGGGCCGCCAGATACACCGTGCCATTCGGGCCGAATCCCACCAGCTGCCTTCCCGACGGCAGCTGCACGCGATGCACCAGCTGCCCTTTGCGATTGACCACGTCGTACACGAGCGGCGGCATGTTGGCCATGTTCGGCATGAGACCGGCGAGCGCACCCATGCCGCCCGCACCGCCGCGCCCTCCGCGAGCGGTCGAATCACCGGCCGCTCCACGTCCCCGTGCGGACGAATCGCCGGCGGCACGTCCGCCACCGGGACCGGCGCCGCCACCAAACCCGCCGCGCCCGCCCGGGCCGCCCATCATCTGCTGCGCGATCTGCGCCGACAGATTCGACGTCGATGGCAGGATCCAGAGGTTGCCGTCGCGATCTGCCATCGTCGACCCGGCGCGAATGGGCGGATAGTAGTCGGGCAGCTTTTCCGGCGCGGTCACCTCGAAGTTCATCCGGAACTGGTTGTTCGGATTCTGCGCGGCCTGCCGATCGGTGATCGTCTTCGCCATCACCTTGAGCGAGTCGACCATCTTCGTCTTCTCTTCGTCGGAGATACGCTTCCAATCGAACGGAAGACGCTCCGAGGCCTCGTGCTTGCCGTCGACCGAGTAGAAGTCGACGTGGTAGTCGAGCACACGCACCACGGCGATCGTCCCGTCGCTGAGCAGCGCCCAATCGTCGCCCTGCGGCAGCGGGTTGATCTTCGCGGTCATGCGCATGCTGCCATCCTCGCCGCGCGTCATGGACGTCTCATTCTTGGGCACTTTCACCCAGGCGACGCTATCGGTTTTGCGCGTGTCGAAGTTGGCGCGAACGATGGGTACGGAGTCCGGCTGTGCACCCTGATTGCCACGGCCACCCGGACCACCTCCCGGTCCACCGCCAAACCCACCACCACCAAATCCTCCGCCACCGAAGC
>CAZMGX010000713.1:0-1832 GCA_964565915.1 uncultured Gemmatimonas sp.
AGCAGAACTCGCAGCGATTGGCGCAGCGGCGAATGGTCGGCGGCGCCAGTTCGAGTCCCATCGGCTCGCCATCGACCCGCTCGATGTCATACTCCACGTCCGACCCATCGGGGAGGCGCGCAGCGACCACGAACGACTCGTCAGCCGTCAGGAACTCCCAGTCGAGGAAGTCCTCCAACGGTCGACCGTCGACCGACAGCAGTTCGGTGCCGGGCAGGATTCCGAGCTGATCGGCAATGCCGCCCTCGTGGACTCGTGTGACGCGAACCATGCGGTAAGGCGATAAACGGGAGGTGAGCCTGCATGGCCCTCTCCCGGGTACGCAGAAGGGCGGCGGCCCAACGCCGTCGCCCACCTGAGAAAACTAACGAACCGTTCGGGCCGAAGTCAATGAAATGTATGGACTTCGGCCCGCCGATCGCAGACTACGCGCGAGGCGCGCTACTTCACTGGCGCATAGCGATACGCGATGATGCTGGGTCCGTCGATCTTGAGGGAGAACGCGGCCGACGCACCCGCATCGACGGGTCCCACCGCCACGTCCTTTGTTCCGACCGGGGCGCCCTTGTCGTCCAGCAGCTCGAACTTGAGCGTATATGACGCCGCCTTGTCGCTCTCGTTGTTCAGGTTGCCCTGCACCGTGAACGTGTTGCCCGACTTGGCCGCCAGAAAAATGGTGATCTTCGGGTTCACGCCATCGCGCGCCTTGATCGCGGCAAGCGTCGAATCGCCGTAGGCCTTTTTCTTGGCGGCGTCGGTCTCGGCCCGCTGACGCAACTGCCAGTAGCCCGCGTGCATACGCCAGCTGTCGGGGTTGTTCGGATCGATGTTGATCAGCCGCTCGGTCACCGCCCCCATCCGTTCCGTGTTCTTGGTCTGAAAGAGCACGTTCGCGAGGTTGAGGAGCGCAATCCGGTGATTCGGGTTCTTCTTGAGCCCGTTGTCGAACAACGTGATCGCGTCGCCGTCACGAGCAGCGGCCGCGGCGTTGGACGCCGCCTCGAAAAGCTGGTCGGCCGTGAACTTCTCCGGGCTGTTGACCATCTCGGCGAACACGGACGCCACGGCGGCCGTGTCGCCCGCCAACCGCATCGCACGGCCGAGTGCCTGGGTGGCCCCGGGTTCACCCGGTGATTCCTTGAGGTAGTCCTCGAGCAGACTGCGGGCGCTCTTGATCTCCTGATCCTTGACGTCGCCGGTGGCGGTTTCCGCCTTCTGGAGTTGGATCACGGCCAGGTTGTAGCGACTCTGCTGCTTAACCTTCTTGTACGCCGAGTCGTTGCCGGCCATCGCGATCACCTTCCGCATCGCGATGGTGGCACTGTCCATCTGATTCATCTTCTGGTACACGGCCGAGAGCACGTTCCACGGGCGCGGATCCGTGCTCGCGACCTGCAGCGCCAGCTTCGCGTAGTACACCGACGAGTCGTTCTGGTCGGCGGTCATGGCCGCGACCGACTTGTTGTAGATGTCGTTCGAGAATTGCTCGCGGTACGGGCGCACGGTGGCGCCACACTCCGGGAGCATCCGCTCGATGGTGGTCACGGCCGAATCGAGCGCGAGCAGCAGGTTTTGCTGGGCGTCGCGATCGGTCGTGAACCCGAGCTCGCCGCGCTTCATCACGTACGCCGCGCCGTCACGCTTCAGCCACTGCGCATAGGTCCGCACCAGCATGTACTGGCGTCCGGCCTCGTTGTTGATCTTCGAGGGGTTCTCGGTCAGCACCTTGATCGCGTTGCTGAGATGCTTCGGGACCTCATCCTCGTTCCGGGAGTTGGCGGCCATGGTGACGTACTGCTTGGCCCCGTTCACCTGAAACGGGCTGCTGTCGT
>CAZMGX010000714.1:0-1824 GCA_964565915.1 uncultured Gemmatimonas sp.
ATCGCGGGTGAGTACGGCGGCGCGAACGATGCCTTCGCCAGTCTGCACGCACTGCGGCCTGACAAGCCGGAGTATCTCACGGTCGCTCGGTACTTCGACAATCGCAATGTGAAGGACCCGACGGTCGCGGGGACCGACATCCTGGATGGGCGCCACGCGAACCAGCATATCCCGCAATTCATCGGCTACCTGCGCGTCTTCGAGCAAAATGACGTGCCCGAATACCACACGGCCGCGAGGAACTTCTGGGACATGGTGGTCCCGCACCGGACCTACAGCCATGGCGGGCTTGGCGTAGGCGAGATCCTGCGCAAGCGCGACGTCATCGCCGGGTCGCTGTGGTCGGAACCCAACAACCGCGATCACGCCGAGACGTGTTGTGTGTACAACATGCTGAAGTTGTCGCGGAATCTGTTCTTCCATGATCCCGACCCGAAGTACATGAACTACTACGAGCTCGGGCTCTTCAATCAGATCCTCGGCTCGCGACGCGACACGGACAGCAACAACAGCCCCGAAGTCACCTACTTCCAGCCCGTGCGTCCGGGCGAGCGCCGCAACTACGGCAATGTCGGGACGTGCTGTGGGGGGACCGGTCTGGAGAACCACACCAAGTATCAGGACTCCATCTACTTCAAGGCGGCGGATGACGCCACGCTCTATGTGAACCTGTACATCCCCTCCGTGCTCGAGTGGCGCGAGAAAGGATTCTCCATCGAGCAGGTCACACGCTTTCCTCAGGAAGGCGCCAGTACTCTCACCGTGCGCGGGAACGGGCGTCTCGTGTTGGCCCTGCGGGTGCCGTCGTGGGTGCGTCGTGGATTCACTGTGTCGGTGAACGGGAAGACGCAGTCACTCGTTGCCGTTCCCGGTCGCTATGTGACGATCGATCGCGCGTGGAAGACCGGCGACACCGTTGCGATCCGCATGCCGATGTCCTTCCGCGCCGAGCCCACCATCGATGATCCGACGGTGCAGTCGATCTACTACGGACCGACGCTGCTGACCGTGCAGGCACCGCCGGTCGTGACCGCAGCGGGACAATCGGCTGCCGGGCAATCGGCCGCCGCTGCACAGCCGAATGCCCCGTCGAGTGGTCAAGCGTCAACGGCCACGGCGAATCTCGAGACCGGGCTGCTCAAGCTGTCGCTGTATCCGCATTTCGGTTTGTCGGGCGATTTCGCTTCGATGATGAAGGCCGTACCGGACCGTCCGCTGACCTTCACGGCCAACGGGCTGACGCTGGCGCCCCTGTTTGTCGCGGATCCGCAGTCCGGTCCGACTCAACCGTACCACATGTACGTGCGACGGCACGAGCCGAGTATCGTGTTCGGTAGCTTCGCTACCGACGTGGCGAACTCCGTGCGTGCCGACGGGACAAGCTTCCTCGACGCCGTCTGGAACGGCGCACCGTTCAGCCGCGCCGGGCAGTTCGTGACACGCGTGGAGCGCACGGCGGCCGAGTGGCGGGCGAGCGGACGATTCTCTGCGGCGGACCAGCAGGCTGTCCTGCAGGCGGCTCGCCGGGCGGCGAACACGCTGCCGACGACGTGAGGCTGGCGAAACGGTGCGCGGCGCGGGCGCGCACACCTTGCGGTGAGCGGCGTGGTTGTTGAGCATTCGGTCATGCCCAATGACACGACCTCCGCCCAGCAGGCGCCGCTCAATGCGCTGACGCCGAATACCGTCAGCCTGTTCGATTTCGAGGCGACAACCATCGACGACACGCCAATGGCGTTCAGCGCACTGCGGGGCCGCGTGACGCTGATCGTCAACACGGCGAGCGCGTGCGGCTTCACGCCCCAGTTCGGCGGACTCGAGTCG
>CAZMGX010000715.1:0-1818 GCA_964565915.1 uncultured Gemmatimonas sp.
AGGCGAAGGGCAGCAGGGTCAGCAAGGCCAGCAGGGGCAGCAGGGCCAGCAAGGCCGGCAAGGCCAGCAGGGGCAGCAAGGCCAGCAGGGCCAGCAAGGGCAGCAAGGGCAGCAGGGCCAAGGACAGCAAGGCCAAGGACAGCAGGGGCAGCAAGGCCAGGGCCAGGGCCAGGGCCAGCAGGGACAGGGCCAGCAGAATCAGGGTGGCGGTAACGGCGGCAACATGCCGCGCCAAGGCGGCTCACCAAACAACGCATTCAACGGGGGGACACCGGGGCTTGGTCAGCGCGCCGGATACGCCACCGGTGAAGTCCAGCAGTTCACGCGCGAGTTCCGGCTGCGCCGCGAGAACGCCGAGAACCTGCGCCGGGACCTGCAGCAGCAAGGGATCAACACGCGTGAGCTCGATCGTGCCATCGAGAACATGCGGCAGCTGGAGAACTCACGAGCGTTTGGCGATCCGCAGGGACTCGAAACATTGCAGAGCGCGATGATCGAACAACTCAAGACCTTCGAGTTCGGGCTTTATCGCTCGCTCGGCCTCGGTACGGACGGACGTCCGGCGCTCGGCGCCAATGCGCCTGTGCCCGCCGAGTATCGCGCGATGATCGAGGAGTACTATCGCAGCCTCGCCGGGACCACCAAACGCAAGAACTAGCAGTCGCACGGCCTGAACATTCACGAACGCTTCACCTTCACCGCCCATTCCGATGCTACGCAAACTCGTTCCCATCCTGTCGGTCTCGCTGCTGCTCGCGGCATGTGACCGCGGACCGACGGAAAGCCGCGCTTCCGACAACGTCTCGATGGACGTCTTGCTCGAAAGTGCGGATCAGGGCGCGTCGGCGACCGGGTTCCTCGGTCGCGCACCCGCCGGTCTGCAGCTGACGGCCGAACAACGTGCCGCGATTCGGACCATCAACGAACGCTTCACCGCAACACATCGCGCCGATCTCGATGCCCTTGCCGCCATCACCCGCGAAGCCATCACGGCGCAGCGCAACGGCGCAACGCCCGACGCCATCCGGGCGATCCTCGAACGCAGCCGCCCCATTCGTGAACGACTCTCCCCGGCGTTCGCGCAGTTGGCCCGAGAGTTGAACGCGGTGCTGACCGATGCACAGCGTGCGTGGCTGGCGGAAAACGCGCGGCGGCACGGCGCCCAGTTGCCTCCGTTGCCGCCGCGCCGAGCATAGTCAGCTCGAGGGCAAACAGCCTCCACGGATACAAACTGATACCAACAGATCAACGGCCGGGATACTGCGACCACCAATGTGTGGTTGTCCAGTATCCCGGCTTTTGATCTGTTGGTGTCTGTTCCTTTCCGCGGAGGCTGTTTGCCGTGCGCTTACTGCGGCGGCACCGGTCCCCGCGGACTCGCTACGCGCGGATCACGCTTCCACTCCTCGCTGTCTTTCCGGAATTCGCTGCGCGGCCGCAGGTTCCACTCGAAGAACGTCCACGTCCGGTTCCAGGAGTCGATCTGTTCCGGCGTGTCGTCGCGGGCCGTACTGGCCGCATTCACGCGACGATTGAACGTGTGCCCGCAGCCGCCGGCGCCCTGCGGCGGATTGACGTAGATCTTCGTCTCGGCCAGGTCCGGCTTGAGCGCCCGCAGCGTGTACACGAACTGCTGATTCTCCCGGAAGAACACGTCACAGTCGTTGGTGGCCACGTGCACCAGCATGGGCACCTGCAGGTTCGCGACGTGGAAGACGGGCGAGCGCTTGATGTACTCCTCGATCTTCTCGAACGGCAACCCCAGCACGCCCTCCTCGGCCGCAAAGTCGCGCGCGTAGGATGGGCTGTGATCCGAAA
>CAZMGX010000716.1:0-1818 GCA_964565915.1 uncultured Gemmatimonas sp.
TGTGGGGCTACTTCTGCCAGATCAGCGACTCGACGACCAGCTACGGCTCCTACTCGGGCGCGGTGCCGAACGAGAAGATCACGTGGGGCAAGCTGGGCATCGAGACGCCGAAGTACATCATCGAGTCGGATGCGTCGATCGTGGCCCCGCTGGTGTTCGCGTTGGTGCTGGGGCAATAGGGAACTACGGCACCAATGGACTGGGGGAGTTGTGAGTGTGGACTGGGGATACGCAGTCCCGACTCACAACTCCTGTTTGTCCGCCAGTCCATCTGGGAAAATCCACAGTCCAGAGTCCAGCGTCCTCAGTCCAGCCGTCATTGCACGTCAGGAGTCTCGAGGTACTGGCTCCACTTTGGGCACCCGAAGGCGTTGTCCGACGCGAATGTCATCCGCAGTCAGCTGGTTGAGCTGACGGAGCACGTCTGGTGATGTCCGAAAGCGCCGTGCGAGCCCGGTCAGTGTCTCTCCGCGCTGCACGATGTGTGTCACGTACTCCGCAGCCGGTGGCGCCGGTGCCCGGAACGTCTCGGCGAATGCGGCGTCGTCCTTCGTGACGGCCGTGCGCGCCGCCTGAGTGGCCCGCGAGACCGCGAGGGCGTTCGCCCACATGGCATCGTCCACCAGAAAGCTGACGTGCGCGCCAGGCGTCTGCAGGTCGAGACCACGCCAGAGCCCGCGGAAGAAGGTTTGCGGTTCGAGCGTGAACGCCGCGTCGTAGGGGTAGCTCTCGACCAGCAATTCCTCGGGGCCGTCTTCGCGCGGCCGCAGCAGCGGTGTCGGCGGCGCCCCGACGTACAGGAGCCGGCGGTCGGTGGCCACCACGATGCCGAATGACTCGCGGTACATGTCGGTCCATCGACGCTGCGACGAAAACACCGACGCGACGATGCGCTCGTTGCCGGCGAGTTGCGCGCGCACCTCGCGCTGCGCGGAGGCCCGCGCCGCCCGACGCGCCCCGATCGGTGGAACGACGGACGCGGCCGTGACCAGTGCCACGACGCCGAACAGTGCCGTGCTGCTGGTCAGGGCGATCAGCAGCCGGACCAGCGGTCGCCGCCGGCGCGTCGGTGGTGCGATTCCGCCGGCCCGCAGCCAACTCACTCGTCGTGGCCGACTGGCCGGGACGGGAGCGACCCCGGTGCCAGCCTCGGCCACGTCGGATTCGACAGGGGAAACACGGTCGGACATGGAAGAAAGGTAGCGAACGTGTGGGGTAGGGGCTTGCCAATACGTATTTGCAGCACAATCTTCTGCGGCGATGGTCCCTCCCTCTTCTGGACGTCCCGTCACCATCCATGACGTGGCCGCCCGCGCCGGTGTCTCCCAACCCACCGCGTCGCTCGTGCTCTCGAATCACCCTCGCGCCCGGGTCGCCGTTCTGACCCGGCAGCGCGTCCTCGCGGCCGCCGCTGAACTCGGCTACCGCCCGAACGTGATCGCGCGCTCCTTGACCAGCCGGCGGTCTTTCGCCCTCGGCGTCATCGTTCCCGACGTGCGCAACCCGTTTGTCGCGGATGTGGTGCATGGGGCCGAACGGGTCGCGGCCGATGCCAAACAGGGCTAGAAGCGATTTCAGCGGCGAAAATCCTCGCAGCACCGGATCGAACTCCGGGAGTTCGGCAAGCCTGTTCTTCTTGATGATCTCTCGGGCCAAATCACGCGACTGCAACAGCTGTACCTGGCTCGTCACGGCTTCGGCATCGAGCGGACTGCGCTCCTCGTTGCGCTCACCGTTCGGCCGCAGGAATACGCTTTCCCGCCCGTCGATCAGGATGCGCGCTTCCGACTTGAACCGGGGCGTAACCATGTTGACCGC
>CAZMGX010000717.1:0-1813 GCA_964565915.1 uncultured Gemmatimonas sp.
GTGCCGGTGATCCACGCGACCGGCGGCAGCATGGGCGGCGGACCGGCAACCGTGGTGTCGTCGGGCGGCGCGCAGTCTGGCGGCGGCGCGATGACGAGCACACCGGGACCCGCCGCGGGCCGGGCGGCGCAGGTGCCACTCGGGCAGGTGACAACGATTCGGCAGACCGTAGGCCCAATGGTCGTGCGCACGGAGGACGCACAACCCACCGCGTGGGTCTACGTCGACGTCGGCGAGCGTGATGTCGGCGGCTACGTCGCCGAGGCGAAGCGCATGGTGGCGCAAGTGATGACGTTGCCACCCGGCTACACGCTCGCATGGAGCGGGCAAGACGAGTACATGGAGCGAGCGAAGGCGAAGATGCAGCTCGTCGTACCGGCGACGCTGGCGCTCGTCTTCCTGCTGCTCTATCTCAACTTCAGCAACGTGAGCGAAGCGTTGATCGTGATGCTGTCGATCCCGTTCACGCTCGTGGGCGGCGTGTGGTTCTTGTGGGCACTGGACTACAACTGGTCGGTCGCCGTGACCATTGGATTCCTCGCGCTCGCGGGTGTCGCGGCGGAGACGGCGGTGATTATGCTGGTGTATCTCGATCACGCGTGGGAAGCGCGACCGGCAGCAGCGGAACGGCCGGATGTTCGCGACATCTACAGCGCCGTGATGGAGGGTGCGGTTGAGCGAGTGCGCCCCAAGATGATGACCGTCGCCTCGACGATGATCGGCTTGCTCCCGATCCTGTGGGGAACGGGCGCTGGTGCGAGCGTCATGAAACGAATCGCGGCGCCGATGGTGGGTGGCATGGTGTCGAGTACTGTGCTGACACTACTGGTGATACCGGCGATCTGGTCACTGATCAAACAGCATGAGCTGTCAAGACTGGTGACGAATCCGCCGCTTCCAGGACGTACCGGCCAGCAAACTTGACGCGAATCGACGCCGCCGAGCCCATACCGTTCGCTGCAGAGGCCGCTCGGGGCGACCGTGCGTTGCAGACGGCACCCCACTCGGACTACTGCATTGACGGTATTCCCGGACCCGCCTGAGAGGCGGGTTGAAATGGTCTGGTGTCCCTGCGAACGTGCCCAACAGATAGTGGCGAGAAACGGGAAAGAGCCGCATCGTTCAACGTCCCTCCGGCGTTGCCACTTCCTCTCGCGGGACGCCCTCCAGGTCCGCGCCGCACCCTGCCGTGAGCGGCCACGACGACACCAATCGCCTTCCCACGTAGAGCCGATCGATACATGATGGTGCTTCGGCGAAATCGTGCGGCGCTGATGTGGGTGTCGCGCCCGTCAGGCGTGCTGCGGATCGGCATCGTGCGTAATCCGGCAGCATCACCACGATGACCACGTGGTGATGCTGCGGTGGACGCTTGATGTGCCGCGCAGTCGGCTCTGACACAAACTGCCGGGCCGGTCTCGCCGACGTCAGGCCGACAGCGCTTGACGCGGCGAGGGCGTCAAGCGTTCTGGGCGTGACGCCATGGCGGAAGTGTGGGAAGCTCAGTGGTGTTCCATATCCAACGAGGCTGCCGGCCGCTCCCGCACCAAGCGATCCTTCATCAGGTTCTGGGTCGCTCGCACGCTCACCCAGGCGATCATCGCCGCCGCGAACAACACCCCGACACCCAGGGCGGTGCGGTCCCCTCGCGCGAATGGCCGGCGCGGTCGCCGGATCGCGATCTGATCTGCGCTTTCGGGTAACGTGGTCATCCGTTTTTGGGTTTACGATTGGACTTCCCAGGGAAGCGCACGCGCCACCCCGAGGCGATCATAACCAGCACGAGGAGTTGGAAAGACACCAGGAGCACTAC
>CAZMGX010000718.1:0-1779 GCA_964565915.1 uncultured Gemmatimonas sp.
CATCGTGGAGCCGGTGGCCGGGTCCACCGGAGTCCTGATTCCTCCGGTCGGCTATCTCGAGCGGTTGCGGGCGATCACGCAGGAGCATGGCATTCTATTGATCTTCGACGAGGTGATCACCGGATTCGGCCGTACCGGTGCGGCGTTCGGCGCCACGCGCTTCGGTGTGCGCCCCGATCTCGTGACGCTGGCCAAAGGCATCACCAACGGCGCGGTGCCCATGGGGGCGGTGTGTGCGTCGCGCGAAATCCACGACGCGGTGGTGAACGAGGCGGCACCGGGGATCGAATTCTTTCACGGCTACACATACTCCGGGCATCCGCTGGCCGCGGCCGCCGGATTGGCGACACTGGCCTTGTACGAGGCCGAGGGGCTGTTCACGCGGGCGGGTGCGATGGCGCCGATTTTGGAAGCTGCGGTTCATGCGCTTCGCGAGGAACCACACGTCGTCGACATCCGCAACATCGGCATGGTGGGCGCCATCGAACTCGCGCCGCGCGACGGAGCCCCGGGTGCGCGCGCGCAGGACGTCTTTCTGGAGTGCTTTCGTCGCGGCGTCCTGGTGCGCGCGACAGGCGACACGATTGCGCTCGCGCCGCCGCTGATCGTCAGCGACAGCCAGCTGCATGAGCTGACGGACACCGTTCGTGCGGTGTTGGCGAGCGTGGCGTGAGGACTGCGGTATGAGGGTTTTTGAACCGCAGGGAGCACAGGGGGCGCAGGGGCGCGTCATGCGGCGACGTTGACTTCACTCTCAATTTCAAGGGTTGCGGTGCCCAACCATCGGTGCGCCGACGAAATGAACGATGGAATTCAATCCCCCAAAGAAGTGAAGGGCACCGCGCGATTCCCATCGCGCGAGACCCCTGCGACCCCTGCGACCCCTGCGGTTCCTCCTCTTCTCCGACCTCTAAAGCTCATGGTGATCGTCGCGCGCCTCTGGCCGTCCGCGTGCCGTCTGCTCGCGGTGGCGCTCATGGCCGCCGCGGTGCCCGTACCGATGAACGGGCAGCGCGCGACCGCACCACGAGCGAGTGAAAATCTGGTTGCGACCGGCGTCTCTCAAATGCTGGCGGGACGGCGCCGCGCGGATCTCTCGGCCGTGCACTACGACCTGCAGCTCGATGTGACGCGGCGAGACACGGCGATCGGTCGTGTCACGATCGACGTCACACAGCGAGGCAAGAACGCGATCATCCTCGACTTTCGCGGACACGCCGTCGACTCGCTGCGCGCCAACGACGTGGTGATCCCGGTGACGACGGCGGTCTGGAACAAAGCGCACGTGATCGTCCCGGCGGCACACACCCGCGTCGGTCGCAATCGCCTCACGCTGCACTTCCGAGCCCCGATCGCCGCCGCGGGTGCGAGCATCATCCGGACGCAGGACGCGACCGACAACCAATCGTATCTCTACACGCTGCTGGTACCGTCCGACGCGAATCTGCTGTTCCCCTGTTTCGATCAACCCGATCTCAAGGCACGCGTCACGTTTGCACTCACCACGCCCGTGGGCTGGCGCGCATTGGCCAATGGCCCGCAGACGGGGCGTGACAGCACGACGACGGGCGTCACGCATCGTTTCGCCGAAACGCGCCCGCTCAGCACCTACCTGATCGCCTTCGCCGCGGGACCGTGGCAGGTCGTGACCCGCGAGGTGGGCGTGCACGACGGCGCCCCGCCGGCCCCGGTCTCCATGTGGGTGCGCACGTCACGCGCAAAGGAGGCCGAAGCCGACACACTCATCGCGATGAACGCGCGCGCTCTGCGCTGGCTCGG
>CAZMGX010000719.1:0-1777 GCA_964565915.1 uncultured Gemmatimonas sp.
TGACGCGCGGCTAACGACTCGACAGCACCAACTACGGCATCTTGTTTCACCTGGGCGTGCTGCGATTCATCCAGGGCGACTTCAACGCGGCCGCCACGCTGTTCGCCAAGGCGCAGCCGCTCGCACCGGATGGTGGTGAGCGCGCTGGCAGCACCGACTGGCTCTGGATGTCGCTCGCGCGCGCCGGTCGCGCCGCCGACGCCACCGCCATGCTCACCCGACGTCCCGACTCCCTCCCCGCGCCACCGGGCTACGCCTACGTGTCGCGCCTTCGACTGTACCGCGGTGAAATCAGACCCGACGCACTCTTTACGTCTGCCGACACGGCCGACGTTCAGATTGCGACCCTCAGCTACGGACTCGGCAACTGGTTGCTCGCCCGCGGTGACTCGGCAGGCGCGAAAGCCGCGTTCCAGCGTGCGGTGAAGTCCGGCGGATGGCCCGGATTCGGGTTCATCGTGTCGGAGGTGGAGTTGGCGCGAATGACGCGATAGGCGCCTGATCTATTTCATGCTGAGCGGCGACCCTTCAGAGAAATCGTTTGTCATCGATGCCGTGAACAGCGCGCCCACTGGTCCCGCGGATACCGCGTCAACCGATCGCACGTGGGTCGTGGTCCTCATCTCCGGCTTTCTGGGGCTGATGGTCGACGGCATGGACTTGATGTTCCTGTCGTACAGCCTGCCCAGTCTGATCAAGGAATTCGGGATCACGAAGGTCGAAGCGGGATCGCTGGCCAGCGTGACCTTGATCGGCATGGCGCTTGGTGGACTCATCGGCGGCTGGGCCGCGGATCGATACGGGCGCGTGCGCGTCGTCGTATGGACGATCCTCGTGTTCTCGGTCGCCACCGCCGGGCTCAGCCTCACACAGAACTATTGGCAGTTCGCCGCACTCCGCTTTGTCTCGGCGTTGGGGCTGGGCTCTGAGTACGTGGTCAGCAACACGCTGATGTCGGAGTATGTACCCACCGCACGGCGCACGACGGTGCTGGGCACGCTGCAGGCCGGGTGGTCGGCGGGATACGTCGTCGCCGCGTTGCTCGCGGGCGCCATCATCCCGGTGTACGGATGGCGACCACTGTTTGCCATCGCCCTCGTGCCCGTGCTGCTCGCGCTGTTCATCCGCCGCTATGTGCCGGAGCCAATCAGTTGGCAGCGCACCGTGCAGTCCGCACCCACCAGCGGTCTCGACCAATGGAAAGTGGTGTTGGGCACACCATCGGCGCGGCGCATGTTTCTGCTGTGGACGCTCACGTCCTGCTTCCTGCAGTTCGGGAACTACGGCGTGAACAACTGGCTGCCCACGTACCTGGTGTCGGAGCTCGACTTCAATTTCACGAAGATGACCGGCTACCTCGTCGGCAGTTACAGCGCCATGATCGTCGGCAAAATCGTCGCGGGATTGCTGGCGGACCGTTTCGGTCGCCGCTGGATCTTCGTGTTTGGCGGCGTTGGCACCGCCGTCTTCTTGCCCATTGTGGTGCTCCTGAACTCACCGGGCAACATCGTGGCGCTCCTGACGGTATTCGGATTCCTCTACGGCATGCCCTATGGGGTGAATGCGACGTACATGACGGAGAGTTTTCCCACCGGCATTCGCGCGACGGCCGTCGGTGGTGCCTACAACATTGGACGGATTGGCGCCGCGTTGGCGCCGCCACTTATCGGATTGATTGCCACGCACTACTCGATCGGATTGGGACTGATGGTGATGGGCGGCGCGTACTTGCTCACGGGCATCATCCCGGCCCTGTTCATCCGCGAAAAGATGCACG
>CAZMGX010000720.1:0-1776 GCA_964565915.1 uncultured Gemmatimonas sp.
GATTCGCGATGGTCCAGATGCGCACCGCGGGCCAGAATCCGAGGTGACCGCCCCACCCAGCCACCAGCATTCGCCAACTCTGCACAAGTGCCGCGTAGGTAGCCAGCACGATGAGGCTTGCCAGCAGCACCCAGACCCATTGCACGCGGGTCTCCACGGCGACGGCCCGGACTTGACTCCACTGCTCCGCCAGGGCTCGGCCTGCCCAATACAGGATGGCCGTGAGCAGGAGAGCTTGCGCCCCCTTCCAGACCAGCTGACGGGAGGGTGTCACGACGACGTCGCCGGCAGAGCGTCGGGCGCTCTTCCCGCCGCGCCGAGCGCGCGGCGGTACACAGCGAGATAGGTCGCTGCAACTGCTTCCGGGCTGAAGCTCGCCAGCATGCGTTCGCGCGCCGCGTGGCTTTCGTCTATTTCGCCGGCGCTGGCGAGTGCCGCTGCCAGCGCTTCGAGATCGCCCGGCTTGACCAAGACGCCGCCAGGCGACTGCACAACGTCGATCAATCCACCGGACGCGTATCCCACCACCCGCGCGCCGCACAGCTGGGCCTCCACCGCCACCAACCCGAGACCCTCTTCGCGCGAGGGCATTGCAACCACGGCGGCCTGTCCGTACAGCGATGCGAGGTCCTCGTGCGGCCTCGCCCCCAACCACCGGATGCGGTCGGTGATTCCGAGTTTTGCCGCCTGAGCGAGGAGCCCCTCACGGTCTGGGCCGTCCCCGACCACGACCAGTGACGCCGTCGCCAGCGCGGGCAAAGCGAGCGCCGCCAGCAGATCGGCAATGCCCTTCTGCGCGTTGAGGCGGCCGACGAAAAGGATGCCCGCGCGTGAGTGCGACGCCGGCGGCAAGGAGAATCGCCGGGTATCGACCGGCATCGGGGCCACGAGCACGTCACGTTCCGGGGCCATGCGTCGCACGCTCGAGGCCAACCACGATGACACAACCGTGCGGGCGTCGAAGGCATCGAGGACGAGGCGCAGCAGCCACGACGCGGGTGCGAGCTGTTGGGCCAGGCGCACGTCAGAGCCGTGCATGGTGACCACCCGCGCGATGGCCCCACGCGGACCATTGCGCGGCAGGGCACGCCAGATGGCCAGGCCGGCCGGAAACCACCAGTGGGCGTGGACCACATCCACCGGTTCGCCGTCGCGCGCGGCGCGTTCGAGAAACGCCGTGGCGGCGCGGCGAAACGCGCGTACGAGACCGAGCAGCGCGAGGCGTGCCTTCCATGAGCGCTTCACGTCCTCAACCATCGTCCCAGTGTATGCCAGCGTCATGGCGTCGTCGTCGGCATACCGGACGCGGTGGATCGTGACGCCTTCGATGGTATCACGCGCCGCCAGCCCTGGCGCTGCTGGTGCGATCACGTCGACGCGCGCCCCGGCCGCCTGCAGGGCCACGGCCAGTCTCAGGACGAACGACCCCGCGGCATCGCCGGCGAAGCGGGGCACATTGTGCGTGAGGAACAGAACGCGCACGCGAATCGCGTCGCGTCAGTTCGCGTCGTGGGCGCCTGCGATCGCACCGGCGCTCGCAGGCGCGCTCGCACTGGCGCTCGCACTCCCGCTCGCGGGGTGCTCGCGGCGACGGGCCTCCTCGTCGAGTTCGCGTCGCAACTCGCGCATCTCGGCGCGCTGCTGGGCGATCTGTTCACCGAGCAGGCCCGTCGCGAAGAAGACGGAGCCGAGCAGCAGACACGTCTGGATCAGGGTCCACACCCAGCGTTGGCCCACGCCGGTGGCGAGCAGCCACGCAATGGCGCCAGCCCCTGA
>CAZMGX010000721.1:0-1773 GCA_964565915.1 uncultured Gemmatimonas sp.
GGCACAATCACGCGGGCACGCGCGGACGTTCGTGAGGAGCAGTGGCAAGCGCCGCACGAGTTTCACCCCTCCCGCGCCCGCGCAGACGAACTAGCCTCGCAGCGCTGCATCGGCCGCCGCGACACCGTGCCACTGGGCCTCCTCGAACAGACTCAGGCTGCTCATGTCGGCGTGCGCAATGTGGACCTGAGGCGCCGGGGACCAACCCTTGAGTCGCGCCACGCGGGACAGGACACCGGGCACCGGACGCGCCATCGCATGCCCCCACCGCATGACATCGATGCGCTCGATGCAGTCTGCGATATCGCGGTGCGCCCGCTTCAGGTCGGCGATGATGAAGTCACGCCACGTGCTCCACGGCTGCTGCTGCAACCACTTCCTCGCGTCAACGGCCGGGCGATCCACCACGGCGTGATACCACGTCCACACGCGGCGCGGCCCGCGCGTGGCGAGTGACTGGTGACCAGCATCCACGTAGCCCAGCGACGGACTGCCATAGATCACGCTGTCCCAGGCGGGCGGTGCCCCACGTTCCTCGGGCGGTCGGCGCAGCGTGAGATTGGCTACCACCCACGGCGCGTATTCCATGGCGACCGGCAGCTTCACCGCAGGCAGGACCTTCGGCAGCACAAACAATGGCGCCGCCCAGATCACGTGATCGCATGTCACGTCCACCTTCGGGGTGCGCACGATCCATCGAGAGCCACTGCGCTCGATCTGCGTGGCCGGTGCGCCGGTGATGATGCGATCCCCCGCTCGCTGCGCCAGTTTGTTCGCGATCCAGGCGTTGCCTTCCGGCCAGGTCAATGGCCCCTGCTCGTCGGCATCACGAGCGGCAAAGTAGTGGACCGCCGCCCACGCACTGGCCTGCGTCAGCGACGCACCATAGTCATCACGCGTGCCGTATTCGACCCACCAACGCAGCGTCGGCGCCGTGAATCCCTGCGCACGCATCCACGCGTCGGCGGTCTGCGCATCGAGCGCCCGCACCGCCTCACTACGCTTGCGATCCAGCGCCCCCGACGCGAGCCGCGCATGCCCCAGCGCCGACGGCACACTGAACGCACCGCTCGCGCGCCACTCCGCCAGCTGCTGCTCAAAGCGTACGAACTGCGCCCGATCCGCACTCGGCAACGCATCGAACGGCTCGAGGCCCGTGTGAAAGCGACCATGCTGCCACAGTCGTTCCTGGGGCGAATGACAGAGCACCCGCTCGTCCCACTGGCCATCGGCACTCAACACGCCGAGTTCACGCATGAGCGCCCGCACGTGGACGGCGTCCGGCCCCGGCACGGGCAGATAGTGCGCCCCCCACGGAAACCGCCCGGCGTCGTTCTGCCCCGACCGCGCGTTGCCGCCGGTGGTGTTCGATAGCTCGAGCAACAGCCAGTCGCGCATGCCGCGCGCGTCGAGTCGCCAGCCGGCGCTGAGCCCGCCGATGCCACCGCCAACAATCGCAACCGACACCCGCCGCTGCTCACGCGCTCGCGGTGCCGCAATGCCATCGCGGAGGGCGTGCCCCGCGGTGCTGTCGTCATCGACATACCCGCCCGCGATGACCGGGCCACTCTTCTGCGTCAGACCAACGAGCGCAGGCGAGAGGCATGAGGCGATCAGGAAGTCGCGGCGCGAGATGGGCACGAGAGCAGATGAGGCGTGAGAGCGGGAGACAACCGAAGGTGCCAGGCGTGAGGCGAAGCGTCGAGGCGAGAGGTTGCCGAAAGAGGATGGGAGGGAGGAGGGTGGGAGGGGCGGGGGGCGGGTGGGGGGGCG
>CAZMGX010000722.1:0-1768 GCA_964565915.1 uncultured Gemmatimonas sp.
GCCTGCGCCGCTGTGCGTGGGTCGATTGCGCCGCGGTTGTTCTCGCCGTCGGTCAACAGGATCAACACCCGCGAGCGGCCCGGCGCGGTGCGCAGTCGATTGGCAGCCGTCGCAATCCCGGTACCGATCGCGGTCCCGTCTTCGAGTTGCCCGACCTGCAGATTGTCGATCGCCGCGAGCAGGACCGGATAGTCGGACGTAAGTGGCACTTGCGTCAGGGCCTCGCCAGAGAACGCCACGAGACCGACGCGATCAGACTTCCGCCCCATGACGAACCGTTTGACCTTCTCCTTGGCGACTTCCATGCGATTCTGCGGCTGGAAGTCCTCCGCCAGCATGGAGCTCGAGATATCGACCGCGAGTGCGATGTCGATGCCCTCGCTCGCCACGCGGGTGGTGCGCGCACCAGAACGCGGCTGCGCGGCCGCGATGATGAACCCGGCCACGGCCAGCGTCCGCAGCAGGGGCAGCCACCGCATCCACGACAGGCGCGGCCGGGGTCCACGCGCCAGCAACGAAGTCAGCGGGAACGGAATGGCCTCGCGACGCACGGCGCGCCGACGACGCCACCAGGCCCACACCGGCAGCAACAGGAGCAACAACAATACGGCGGGGTGAGCGAAGTTCATGCCGTAGATCGTGAGACCGTCCACCATCCACGACGCCCAGTCGATCGCCTGCAGCCACTCGCGCAGCGCCGTCACGGGGCCCCCACTTTCGGACGCCGCGACGCACGGCGCGCGCGCTCTTCCTCGGCCTTGGCCTCCGCCTGCGCCTCGCGTTGGGCCTCTCGGCGCGCGCGTTCTTCGGCCGCGCGTCGTGCCTGCTCTGCCGCTTCCACCACTTCGACGATGGCCCGCGCTTCCCCTTGCAGGACCCGGGTCCGATCGAGCGACACCAGTTGATGCGCAAACTTGATGGCGTCCGCATCCTCGAGCAGCGATGCCAGTCGATCCCGCGGCACGCGCGGATCATCCCCGATCGCCGTCAACAGCTCCGGACTCGTCTGCGCCAATGTCGAGCCCGTGATCCGCGCCGCCAGATACGTGCGCAGAATCTCCACGGAGAGCGCCACGGCGCGCCCGCGTTCACCGACGTCCGCCAACGCCAATCGCTGCAGTCGATCGAAGTCATGCAACGCACGCGCGTAGACGTCGAGCGGCGCGACCACACGCGGTGCGACGCGCGTGCGACGCCGCCGCCATAACCACCACAACAGCAGCAAGACCGCCACGACGGCCGCCGCTGGCCACCAGACCTCCCACCACGGCACCACGCGCGGAAACAGCGGGCGCGCCGGCTTCGGCACATGCAGCGACGTATCGCCGGGCAACACCGTCGCCACGAACACGCGCGCGTCGCGCACCGGAACCGCAACAACACCCGACGTCTGGCGGACCACAATATCAGGGAACGCAATCGACAACGCGCCGACACGCCACGCGGCAAGCGAGTACTCGGCGCGTTCGCGCCGTATGTCCCCCGCCACTTCGGTGGTAACGCGCGTCGGCACGCGCATTGCGACGGCGGCCGCCGTATCCCCGAGAACGGGCCACTGCACCGTGGCGTCGACCGGCACCTCGACGGTGACGATCAGCGTGAATGCATCACCAACGGTGACCGTGTCCGGCCGCACCAGAAAGCCGACCCGCAGGGCGCGAGCGGCGGTCGCGCTATCGCCCGTCGGTTGCTGGGCCCCCGCGGCAGTCACGGGCTGCGCAATGGCGGGCTGCGCAATGGCGGGCTGCGCAATGGCGGGTGGCGAGGC
>CAZMGX010000723.1:0-1753 GCA_964565915.1 uncultured Gemmatimonas sp.
ACCGCGTCAACCCTTCTCTCTCCACCTTCGCGAATCTCAGCGAGTCGTTCGAGGCTCCCGTCATCGGCAACTTGCGGAACTCTCCTCGGAGTGACGGGGAGTTCATTACGAACCAGGAGGTGAGACCGCTCTCGATCCGGACGTTCGAGGTCGGGACGAGAGGTGTGGTCGGGCGTGGCTCTTTCGAAGTCACCGTCTTCACCCAGAAGCTCCGCGACCAGCAGGTCAGTGTGAACTTCGTGCGCACCGCGCCGCTCACAGGACAATTCGGCGCGCTGGTGAACGCAGCCGAGGTCAAGCAGTCGGGCGTCGAAGCCGGAACCAAGATCGCGCTCACGAACGTACTCACCGTGGCCGGCACCTACACGTATTCAGACTTCAGCTTCTCACGCTACGTGGCGGGCACGAACAACTTCGGCGGCAATGCGCTCCCCGGAATTCCCAAGCATAATGGGTTTGTGGAGCTGCGCTATCAGGACTCACGTGGACTATCCGGCGGAATCGAGTATCAGTCCGTCGGGAAGTTCTTCGTGAATGATGCGAACACGTCCGAGAACGCGGCGTACACCCTCGTCAACCTTCGGGCTGGCTGGGCTCGACCGCTCGGCCGAACGGATTTCACCCCTTTCGTGGCGGTGAACAACCTGTTTTCGGAGCAGTATTCGTCCCAGCCGCAAATCAACGCAGGGGCTGGCCGATTTTTCAATCCGCTCCCAGGCGTCAACTACTCGATGGGAATCAAGGTAAGCTGGTAGCTGACCGTGATCGTCGCACTGGTGCACACCCGCATCAGTGCGACGATCACGTTCGTTGGGCGTGCGCACCCGTGGCATGCCAATTGGCTACCATAGCGGATCTCGAACTTGGGGGAGTACGGAGTGCCATCACCACGCGCGAAGGGACGGGTTGCCGATTGGCACCGCTGGTTGGGACTGGGGCTGACGGTGCCGCTGGTCGGGTGGGTGGTCTCCTCCGCTGTGATGATGCTCGTGTCGATGAATGCACCGAATGGTCTCGCGGGCGTTTACACGCTCAATCCCTACAACTCGGTCGATCTCCGACTGGATGCGGCGACAGTCGATCCGAACACGATCCTGCAGAAGGTCGCGTCGGACCACGACCTCAAGCGCATCTACTGGCTCCGACTGCAGTCGCGCGGTCAGCACCTGTGGTATGTGGTGAAACCGACCCCCTACGCGCTGGCAATGGTGTTTGATGCGCGCACTGGCGTACGCCTTGATCCACTGCCTGACTCCTTGCTCGCGGTCGTCGCCGGCGAGGCGCTCGTGGGGGGGCGCGTCGTCAAGATGGAATCTGCGACCGAGTACAATCGGTACTACGCGATGGATCGCGTCCCGGTTGTCCGGGCGCATGTCGAGGGTGAGCAGGAAGCCCGACTCATCCTCTCGCGTGACGAGGGACGGACCCTCCGCCGCTTGAACGCGGAGTCGGAACGATTCGAATGGTGGTATCGCACGTTCCACGTCACTCAGCTCAGCGATCACCTGGCGCTGTGGACGACGTTGCTCTACCTGTGCGGCGCGGCCGTGATCGTCACCACCGTGTTCGGCTACCTGCTGTTTTGGTGGCGACGTCCGGGCACTCTCATCGCATCTCAGATCGATCAGCGCGGGATACCGTGGTGGCGTGCGCGCCCGCTGCATCGCAAGCTCGGCGTCGTCGCCGGCGGGATCCTTTCGATCCAGATGTTCGTGGGCGCGTATCTTTGGCTCAGCCTTGGCCCGCTCGAGGA
>CAZMGX010000724.1:0-1751 GCA_964565915.1 uncultured Gemmatimonas sp.
CACGAGGCCGGCATAGTCCCAAACGTACGCGCCGCCGACGCCCTGCAGCGCCCCCTGCAGCTCGGCGTTCAGGCGCGCACAGCTCCAGTCCCGCGAAGCCGCGATGGACCCACTGCCAACGCCCACGGGCGATGGCTCGAGGGACACGAAGTTCGCAATCAGAACGGTGGCTGGATGCACGCGCTGCACGCCACGCACCAGTTCCACCATCCGATCGATCGTGTTGGCGCGAACGTCCGACATCGCGGCATCGTCGGTGTTCGTCAGCCCATCCAGCGACGCACTGACCAGGTCTTCGATGCGATGCGCGACGACGATGACGTCAGGACGAAACGCGAACAGCCCGCTCGACGGGTCGCGCGTCAGAGTCTCCATCTGCCCGAACCCGCCAAACCACAGCGTCGCGTCGATGCCCAGCTTGGCCAGTTCGACCGTCAGGAACGGCGTCAGGAAGCCCGCGGTGTACGTCGACAGCACCGCGATCCGCAGCGGACGACCGCCCGTCGGACCCGCCGCGAGCTGCTTGGCGAGGCGATGATACGCGGCGGGCGTCGCGAGGGTCGGACTGCCCGCTGACATCCCGTCGGGAAGCGGCGCGTTCAAGGTTGGACGAGCAAACGTTTGCGAATGTCCCCGAACGTGCGAAGCTCCATGAGTTCGGTTGGCTCGAAGACCACGCCACACTCGGCTTCGATCGCCAGCATGAGACTGACGTGCGTCAGACTGTCCCATGTGGGGATGGTATCGGGCGCTGCCGCGTCGACGAGCTCGGCATCGTCGACACCCAGCACGCTTCGGAAGACGCTGCGAAGCGCCAATTCATTGGGTTCGATCATCGGTAGTGTCGGGAGAGATTGGTCGCTGTCATGACGACGGGACCAGGGTGCAGGTCAATGGCCGCGGACCAGCATCCGCCGGATCGAACGATAGCGCTCGACCCCGACGGCGCCGCGCACACTCGCCAGCAGCTGGAGCCGAAGGCCTTCCGCCGAATACGGGGACACGGCCGCCCGAACCATACGGCCGAAGTGGTCGAGTGTCGTCGCCCGGCGAACGGTATATCGGTTGAACACCCGCGACCGCGCGCCCCCGTCCACGTTCCAACTCCAACGGCTCGAGACCGCCCAGCGGTATCCGGTCTCGTCCAGCACCTGCTCGAGGGACTCGGTTGGCGCATCGCCGTTGGGCAGGGAAATGGTCGTGACGGGACGACCGAGATGCTCTTCGATCTCGAGGCGTGAGGCGCGCAGTTCGTGACGCGCCTGATCGCGCGTGAGCGTCGACAGGAAGGGATGCGACACGGTGTGCGACTGTACCGACCACCCGGCGTCGGCCAATGTGCGCAGCTGGCTCCAGCTGCAGTAGCGCGCGGTGCCGACCCACGACGTGACGACGAAGATCGTCGCCGTCGCGCCGACGGCCGCGAGGGCCGGCCATGCGATGTCGAAGTTGCTGACCAGCGCGTCGTCGAAGGTGATGGCAACCGATCGCGGCTCTGGACGCGCGATCAGGGATTCGACCGGCAGCCCGCGTAGGCCCTCGCGGGCAAGCAACGCCGCCTGCTCGCGAAGTGCTGCCGCGCCGACATCGAAGTAACCGATCGAGGCGCCGGCCGCGTCATCAGGCGTGCCATGGTACATGAGACAGGGCCACCGAACGGGCCCACCCGCCTCGACTACCATCGCCCTTCCGCAATCCGCGACCCCGGCATGGCAACCGGCATGCGGACCCTGGCCGCCGACGGCGCCGGG
>CAZMGX010000725.1:0-359 GCA_964565915.1 uncultured Gemmatimonas sp.
GACGAAGCAGTCGGGACATAGGTTGGGAGTCCGGGGCAGAGTGAACGTTCACCCCCGAAATATGTCGACGCTTCAACCTCCGCGGCGAGGCGTCGCCACGTCCGGCGACGTCCTCGCCTACTCCTCGCTGCCGGCCAACGCGATCTGGATGCCCAGGCCGCGCAGCTTGACCGCCATATCCTTCTTTTCGACGGACTTGATGTACGCCTCCTCAGGCTCGACCTGCTTGCTCTTGACGAGGTTCAGCAGCGTCTTCTTGACGATGTAGCCGCAGCACTTGCTGTCGTTGACCTCGCACGCGCGGCGCACGGACGTGACGAAGGCGCGCATGCGGCTCATGGAGTCGGGCGGAACGTCAC
>CAZMGX010000725.1:369-1750 GCA_964565915.1 uncultured Gemmatimonas sp.
TTCAGCGTCTCCATACCCAGCTTGCGCTGCGTCTGGATGATGTTCGGGATCTGGACCGTCTTGCCCTCACGGATCATCGAACTCACGGCCTTGTTCACCAGCAGGATCTCGCGGGCCGCCACGCGACCGCCGCCGATCTTCTTACACAACGTTTGCGACACGACACCCTTCAACGACTCGGCGAGCATGATGCGGATCTGCTCCTGTCGGTCAGCCGGGAACTGGTCCACGATGCGGTTGATGGTGCCGGCCGCCGTTGAGGTGTGCAGTGTGCCGAACACCAGGTGACCGGTCTCCGCGGTCTCTAGCGCAATCGCGATCGTTTCCAGATCGCGGAGCTCACCGACCAGAATGATGTCCGGATCCTCGCGCAGCGCCGCGCGCAGCGCACTCTTGAACGACTGCGTGTGGACACCCACCTGTCGCTGCGTGATCAGGCACTTCTTGCTCTGGTGGACGAACTCGATCGGATCTTCGATCGTGATGATGTGATCGGAGCGTGACCGGTTGATCAGGTCGACTAGCGCGCAGAGCGTCGTCGACTTGCCCGACCCCGTCGGTCCCGTCACCAGCACCAGCCCCTTGGTGAGACTGCACAACGCCTGGACCTCGGGCGTGATGCCCATCTGCTCGACGGTCACCGTACCGCTGGCGATGGTACGGATCACCGCCGCCACGCCGAAGCGGTCGCGCAGCACGTTCACGCGGAAACGGGAGAGACCCTCGATTTCGTAGGCGAAGTCGGTGTCCCACAACTCGTCGAATTCGCCCTTGTTCTTGTCCGGCATGATCGCCCAGAGCATGCCGCCAAGGTTGTCGCTGTCGAGGCGTTCCTCGCCCTCGATACGCAGCAGATCGCCGCCCAGGCGCAGAATGGGTGGCTCTCCCGTGCGCAGGTGCAGGTCCGCTGCGCCGCGCTCCACCTGCAGTCGGAGCAAACGCTCGAGCGCCTCACGCGCCGGCGACTCACTCTCGTATGAGCCGTAGGGACGGTCGGTCGAGCGTCGACGCAGGTGACGCACCGACTTCGGCTGCTCAGGATTCCGCGGGCCGGCTTTCTCGACCCACTTGCGGATCGAAAGACGCAGGTTGGAAGAATCCGTGTCCTGCGAGACGAGATAGCGCTGTTCGTTCCACGTGTACAGCAGACGGATGCCCTGCGCTTCGGCCACCCACTCCCGCTCGTCAGGGGTCGCGACCTCGGACACCAGTGCCAGCACCTGCTGGCGCGATAGCGGCTGCTGGGTGACCGCCTGCAATCCGCCCGGCGTCAGGCACCGAATCGGCTCGTCGGCCTCGAGGATTACTTGGGTGGCAGCACCGGTCTCCAGACGCGGCAGCACACGATCGAGTTGCGGCACGGCAGTTCACTGGCAAATGA
>CAZMGX010000726.1:0-1714 GCA_964565915.1 uncultured Gemmatimonas sp.
GATCACCCTCGCATCGGCGGAATTGTCAAGGATGACGATTCGTTGCCCATGAACCAACAAGGCGCCGGGCTTCGCGAGGATGTCCGGGTCGCCGATGGCTCGGCCCTTCAGCTGAGCCACTGGGACGGAATACTTCTCCAGCAGCCAAGGCTCTTGCGCGGACGCCACGGGTGGAAATGCCGCGAGAGCTGCCGGCATGAGTCCAACGCCGAGGCATGCGATTGCGGTGAACATGGAAGTACGCTCTCAACGGATGCGCGTCAGATGATGCAAGGAAATCGGTGTAGCCGAAGGCGGGCATGGCTGACACTTTCTGACGCGCCGTTGGGCCATTCGTTAAGCGCGTTCCGAACCCTGCGTCGAACGCACACGCGCTCCCTGTCGGCACGATGCAGGCGAGCAGTCACACGGCGCAACCATTTTGTATGCGCAGAGCAGGCTGCGCCATGTGCCGGGACGCAATGATTGGATAACACGGCCGGGCTCTGGCGGCGGTATCGTGGGTGCACGAAAACAGGACGTCAGTCGCGAGACGTGGACGACTGAGGAACGCGCAATCCCAGCCCGCCGGACAAAGGTTACACTAGGTAATACACTTCAGCACATCAGATCGCATGTCCTCGATGAGGGCGCCATGATCGAGGTGATGTGTGGCTAAGGCTGCGACAGCGAAGTCCGGCGTGAGGAGGACGGTGAAGCCGGCCGCCGTTCCCGCGGCGACCAAGCGAGAGTCATCGTCGCCTGACAAGGTGTCGCGATCGACGTACAGGAGCGATGCGCTTGCCGCGATCCACAGCGCGGCGTCTGATCTGCACGCCGCCGGTCTGCTTACGAAGCGGACAATGCGTGAGTTCAACGTCGGCTGCCTGGCCCCGCCGAGCATGACTCGTGCGCAGATCAAGGCGCTCAGAGAACGGCTGGGCGTCAGTCAGCCGGTGTTCGCCGCACATCTTGGGACGACGGCGAGCACGGTCATTCAGTGGGAGAGCGGAATGAAGCGACCCAGCGGCATGGGACTTCGGCTTTTGGACATCGCCAATAGGAAGGGGCTGGATGCCCTCATCCCATGATGGCGCCACGATCTCCGCTCGCCTTTGCGACGGTGTTTCCGCCGGGTGAGTACCTCCGCGACGAGTTGGCGGCGCGCGGTTGGACGCATGAGGAATTTGCGGGAATTGTCGGTACGTCGTTCAACCAGGTGGACGAACTACTGAGCGGGCGCGCTGCGCTCACATCGCCGATGGCACAGGCCATCGCATTGGCACTTGGTACGAGCGTGGAGGTTTGGCTCGGATTGGAGAAGTCCTATCGCGCGTGAAGCAGCGATTCTGTACGGCCCAAGTGTTCGTCTTTAACGGCAACCAGGAGAACCACACAATGCGAATGTTACCACGCGTGCTGCTGATGCTTGGCGGGGATACCCTTGCATTGGCGTCGATCGAAGCGCAATCGCCCTCCGCCCCGCGTTCACTGTCTCCACGTCGATCAGTAACGCCAGTGGCAACCTTGCCCTTCGCGGGGTGCAGGGCGGATCCGTGAGCGTTGCCTGGAGGCTGGGCGATGCAAGTCGGAAGGTATTCCTGAGCCAGAGGCGGGAGTGCATGTGTTCCGACGACCATCATCAGCGGATCAGCGCGGCTTCACGTCCCTTACGCCGTACCTATGTCCCCGGCTCTTCAACAGAGGAGGGGACTCGACGAAGTGGGCCGCAATC
>CAZMGX010000727.1:0-1711 GCA_964565915.1 uncultured Gemmatimonas sp.
TGCACCAGCGCCATGTGGTCGCCCTTCTTCACGTTGGCCGACCCCTGGAACATCATGTGCTCGAACAGGTGGGCAAATCCGGTGCGGCCCGGCCGTTCGTTCCGTGAGCCGACGTTGTACCAAACGTTTACGGTGACAACTTGGGCCGAATGATCCTCGGCCAAGATGACCTTGAGTCCATTCGGAAGGGTGTAGCTATCGATCGCGAGTGGCGCCGGCGATTGACTCGAGGCGTCCGATGCCAGCAGTCCGAGTGAACACACCGCGGTCGCGGCCAGGGCGACATACCTCGCGCGGCGCAGGGGGGGCGAAATTGGCATTCCATCTCCAGTACGGGGTGAACGAACCCCACAATTTACACGGGTTCACCGTCCGGTTCACGTCTCGGTTTGGCAGTCAGGGGGTCCACCTTGTGCAAGTACCGGGAGAGTTCGTCGATCCAATGGCGCATCGCTGCGGGGTCGAGGCGGCCCGCCTCCTCCTCGATCGCCGCGCCCAGGTCCGTGATCGCCTGAAAGCCGTAGCTGGCGCCCGTTCCGCGCATGTTGTGTCCGAGGCGACGGACCGTCGGAAAGTCATCCTGCGCCAACGCGTCGAGCATCGACAGCACGTCCCGCCGGCGATTCTCGAGGAAGACCGGAACACGCGCCGCGATGTGCGGGTTATCGGGAAGCACCATCCCCTGTTGGTGGACACGCTCTTCGCGCGAGACGAGCGGCGCAGATACTGCACGATCCACGATGGCACGCAGCAGCACCTCCTGCTTGATCGGTTTCGTCAGAAACGCGGTGCAGCCGGCCGCAAGGCACTTCTCCCGGTCTCCCTTCAGCGCCGAGGCCGTCAGTGCGATGATCGGCGTCTGCGGTTGGCCGTTCGTCTGCTCCCAGAGCCGGATGTTCCTGGTCGCGGTCAGCCCGTCCATGACCGGCATCTGGCGATCCATGAGGACGAGGTCATACCGGTTCGCGGTGAACATTTCGTACGCAATCGCGCCATTGGCGGCGATGTCGACCCGGTATGGCGTGTCGGCGAGGTAGGCCAGCGTGATGGTGCAATTGTCGACCGAATCTTCGGCCAGCAAAATGCGAAGTGGTGACAGCACAGTCTGGACCGAGCCGTCCACAGGCGCGGTACCTCGTCGCGCATCGTTGATCCACAACTCAAAGGGCACGGCGAACGTGAAGGTGCTGCCGACTCCGACCGTGCTGCGGACCCAGATGCGACCACCCATGAGCTCGACCAGCCGCTTTGAGATGGTGAGGCCCAAGCCCGAACCGCCGTAACGCCGCGTCGTTGACGAGTCGGCCTGCGTGAAGCGTTCGAAGACCCGAGCCAGCTTGTCCTCCGCGATGCCGATGCCGGTGTCGGACACGGCAAACCGCAAAGCGGTCGGTACGGAGACATCTCCATCGCGTGTGACATGCAACTGCACGATTCCGGACTCGGTGAACTTGATGGCATTCCCCAGCAGGTTCAGTAGTACCTGCTGCAAGCGCGTCGGGTCGCCGACCAGCGTGGGCGGGACATCGGAGGCGATGTCGAACGTGAGCATCAACGCCTTTTCACGGGCCTGGGCGCTGATGATGTCCGTGACTTTGCCGAGCAGGTCAGGCAGGGAGAACCCCATCATCTCCAGCTCGAGCTGGGAAGCCTCGACCTTGGACAGGTCGAGAATGTCATTGATGAGGTTGAGCAGGTTGTCGCCCGCCCG
>CAZMGX010000728.1:0-1704 GCA_964565915.1 uncultured Gemmatimonas sp.
CTGCAGGTACTTCCCCTTTTCCCACCCTTCCACGATGCCCTTCGGGGTGCCGTAGCACAGCTCGGCCATCTGCGGGATGGTCAGCCCCAGCGATTCGCGCAGGTTCCGGATCGCGCGGGGCGACAGCAAGTCGTATTCCAGCCGGATCCGTTCGATGGCGGTCTTTTCGGCCAGGTCCCGCTGGTCGATGGTGCGCTGCTCGTGGGCGCACTTTTCGCAGCGATAGAAGGACCGCTCCACGTCGGCGGCCATGCCGCTCACGCGCAGGGTAACCGCTTCGGACTGAAGGGCATAGCGACCACCACAGCCGCGGTGCAGGGTTCCGTCGAGGGTCGTGACGCTCATGTCGGGGGCTAAACGGGAGCCAACGGGCGGAGGCCGTGCCGAAGCAGGCCGCTGAATCGTCGAACAGTCGCCACTTACGCGGCGTCCGCGCCACCCCCGCCGATGGGGATGGGACGTCTCAGGCACCTGGACACTCCGATTCGCACCGTACGAGGCGAACGGCCCCCGGGTTCCTCATTTCGATCGCAATCCTCGTCATGTCCGATTTCTGCCTCGTTCGTCAGCCCGTCTTCGGTGCATCAGGGTCCCTGATCGCCTACGAGATCCGTTACGGCGATACCGACGAGGGTCAGCAGGCGCTGATTCAGAGTGTGCTGAGCGGCACCTTCGACCTCGTGCGCGGACGTCAGCCGGCCTTCGTGGCCTGCAGCCGATCGCAGCTGGTCGACAATACGCTCCACATGATGGACCCCAAGTCAGCCATCCTGATGCTGCCGCGTGACATCGACGACGCCCCCGAAGTGGTCGAGGCACTGGCCCGTTTCCGCGATGCCGGCGGTCAGATCGCGCTGGATGGCATCACCGAGGCGTACGCGCCGTCCGAAACGCTGCTGCCCCATGCCACGTGGGCGCGTGTTGATGTGCGGATCGGAGACCCGGTCGTGTTGGGGACGGTGCGCAGCCGGCTGGCCCAAGGTCAGCCGAATCTCAAGCTGATGGCGCACCAGATCGAGACGTTGGCGCAGTATGACCTGTCGGTGCATCTCAAGGTCGACGGATTTCAGGGCACGTTCTTCAGCAGCCCCGAGCCCGTTCCCGCGGCCGACCTGCCGCAAAGCACCGTGTCGGCCATGCGGCTCATGGGGCTCGCGCGCGACCCGAATGTGAACGACCGCAAGTTGGAAGAGGTGCTGTCCACCGACCCGGTCCTCATGTTCCAGCTGCTGCGCCTCGTGAACTCCGCCGCCGTGGGTATGCGTGGCGTCAGTTCCATTGGGCAGGCGCTGCGTCTCATTGGCCGCAATGCATTTCAGCGCTGGTTGGCCGTGGCCGTGGCCGCGTCGCGCAAATCGGCGACGGGTGTCGATCAGGAGCTCGTGCGTCAGGCCGTGGAGCGCGGTCGGTTGCTGGAGCAGTTGAACGGCGGACCGCGTGATGCGGGCACGCTGTTTCTCGTGGGACTCTTCTCCATGCTCGACTCGGTGTTCCGTATGACGCTGCCCGAGATTCTCGAGCGGGTCGCGCTCAGCGAAGATGCGACCACCGCACTGCTGGACCGCATGGGCCCCTATGCCGACGCGCTCGCGTTCGCCGAGTCGTATGAGTTGGGGATGTTCGAGAGTGCGGGTGAGTTGGCGAAGGAGATGGGCATCGATCCGGCCAAGATCGGCGAGCTGTATACCAACGCGATCAGCTGGA
>CAZMGX010000729.1:0-1698 GCA_964565915.1 uncultured Gemmatimonas sp.
CGCGATGCAGAAACCCAAGGCCTTC
This sequence comes from uncultured Gemmatimonas sp., assembly GCA_964565915.1. Lineage (GTDB taxonomy): Bacteria > Gemmatimonadota > Gemmatimonadetes > Gemmatimonadales > Gemmatimonadaceae > Gemmatimonas. The sequence continues at coordinate 26 of CAZMGX010000729.1, forward strand.
TTCGGCGCCGCGCGCAAGCTCGCCGAAGGAGGCTCACTGACAATCGTCTCCACCGCACTCATCGAGACCAACTCGAGCATGGACGAGCTGATCTTAGAAGAGTTAAAGGGCACGGGCAACATGGAACTCGTGCTCGATCGCAAACTCGCCGATCGACGCATTTTCCCCGCCATCGACATCCAGAAGTCGGGGACGCGTCGCGAGGAATTGCTGCTCACACCGTTCGAGCAGTCGCGTGTGTACCTCATGCGCGCGTTTCTCGCCGACATGCCGTCTGAAGAGGCGTTGCTCTTCCTGCTCAAGCGTATGGAACGCGCGAAGAACAACAAGGAGTTCTTCGAGCAGATGGCCGAGCCGTGATCCCGATCGCTCGGCTGCTGGCGGTCGATTGGGGTGACAAGCGTATCGGCCTCGCCATCAGCGACGAGCTGGGCTTCTTGGCGACGCCGTCCGGCGTGATCCAACGGCGCTTGGGCAAACGCCCACCGATTGCCGAACTGATGCGTCGCGCCGAGGAGTTGGGTGCGCAGGGTTATGTGTTCGGCCTTCCGCTCGATCCGTCCGGCGCGGAGACCGATCGGTCGCGCGAGGTGCGCGCGGTCACCGCGAAGCTCGCCGCGCGGCACGCGCTGCCGATCCGACTGCTCGATGAGCGCTTCACCACGTCGGCCGCACTGCGCAGCATCAAGGAACAGGGTGGGTCGACCCGCGGCCGCAAGGACGACGTGGATGCGTTGGCGGCCGCCGTTTTGCTGGATGGATTCCTGCGCGCGGCCAAGCAGGGCGTGCTGCTCGGCGAGGCCGTGTCGGGCACGGCGGAGACGGCCACGGCGGAGACGGCCAAGCCGGAACCGGACACGCTCGACGCGGACGCGCCCGCGGCATGATGGCGGCCTCCAGGGGCGGGCGTCGCCGCATCGGACGCACCTTCGCGATCGCCGTTGGCCTCTTTGCCGCCGGCTTCGCGTGGTGGCTGTGGCGCGAGATCGGTGGCACCAACTACGCCGAGAGTGCGCCGGCCGTCGTGGTCATCCCGAAGGGCAGTTCGGTTCGTGCTGCCGCCGACTCGCTGGCACGCGCGAACGTGATCACCTCTCCGCGCTTCTTCCGCTGGTTCGCGTCCACCACCGGTCGCGCGCGTGCCATCAAGCCCGGCAAGTACCAGTTCGCCCCGCATTCGGCCTATGGTGACGTGCTCGATGCGCTCGTCGAAGGGCGTGGTGTGCGTCATACCGTCACCATCCCCGAGGGCTTCGACATCCGCGACATCGCGCCGTTGATCGCCAAAGCGCTGTCGGTGCCCGAAGACTCCGTGCGCGCGGCGACCACCGACACCGCGTGGCGACGGCGCCTCGACGTGCCGGCGCCATCGGTCGAGGGATATCTCTTCCCGGCCACGTATTCGTTCGCCGAAGGTACGACCGCGCGCGAAGCCGTCACCGAGATGCTGGAGCGTTTCGAGGCCGCCTGGAAGCCCGAGTGGAACGATCGATTGCAGGACATGGCGATCTCGCGACACACCGCGATGACGATGGCCTCGATCGTCGAGAAGGAGGCACGCAAGGCCGAAGAGCGACCGATCATCGCCGCCGTCTACTGGAATCGCGTCAAGATCGGCATGCGTCTGCAAGCCGACCCGACCGTGCAGTACGCACTGCCGACGCATGTGGACC
>CAZMGX010000730.1:0-1695 GCA_964565915.1 uncultured Gemmatimonas sp.
CCTACGGCGACAAGAGTGTCACTCGGTGCGCTCGTGAGATCGCTGCTACGAACGGCGCGGTAGCCAACGCCGGTGATGGCGGCAACCTCGCGTGCGACGCCAAGGAGCGACAGCAGATCGGGGCGATTCGGGAGGACGTCCAGATCGAGTCGTGCATCCGCGAGGGACAACACGTCGAGCAACGCGGTGCCCGGCGCAGCATCCGTGTCGAGCGTCATGATCCCATCATGATCCTGGCCCAATCCCAGCTCACGCGGAGAACACAACATGCCGTTCGACGTCTCGCCGCGGATCTTTCGCTTCTCGATCTTCAGGCCGCCCGGCATCACGGTCCCGGTGCGCGCAAACGGATACTTGTGACCGGCCACGACATTCGGCGCGCCGCACACGACGTCCAGCACGGCGCCGCTGCCGTCGTCAACCTTGGTGACCCAAAGATGATCGGAGTTCGGATGCCGCGCGGCGCTCACCACCTGCGCCACCACAAACGCCGAGAGGTCCGCACCGAGCCGCTCGATGTTGTCGAGTGTCACACAGTGCCGGCTGAGCAACTCCCCGACCTGGTCGGCACTGAGGTCGTGGGGAACGAATTGCTTGAGCCACTCATGCGAAACGATCATCGGGCGAACTGCTCCAGGAAGCGCACGTCGGAATCGTACAGCAGGCGAATGTCGTTGATGCCATACCGCGACATGGCAATACGTGCGGGCCCCATGCCGAAGGCCCAGCCGGTGAATCGTTCGCTATCGAGTCCGGCCGCCTCGATGACGTTCGGATGCACCATGCCGCATCCGAGAATCTCGACCCATCGCACCCCGCGACCATCGTTGAGATCCACTTCGACGTCCATCTGCGCACCCGGCTCGACAAACGGGAAGTAGGACGGGCCGAAGCGGACGCGCCGTGTCGCGCCATAGAAGCGGCGTGCGAACTCGGCGAGGGTGGACTTGAGATCGACGAACGACACGCCCTCATCAACGGCGAGGCCTTCGAGTTGCATGAACGCCGGCGCGTGCGTCGCGTCGAAGAAATCGCGACGGTACACCTGCCCGGGCGCAAGGACGCGTACGGGTGGCGCGTATTGCTGCAACGTGCGCACCTGCACGGGCGAGGTGTGCGTGCGCAGCAGCGTGTCCGTGCCGAGATAGAGCGTATCGTGGAGCTCCATCGCGGGGTGATCGGCCGGGAAGTTGAGCGCGCCGAAGTTGTAGTGCTCGGTCTCGGCTTCCGGGCCGAGCGCGATCGTGAAGCCCAGTTCGCGGAAGATGTCGCAGATCTCGTCGATGACGAGGGTGACCGGATGCAGGGTCCCCTGCCACGCGCGACGGGCCGGCATCGTGTGATCGAACAGGCCGACGGTGGTGGCGGCCGCCTGTCGCGCCGCGAACCCCTCGATCGCGGTCTGGATGTCGCGCTTGAGTTCGTTGAAGATCTTCCCGGCGGCGGCCTTGTCGCTCGGCGTGGCCATGCGCGGGATCTCTCGCTGCAGGGCCGCGAGGCGCTCGTCCTTCACCGCGTTCAGGCGGCCCTTGACGGCGTCCAGGCGCTCGATGGGATCTGCGCCGCTGAGGGTCGCGATGACGTCGGCCTTGAGCTGTTCGAGGAGCTCGGCGTACTCGGAAAGGTGCACGGGAATGGGAAGTAGCGGGTGATGCGCAAAGGGCCGGCACCCCGATGGATGCCGGCCCTGCAACG
>CAZMGX010000731.1:0-1690 GCA_964565915.1 uncultured Gemmatimonas sp.
GATCGAGGACCTGATCGAACTGCCCCGCTGAGTTCGGCGAGACACCGCCGGCATCACACCACGGGATGGATGAGCCTGTCACTGGCCACCGCTCGTGGTGTTTTTGCTGTCCCGCCGCCGGATCACGGATTGGCATTCCAGGAAATGGATGATACGATAGCCTCGCGATGACGATGCGCTGACGCGGACGTGCAGTTTTGCCGGCGCCCCCCTTGACCGAGGACATCCTGGTGGCTCGTCCGCGTCCCCTGCTGCATTCCCGATCCCCGCGCGTCGCCGGCGCGGGGCCGTTGCCCACGCATGATGCCAACGGGCGTCCCCTGCTGCGCCTGCAGACGCTGGGCGCGACGTCGATCCTGATCGGTGACCTGCGACTCGGTACGTCCGCCGGCACGCTGTTCTCCTTGCTGCTCCGGATGGTGGGCACGCCGGGCATGCAGGTCAGTGCGGAGTCGTTGCGTGCGTCGCTCTGGCCGGACCAGGTGGATGTGCGGCAGCGCGCGAATCTTCGGCAGACGCTCTACAAGTTGCGCGGCTATGGCGTTCGCATTTCGCATGCGACCGGCATGGTCGTGCTGGACGAGACCCAACTGCTGCGCACGTTTTCGGTCGAGCGGTCGGCCGAGCTTTTTGCGCGCGATGTCACCCACGGCGTCGAGCCGTTCGGGCCGTACGTGCCGGGCTTCACGGTGCCCTGGCCCGCGCTGCAAGAGTGGATCGAGGAACACCGAGAGCTCGTGCACGCCGAAGTGCGTCGGGTCCTGTCGGATCAGTTGCGCCAGCGGCGGGATCGCGCCGATTGGAGCGGGGCGGGCGCGCTGGCGCGCTGGCTGTTGCAGTTCGATCCGCTGAACGAAGAGGCCACGCTCACCATCGCGGAATGCACCGCGATGTCGGGGTCGAAGAAGGAAGCGTTGGCCGTGTTGGATCGGTATCTCGACGAACTGGGGCCGATGGCCGGTGACATCCGGTTGCCGGCGACGATGTTGCGGCGGCGGATCGCCGAGCCGCTTTCGCGCGGCCGGTTGTCCTTTGCGCCGACGGAACGTCACTTCGTCGGTCGTGCCACCGAATTGGCGGAGTTGACGCTTGCCATGCGCCGTGCGCGGTGGCACGACGGGAGTGCGGTGCTGTTGCATGGTCCGCCCGGGATCGGCAAGAGTCGGTTGGCGCACGAGCTCGAAAAGGTGGCGCGCATCGAAGGCGTGCGCGTCACGCAGGCCAGTTGCCGCGAAAGCGACGTGCTGCGTCCGCTGTCGGTGTTTCTCGATCTGGTGCCCGAGTTGATGCATCAGCCGGGAGCGTTGGGGTGTGCGCCCGAGAGCCTTGCGGCGCTGCGACGGTTGCTGCCGGCCGACCGCCATGTCGCGTCGTCGAGGCCACCGGAGTCGTCGAGGGAGGTGGCGAAGGAGGTGGCGACGGACGTGGCAAAGGAGACGGCGGAGTCGTTGTCGGAGGTCGCGGCGGCGGGTCCGGTGGAGCGTGCGGGTGACCTGCCGGTGATCGCGCGCGAACCGATGCCGATGGCGGCTTCGCTGCGCCGCGCGATCATTGATCTCCTGGCGGCGGTGGCGGATGAGCGGCCGATGCTGCTGATCGTCGAGGATGTGCATTGGATCGACGAACATTCGTGGGACGTGTCAATGATCGTCTGATTTTCCCCAGGGAGCGATCGTCTCAAATTCCCCAC
>CAZMGX010000732.1:0-1682 GCA_964565915.1 uncultured Gemmatimonas sp.
GTGGAGACCACTGCGGCATTCGATCCCGCCGGAGCGCAAGCGGGCGGTTCAGGCGCCGCGGCCGCGACGAACAGGTTCGTTTCGTGAAAGAGCGTGCCTCCCGTCGGCACGAACATCCGGCGCAGGATGCCAAGCGCCATCTCGAACGTCGTCGCGCGAAAGAACACCCAGCCGATCATGACGAAGAACACCATCAAGGCCTGGCGCAATACGGCCGGCAGCGGGTCCCACGCCGCGCGAAACCGGCGATGCACCGTCAACAGCAGCCCGTGATAGAATCCCCAGAAAACGAAGGTCCACGACGCGCCGTGCCACAGCCCGCCGATGAGCATCGTGGCCATCAGATTGCGATACGTGCCGGCTTCTCCGCCGCGATTGCCCCCGAGCGGGATGTACACGTAATCACGCAGGCAGCTCGACAACGAGATGTGCCACCGCTGCCAGAAGTCGCTGGGATCGAGGGCTTGATACGGTGAGTTGAAGTTCCACGGGATGCGGATCGCGAACAGCAGTCCGAGACCGACGGCCATGGTGCTGTAGCCCGAGAAGTCGAACAGCAACTGCAGCGAATAGCCGATGGTCGCCATCCAGGCGCCTCCGGTCGACAATTCCTGCCACCGCGCAAACGACGGATCCACGAGTGCCGCAATCGTATCGGCGAGCAAGACCTTCTCGGTCAGTCCTACGCAGAACAGCGACAGTCCCGCGCCGATCCAGCGCGTCCGGCTGCTGGTGCCAATCGCCTCCAGGTCCTCCTCGATTTGCCGGAAGCGGACAATCGGCCCCGCCACCAGCTGGGAGAAGAGCGACACGTAGCTGGCGAACTCCCAGAAGTTCTTCGTCGGCGTGATCGTACCCCGATATGCGTCGACGATGTAGCTGATCGTGTGGAACGTGTAGAACGAAATGCCGATCGGCAGGATGATCTCGAGCGTCGGGACCTTCACGTTCAGGCCGAGCAGGCCGGCCACGTCCCGGATCGTCTCGAGACCGAAGCCGGCGTACTTGAAGAACGCCAGCAGCGACAGGTCCACGACGATCGGAACGATCAGGTACAGCCGGCGTTTGGCACTGCCGGGCGGATGGAGCAACATGCCGCGGCCAGCGGTGTAGCTGACCAGCGTGGAGAACGCCATCAGCAGGCAGAACCGTGGATCCCACCACCCGTAGAAGACGTACCCGGAGATCGTCAGCCAGACATAGCGGGCGGACGCACCGGGCAGCAGCCAGAACACGGCATAGGTGATCGGCAGAAAGACAAACAGGAACTCAAGGCTATTGAACAGCATGCGGGGCTGCGAAGGGGATCGTCGAGGCGAACTACAACAGGGACGTGTCGCCCGATTCGGCGCGTCGCAACTCGTGCTTTTCCAGCAGTCGGTACAGCGTGGTCCGGTCGATACCCGCCAAACGCGCCGCCTTCGACAGGTTGCCGTTGGTGCGCGTCGTCAGATGCGTGAGGTAGGTGCGCTCGAAATCGGCGATCAGCGCATCCTTGGCGGAATGGAACGGCAGATTCAGCACGTCGGGCGCAATTCCCGTCGGCGCCGCCGCCGCCGCGGGCTCGTCACCGTAGGCTGGAATATCCGATGGGACAATCAACTGGCCCGGATCAGCCAACACGGCCACGTGCTCGATCAGGTTCTGCAGCTCGCGCACGTGCCCTTGCCATCGCCGCTGCT
>CAZMGX010000733.1:0-1679 GCA_964565915.1 uncultured Gemmatimonas sp.
ACTGCCGGCGCTGCACCTCCTCAACCGCCTTCTTCGGTCGGCTCATCGAACACCTAATGCTGGAACCTAGCTCCAGCGATGAAGGTGTCTACAAATTCGGGGCAACCCCAGGGGGCTCGGTGCCGCACCATCATCGCCGCCGACCACGTGCAACAATTTTGATTTGTTGACTGGCATCGGGTGATGGCCTCCGTCGAAGCAGGCCCCTGCGCCCCCTGCGGTTCAATGCTGTTTCTGGACGTCAGATTGGCGCCCGAACTATGAACAAATCATGAATTGGCGCACGATCCAACACTGCCGCGGTTCACTTCGTAGCGTCAATGGTGTTGCACGTCTGAATCCTCTCGCCTTTCGCCCCACAATCACATGCGTTACTCCCGAGCTTTCACGCTCGCCCTTGGGCTGATCGCCCCGACCGCCGGCACGTTGGCGGCGCAGTCGGCGGCTCCGCCCAAGGCCTCGCTCGACGCGGCCATGATCAACGCCATGCGCTGGCGCAACATCGGGCCCGCCAACATGATGGGCCGCATCGTCGATGTGGAGGGGATCCCGTCACCCTCCAAGACCTTCTACGTGTCGACCGCCGGTGGCGGCCTGTTCAAGACCACCAACAACGGCGTCACCTTCAAGCCGGTCCTCGACACCGCGCGCGTCGTGTCGGGTGGCGACCTCGCGATCGCGCCGTCGGACACGAATGTCATCTACTGGGGCACCGGCGAGCCCAACTCGCGCAACTCGATCTCCCCGGGTGGCGGGGTCTACAAGAGCACCGACGGCGGCCGGAGTTGGAGCTTCATGGGCCTCGCCGATACGCGCGCCATCGCGCGTATCCAGGTGCATCCCACCGACCCGAACACGGTGTGGCTGGCCGCACTTGGCCACGCGTGGGGGCCGAACAAGGAACGTGGCCTCTACAAGACCACCGACGGCGGCAAGACCTGGGTGCTGAAGAAATTCATCGACGAGAAGACCGGCTTCGTCGACGTGCAGCTCGATCCGCGTAATCCGAACGTGCTGTTCGCATCCAGCTACCAGCGGGTACGTGGTCCGTACTTCCTGAACTCCGGTGGCCCGGGATCGGCGCTGTGGAAGAGCACCGACGGCGGCGACACGTGGACGGAAGTGAAGGGTGGCGGATTCCCGGCCACGATGAAGGGGCGCATCGACATCGCCATCGCGCGCTCGAACCCGGACATCATGTACACGCTCGTCGAAGCCGACACGGCGCCGAATGCCAAGAAGGATCCGGCCGTGGCGCCGGCAACACGTCCCAGCGGTCTCTATCGCTCGGAAGATGCCGGCAATACGTGGGCGTACATGAACCCCGAGAACGTGCGCCCGTTCTACTACAACCAGGTCCGCGTCGATCCCAAGGACGCGAATCGTGTCTACTGGTCGTCGACGCCGGTGAAGTACTCGAGCGACGGCGGCAAGACGGCCGGCAACACCACTGTGGGCATTCACGTCGACCACCATGCCATGTGGATCGACCCGAACGATCCGCAGCGAATCATCGTCGGCAACGACGGCGGCATTGGCGTCTCGAACGATCGCGGCGGCAACTGGTTGTTCCCCAACTCCATCGCCCTCGGGCAGTTCTACAACATCTCGGCCGACATGGCGGTGCCGTACCGTGTGTGCGGCGGCCTGCAGGACAACGGATCGTGGTGCGGTCCCAG
>CAZMGX010000734.1:0-1670 GCA_964565915.1 uncultured Gemmatimonas sp.
TCGCCGCGTTCGCACCGATGCCAAGGGCGAGTGACAGCACGGCCACCGCGCTGACGAACGGCGTCTTGAGCAGCATGCGGAAGGCAAAGCGGATGTCGCGCATGGCAGGCGGGCAGGGGTCAATGTCGACGGAGACTCCCTGTTGGACGTGGCGGGCGGCCGGATGGTTTGAGCCGTACTCGCCGACACACGTCACCGCGTCAGCGGCGCCGGTTGATACCCGGCGGCGCCGAGACTACGTGTTCCTCAGCCTGGTGACGGCAGCCGCCATGCCATGACGACAATCGCCAGTCCGGCCAGCGCCACCGCCGGCTGCAGCCACGACGTCGAGCCGATGATCGCGACCTGCACCGCAATCCAGCCGATCATCACGAGCCCCGCACATAGCGCGCCTTGTCGTGCATGACGCGATTGCCGGAAGACCAGCAGCGACGCGGTGAGCGCAGTTCCGCCGACCACTATGATCAGCACGAGACTGGGCACGACATAGTTCGTGAATGGGCTTCCCGCCAGCCACGTCGTGGGAACGCCTTTCGCACCGGCCAGGCCATACCAGCCGCCGCCAAACGCGTTCAACGCGATGAACGCGAGCAACAGTCCGAGGGCAACGCGTCGCACGAGAGTGGATCGGTGTGTTGCCGCGACGGGACGGAACTCAGGCGTTCGAGACGGAGACGAGGCCGTGGCCACCGAGTGGCTCGGTCTCGGTCCGATCACTGAAGCCGGCAATCAGCGGGCGGCCTCGGGTGATGGCGTCTTTGACCGCGGGCAGGGCGAGTGATGCGCGATGACTCTCCGCGCTGTCCCACACCTCCGTGATCCACAAAGCGTCGACATCCGCCGGATCACGGGCGATGACATACGAGAGGCAGCCGGGCATGGCACCGGTCCCCTCGAGAAGGATGGCGGCGAGTGCATCGCGATGACCGGCGGTTGCGGTCATTTTCCCGATCAATCCGTACATGGCGGCGAGGGGCTTGGGGTGTCGAAAAGGCGGTGACGAAGTATCGCGCTCTTACATCTCCCGAACAACGATCCGGGTATACGCCGGACGCCGGGACGGCGAGAAATAGTATGGTTGAGCCACTGCAACTTTCCGTCCCTCCAACGCCCGATCATGCGCCGCCTGTTCTGCGCACTGCTTCTGTCCATTTCCGCCACGTCGGCCGGCAACGCCCAAGTGGGCACGACGACGGAGATCATTGCCGGACGTGTCACCGGGGTCGATAGCGCACCGATCGCTGGCGCCCGCATCGAAGTCACGTCGCTCGAGAGCGGCGTCACCAAGCGCACCCTGTCGCGCGCCGACGGTCGCTTCTCGCTGCTCTTCCGCGATGGCGGAACACAATTCCGCCTCACCGCCAACGCACTCGGCATGGCTCCCGCCACGCTGACCCTCACGCGACGCGGCGACGAAGATCGATTGGTGGCCGAGATCCGGATGTCGGCCAATCCCACAACACTGGCGTCTGTTCAGGTGCGCGCAAAAAGCTCCCGGCCCGGCGCGTCACCGGCCTCGACCGCCGGAGGCACGGAAGCGGTCGTGCCACAAGCGTTCCTCACGCGCTTCCCGGTCAATCCGGGCGATCTCAACCAGATCGCGACCATCATTCCGGGCGTCGTGGGGGTCGCCGCCGGTGACAGTACGCCCGCATCCTTCTCCGTGGGTG
>CAZMGX010000735.1:0-1669 GCA_964565915.1 uncultured Gemmatimonas sp.
CGTCGCCGAAATGACGCTCAATATTCCGCACCCCTATCCCGATGGCGCCGCCGACGCGTGGATCGCGTCCCACCAGCCCGCATGGGACGATGGCACCAACGCTGCATTTGCAGTTGTGACACCAGATGGCGACCTGCGCGGCGCCATCGGCCTGCACCTGAATCATGCCCACCGGCGTGGGGAGCTCGGCTACTGGGTTGGAGAGCCGTTCTGGGGACAGGGTATCGCGACGGAAGCCGTACGGCGGGTGGTGCGGTTTGCGTTCGAGGAGCTCGCGCTCAATCGGGTGCAGGCCTCGCATCTTCCGCGCAATCCGGCGTCAGGCAGGGTGATGCAGAAAGTGGGCATGACCCGTGAAGGGCTGCATCGCGAACGATACCTGAAAGACGGACGATTCGAAGACGTCATCGAATACGCGATACTCCGACGCGACTGGGAAGCGGGAACGCACCGCACCCACACGTGACACCAACCATCCGCTGCGCCGTCCGGCGCGCGATCGTCGGGTGCCTGCTCGCTACCCTGCCGTCGCGCGTCGTCGCGCAGACGGCTTCCGCGCCGCCCACCGTCACGTATCTCGCGAACATGGGCGTGATGCTGACCGGGGCGACCACGCGCGTGGTGATTGATGGCTTCCACCATGGCGCCCTTGCCGAGTATGCGCCGTTGCGCGCCGAGGATCGGAGTGCCCTGGAGATGGCGACCGGACCTTACGCGCAAGTGGACGCGATCCTCATCACACATCGACATGCCGATCATTTTCAGGCCGCCGCGGTGGCGGCGCGACTCGCAGTCGACGCGCGTGTCCGCGTGATCGCGCCACCGGAGGTTGTTGACTCATTGCTGTCGTTCACACCGACGTTGCGCGGCGATCGCCGAATCATCGTTGCCGTACCCGGCGTGAGCATCCGGGTCGGGAGTGCGTCCGTGACGCCGCTGGACCTGCCGCACAATCCAACGCCGACTCGGCGTGCGCAGAACGTCGGCTTCTTGGTGGTGATCGACAGCCTGCGCGTCTTGCATGTCGGCGACGCAGACCCCGATGCCGCACGATTCCGCGCGGCCGTGGGCCCCGCCGGTCGTGCCGACGTTGCCGTCGTCCCCTTCTGGTACCTGACGTCACGCCAACCAAGTCTGCTTCAGGCCATCGGCGCCGCGCGCTTGTTCGCGGCGCACGTCCCGATGTCCGACACCGTTTCGGTGAAGCGACAGCTTGCGCCGATGTCCGCCGTCACGGTGCTGGCGAGCCGCGGTCTCGCGATTGCACTCAGGAGACGCGAGTTACGCTGAACCGGCACACGGAACCGGCACGCCCAAACGGCCGCGCCTTGCGGGCGGTCGGCCACCCGTTACGAGTTCGTGTCCTTGCGCACCACCCGCCGCGTGCCAGATTCGCGCATTGTTCCCTTATACGCTCCCAACACCCGAGTGCGCCGATGCCGTTCAATCGAGGACTCCGTGTCTGCGGCCTGCTCTCCTTTACGGCCGGCGCGGGGCTGGTCTACGCGCAGCAGCAGGCGCAGACGTCCCGCCGTGAAGAGCAGTTCACGAACGACCAACTGAAGGTCTGGAAGACCACGATCATGCCCGGTGCGCCGCTGGCGTTGCATCGTCATGAGCACGGTCGCGCCCTCGTGGCGTTGACGGACGGCGACCTGCAGGTCACCGA
>CAZMGX010000736.1:0-1665 GCA_964565915.1 uncultured Gemmatimonas sp.
TGTTCTCCGGTCACGGCCCCACGAACGCCGATGGCTCACTCGCCGTACCGCTCGGCAAGGTCGGCCGCGAGGTCACCGAAGAACAAGCGTACGAGGCAGCGCGTCTGACCGGGCTCGCCATTCTGGGCAGTCTGCACCGCACACTCGGCAGCCTTGACGACATTCGCGCGTGGACGAAGATATTCGGCATGGTCAACTCGGCCCCGGGGTTCAATCGCCAACCGGCCGTCATCAACGGGTTCACCGACCTGATCGTCGACGTGTTCGGTTCCGACGTCGGGGCGCATGCCCGAAGCGCGGTGGGGATGGCCGAATTGCCGTTCAACATTCCCGTCGAGATCGAAGGCGAGGTAGAACTGGTGCCGCGAACATGATCATCACCACGCGTGACGAACTCCGCGCGCTGTACGACCAGCCGCCGATCCGCTCCATCAAGAAGGAGTTGCCGGCACTGGACGTCCACAGCCGTCGGTTCATCGAACTCTCGCCGTTCCTCGTGCTGGCGACATCGGACCGCGACGACAACATGGATGCGTCACCGCGCGGTGGTGCCCCCGGCTTCGTCAAAGTCTCCGACGACGGTGCGCTGCTCATCCCGGATGCGCCTGGCAACAATCGGCTCGACTCACTCTTGAACATCGTCGACAGCGGCAAGGTCGGCGCGCTGTTCATGATCCCCGGCTTCGACGAAACGCTGCGCGTGAACGGCGACGCAGTGCTGTCGCAGCAACCGGACGATATCGCCCGCTGCACCGACGAGCGGCGAGCACCCAAGCTGGTCATTCGGGTCGCCGTGACCGCCGTGTATCTGCACTGCGCAAAGGCATTCCTGCGCTCAAAACTGTGGTCACCGGAGGCGCATCGTCGGCGCGAGTTGTTGCCGACCATGGGTGCAATGCTGAACGACCAGACCGGCGTGATCACGAAGCCCGAAACCCGTGACGAGATGGTGGCACGCTACGCGCCCGAGCTCTGACGCGCGTCCACTAGAAGAACAACCGATGACCGACCGCCTGCTGATCCGCCGATTGGGTGTTGACGACGTGGCGCTGGCCCGTCAAACGTTCCAGCTGATGGCCATCGTGTTCGACGAAGACGCCGCTCCACTCGGTGACGACTGGCTTGCAACCATCCTCGCGCGTCCCGACTTCTGGGCCCTCGCGGCGCTGCGCGACGGCATCCCCGTCGGTGGCATCACCGCACACGCTCTGCCGATGACGCGGAACGAGACTCATGAGCTCTTCATCTACGATCTGGCGGTCGCCGAGACCCATCAGCGCCTCGGCATCGGCCGCCTGCTGGTTCGCACGCTCCAGACCGAGGCGGCCGCGCAGGGGATCAGCGTGAGCTTCGTTCCAGCCGACCACGAGGACGTCCATGCCCTCGACTTCTATCGTGCCCTCGGGGGCTCCGAATCGCCGGTCAGCATCTTCGATTGGCGCTTGCCGGCATCCGGGTGAATGTTTGGCGAGCCCGCCGTCGCGCGTCCCGCCCATCACATCCTTCTCAGCGATTCGCCCCATGCCTACTTCCCGCATGACCAGTCGCACCCGGCGCATCGTCGTGCCGCTGGCGATGGCACTCACGGCGCTGCCGCTCGTGCAGACGAACACTCTGGCGGCCCAGGGGCGCGTGACGCCAACCACCCCGCGTCCGATCGAAGCC
>CAZMGX010000737.1:0-1662 GCA_964565915.1 uncultured Gemmatimonas sp.
ATTCTTGAGGTGCGCGCTGAACGTCGAGAGACTCGCCTCGATGCTCTGCTCGTCGCCGACGTCCGCGAAGACGTCGTCGAACACTGGCAGCCTCGACGTGGCACCCACGGGCGCGGGGACTCCGGCCTGGGCCATCATGGCCAACAGACCGATGGCCTTCAGCAACACGGTCTTGCCACCCGTGTTCGGCCCCGACACGAGCATGGTGCGCTCGGTTGGCGCGAGCGTGAGATCGAAGGGGACGACCGGAACACCGCGCGCCAACAGCAGTGGATGCCGGCCATCGACGATCGCGAGCCCCTCGGCGGGAGCGCAGAATGACACGACCGCACACTGCGCGTCGATTGCATATCGCGCACGCGCGTATAACGAATCGAGTGCCACCAGCGCGTCATACGCGCCACTCATCTCGGCGTGATGTGGCCGGAGCCCGTCCGTGAGCTCGCGCAGCACCCGATCGACTTCGCGCTGCTCTTCGATTTCCAGCTCACGCACGCGATTGCCGAACTCGACGGCGGCCGGTGGCTCCACGAAGATGGTGGCGCCCGTGCCGGAGCTGTCGTGGACGATGCCACCGACATACCCCCGCGCTTCTCGGCGCATGGGCATGACCCACCGCCCATTGCGCATCGTCACTGAAAGGTCACTCACCTGGTGATGTGGCTCAAGCCGCGTCATCTCGCGCTCGAGCAGGCGCACCAGTTCACCTTCCGTCTGGCGCAGTTCCCGCCGCACACGTCGCAGCGCGGGCGAGGCTTCGTCACGCACGGTCCCATCGTCGCTGATCGCGCGACCGATGGCCTCTTCCGGCTCGCGACGGTCGATCAGACTCCGGAGGTAGTCGGCCAACACGGCCACGGTCATCGGCGCGCGACGCGGATCGCGCAGGGCGTCGCGTGTCTTTCGCGACGAACGCAACAAGGTGGCGCCTTGCAGCAGCTCCAGCGCGCTCCACGACAGTCCGTCGATGCGCAGCCGCTTTAGCGGCTCGGCGAGCTCGGGGATCGGTTCACTGGCCCACCCGGTCTCCGACTCCACCAGGTGTCGAAGCGCCGTGACGCGCTGCTGTTCGGCTTCGATCCACTCGCGATCGGCACGCGGCACGAGCGCGCGCACGGCGGCGGCACCCGGCGCCGAGTGGGCACGCGCGGCGACAAAGGCCAACAGGCGCGAAAATTCGAGGATGCCGAGTGCGTGCGCGTTCATACGGGGAAAGCGAAGACCCGGACGCGAGGGAGGCGGGTCCGGGCCTGAAAGTTCGTCGGTTGTGCTGTCGTACTCAATCGACGGCCGGCGATTGGCGCGGCATGGCGGTTCAGCCTTTGGCCAACTCCTCGCGCACGACGGTGTTGATCACATTGCCGTCAGCGCGGCCCTTGAATTCCGGCATCACCTTGGCCATCACCGCGCCGATGTTGGTGGCACCTCCGGCCATAGCCGCCCGAACCGCGGCCCGGATCGTGTCCGGACCAATCTGTGCGGGAAGATAGCCTTCAAGCGCGGTCGCCTCGGACTGCTCCCGGTCGGCCAAATCGTCGCGTCCGGCCTTGCGATACAGGTCGACCGACTCGCGTCGTTTCTTGATCGCCTTGCGGATGACATCCATGGTGTCGTCATCCGTGGCATCACGCTTCAATTCGATCTCGCGATTCTTGAGCTCCG
>CAZMGX010000738.1:0-1655 GCA_964565915.1 uncultured Gemmatimonas sp.
CGGAACTGCCGGTGATTCGCCGGCGCGCTCAACGAATCCCCCCGCGCCGCCACCACCGAACCCACCACCACCACCGCCGCCGAATCCGCCGCCAAGCATGGCCTGCATCGCGGCGGGTGGCTGTCCGGTTTGCACCGTCGTGCGGATCATTGCCAGCATCGGAGCCGGCACTGCGTTCGCCTTCTCCAAAGAGTCCAGCGCCCGTGTGATGCGTTGCGCGGTGCGAATGCTATCGCGCAGTTGTGCCGGTGACAGGGCAATACGCGGCGCCGGAGCACCCGCACCGCGGAAGTCCCACACCACGTTGTGCAGTCCCGCCTGACCCGGACCGGTGAGTGTCCGCAGCGTATCGCCCGCCGCGTTCTGTACGATGATGCGAGTTTGTCCACCGACAGACGCACCGAGCCGATACCACAGCGACGCACCATACGCCGGACTCGGCGCCTGGAACACACCCTGACCGGGATTGCCACCGTTGATGGTCGACTCGCTCCATTGAAACGCGGTGCGCGGCGTGAACAGGTTGGCCGCCGCGGTCATCACCTGCGGTGAGAGTTGCTGCAGCGGTGTGATGTCGGCAATCCAGATGGAGCGACCGTGCGTGCCCGCAATCAGTTCACCGTCGCGCGGGTGAATCAGCAGATCGTGCACGGGCGTGCTGGGCAGGCCGGCCATGAACTTCTGCCACGACTGTCCGCGATCGATCGAGACGTACAGCCCCACGTCCGTTCCGACAAACAGCAGGTTCTGGTTCTTCGTGTCTTCGCGAATCACATGCACGAAGTCGACCTGACCGGTCGGCAGGTTGTTCACGATCGACGTGAACGACGCCCCGAAGTTGTTCGTCACGAACACGTACGGGTTGAAATCGTCGCGACGATGATTGTCGAACGTGACGTAGAACGTCAGCGAATCGAAGTGCGAGGGTTCGATGCGTGACACGTACGAACCGGCCGGCACGCCGGGGAACTTGCTCGTCACTTCTTCCCACTTGGCACCGTCATCGCGCGTGAACCAGACGCGGCCGTCGTCCGTGCCCGCAAACAGCAACCCCGGACGGATCGGCGATTCGTTCAGCGAGACGACCGTGCCGAAGGTTTCGGCGCCGGTCACGTCGGGTGTGATGCCGCCGGTGGTCCGCAGCGCCACGTGCAGCTTGGCCGAGTCGGCGTACGACAGTTCGGGGGAGATCGGGAACATGTCATCGCCGTGCTTCACACTCTTGAGCACACGGTTGGCGCCGAAGTACAGCGTGGCCGGATTGTGCTTCGAGATGATGTAGGGCGTGTTCCAGTTCCAGCGCAGCGACCAGGCGATGGAGTCCGTGCGCTGCCGTGCGCGGAAGGCCGCGATCTGGCGCTTCTGCGCGGCCGTGGCCGGCTTCGTTTCGTCGGGCCACACGGCGTAGATGGAGTCGTTCCACTGCAGGTAGCCGCCATCGCGCCAGGTCGGCTTGCGCAGGCCGGTGCGCTCACCCGTCGCGAAGTTGAGGCGACCCATGCTGCCGCCCTGCGATTCGGAGTACAGGATGTTGGGGTCGGACCAGTCCTGCTGCGTCACGAACCCGTCGCCGCCGCCCACGTTGTGCCACATCGCGTTGGTGATGGGCCCTTGCTTGCGACGGCTGGGACCGCACCACGATCCGTTGTCCTGCA
>CAZMGX010000739.1:0-1648 GCA_964565915.1 uncultured Gemmatimonas sp.
CTGGTGTTTGAACAGGCGCCGCAGGAGACGTTCCTTCCGCCGCCGCCCGTCGACGGACGCCTGCCGGACGGCCGTCCGGCCAAGCGCTTCAACGCCATGGGCATCCTCGAGGACGTCGTCGATGAGCCGCTGGAGAGCGAGGCGGAGGAGGCACCGGAGGACGCCACGACCGACGTGCGTCCAATGGCCGTCGGCACGCCGGCGGTGGTTGGGGCTGGCTCGGTGCGCTCACTCGCGGCTGGGGGCGGCGCCATGGCTGCCGGCTGGGAGAACACGCCCAGGAACAACGCCTGCCCGTGCGGATCCGGCAAGAAGTTCAAGAAGTGCCACGGGGCGAACCTCTAGGGAGGGGTCGCGGGTACTTGGGGTTGCCGGTACTGGTGGGGGGGGCGTGCCGGCAAGGTGCGCCCCCTCTTGCGTGATCGGCGGCACGCTCACATGTTTGGTACAGATGTACTGACAGTCAACCGGTTGTACTCACCCAAGGGCGACGGGAGTACCCTCGTTATGAGTCAAGGCGTGCACAGGGCCCGGCAGTACGCAGTCGCGACCGTGCTGGCGCTGTTCGCCGTTCCGCTGGCAGCGTCCGCACAAACCGGCGCGGGCGACGGGTATCTCTTTCATACGCCGAAGGCCTCGCTGGCCTTGCGCGTCGGCGTGGCGAAACCGTCGGCAGACAGCCGCGTCTTCTCCTTTGCGTCCGAGCAGCTGACGCTGGACCGGAACTCTTTCACGGCCTTCACGTTGGGTGCCGACCTCGATGTCGCCATCACGCAGCGGCTGGCCCTGCAGATGGGCACCGCGCTCAGTACGCGGGCGGTCGCGTCCAACTATCGGGACTTCGTCGACAACAACGACGAGGAGATTCTCCAGAACACCACGTTCCGTCGCGCGCCCGTCACGGCGGGCCTCAAGCTGTACCTGCTGTCTCCCGGCCGCTCCTTGGGTCGTTTCGCGTGGGTGCCGTCGAAGTTCGCACCGTATGTTTCGGCGGGCGGCGGCGTGATGTACTACGCGTTCCGGCAGTCGGGAGACTTCGTTGACTTTCAGGACCTCGAGGTATTCTCGTCCACGCTGGAATCGAACGGATGGACGTCGATGGCCTACGGCGCGGCTGGACTGAACTATGCACTGTCGGCTCGTATGGGTCTGATCACGGAAGCGCGCTACGACCGTGCACG
The DNA here is from genome assembly GCA_964565915.1 of uncultured Gemmatimonas sp. GTDB lineage: Bacteria > Gemmatimonadota > Gemmatimonadetes > Gemmatimonadales > Gemmatimonadaceae > Gemmatimonas. The sequence continues at coordinate 1,182 of CAZMGX010000739.1, forward strand.
GGCCGCGATGGACACGGATTTTCAGGGGTTCGACCGTATCGATCTGTCCGGGTTTTCGTTGACCACCGGACTCCACCTTCGCTTCTGAGCGTCGCCATGCGAACCTTGCTACTTACCTCCCATCGTGCGAGCGGTCGCGGTGCCCAAGGGCATCGCGTTCCGGCGACCGTCAAGGCGACCGTCAAGGCGACCGTCATCGCGACCGTCCTGGCAGCGACCGTGGCCGGGCCGTGGGCCGTCTTGCCCGCGCAGACATCATCGACCGCTGAGGTGCTGTCGGTTCACGACGATCGGTGGCAGCCGTGGTTGGGCTGTTGGTCGCCGACCGGCAGCATCTCGCCCATGCAGACGGTAGGGGTCGAATCGCTCGGGTCATCGGCGCGATCGCTTCTGTGCGTCGTGCCCGGGTCCACGCCGACCAGCGTTGATGTGGTGAATTTTTCCGGCGGGACGATCTTCGACCGGAC
>CAZMGX010000740.1:0-1647 GCA_964565915.1 uncultured Gemmatimonas sp.
AGATCCTGCGATGCCCTCGCGTAAGCCCGACGCCCCGCCCCCGCCACTGACGGCGCCGGTCGAAGACTACCTCAAGGCCATCTACGAGCTCGAGTCTCGTCAGGGCAGCGCGGCCACCAGCGAGGTGGCCGACGCGCTCGAAGTCGCTCCCGCGTCGGTCACCGGCATGATCCGACGATTGGCTGCGCAGGGATTTCTCGATCACGTGCCCTACCGCGGCGTGCAGCTGACCTCGGCCGGACGGCGCGCGGCCCTGCGCACGATCCGGCGCCATCGCATTCTCGAGAGCTACCTGACCGACGTGCTGGGCTACCCGTGGGATCGCGTGCATGACGAGGCAGAGCGCCTGGAACATGCGGCCTCCGATGAGCTGATCGATCGCATGGCGGCGGCGTTGGGCAATCCCACTGTCGACCCGCACGGCGCACCGATACCCACTGCCGACGGCACGGTTGCCGAGGCGTCGCATCGCACACTCGCCGAGCTGCAGATCGGCGAAGCGGCGCGCATGGTTCTCGTCAGTGACAAGGATCCGTCGTTGCTGCGATACCTCGCTGAGATCGGACTGCAGCCCGGCACCAGCGTGACCGTGCTGGCGCGCGCACCCTTCGATGGACCGTTGACGCTTCGCATTGGCGCAACGGAATCAATGGTGGGGCCTCGCCTGGCCGAACAAGTTTTGGTCGACGCGGACGGATCGCCGCGAGCCGCGAAGTCGACCAAACGCTGAGCCGCACGATGTTCCATCTCATGCTGTCGCTGGCCTTCGCCGCGACAGCGGCGCAGGCGCAGTCCACCACCCCGGGTGACAGTGTGCTCTCCGCGACCTTCGGGCGGAGACCGCCGGTGGTGCGCAGCATCGCAATCGACGAGCGCATGGCGACAGACCTTGGCCTCGCCATCGGCGACACGGTGCGACTCGGCGCCAAGCCGGGCGTTCCGGGTGAGCGGGTGATCGTGGCCGCGTTCTTCGAGCGGCGGGCGGACCCGGCCGAGGTCGCACGTCGCGAGTATCGTGTGCGCCTCCACCTCGACCAGCTGCAGTCATTGCTCGATCTCGATGATCGCGTGGACCGCTTTGCGATCGGCACGCGCGGCAAGGGACCGGCGACCGACTCTGCCGTCGCTCGCATCAACCACGTGGCGTTCGGCTTTCGCGCGCACCGCTCGCGCGACGTGGCGGTGGGCAGCTCACGCACCTTTCGTGTGGTCGAACGGTTTCACCGCGCCATCGGCATCATCACGGTCGTCGCCAGCGCCGTGTTTCTGTTGTGTCTGCTGCTGTTATCGGTGGAGGAACGCCGTCGTGACATCGCGGCGTTACGCCTGATGGGGATTTCCCGCGCGACGGTCGTGCGTGCCATCGTGTTCGAGGCGGCGCTGGTAGCGCTGCTGGGCAGCGCCCTCGGTGCCCTGATTGGTTGGGTGGCCTCGGCCCTCGTCAACTCACACTATCAGGCGGTGTATCGCACGCCGTTGACGTTCGCGTTGCTGACGCCGGGCATCTTTGCGTTTGCGACCACGCTGTCACTGACATTGGGTGTCGGCGCGGGCGCGCTGGCCGCGTGGCGACTGGTTCGCACGCCGCCGCTTGCGCTGATGGGGCGGTAGCGTCGTGTCGCCCGTGCAGGGGTGTGTCATTCGGAC
>CAZMGX010000741.1:0-1627 GCA_964565915.1 uncultured Gemmatimonas sp.
GGGAGGGGTCAATTCCTCATGTCGCCAGGGGGTCAATTTCTCGTGTCGCCCAACAAAAATTCTCACTCGAGTATTCGCATGTCGCCGGTCGACCGCACGCTATCGTGCGCCCAGCTGGACGTGCGCGGGGGCCTTTCGAGGCTCGCAAATATCCGGCAGGCTGCAGATCGGCCACCTTGAGCCATGATCAACCACTCACGCAGGAGACCTGATGTCCACCCCGAAACGTTCCGTCAAGCAGTGCGCCCAGCGCGTTGAAACGTCCCTCGATACCATGGCGACGAGTACCGGTACTCTCCAAGCTCGACTGGCCGATGCCATGGTGAGCGGCATCGGCGTGCTGCTCCCGAGCGATTTCCCCGTCGATCTCCGGCCCGAGTTCAGCGCCATGTATGCGGCCATGACGAGTAGTGGCTCGTTCGCACAGACCGCCGCGGTGATGACCGACGAGGAAGCATCCGCCGTCGCCACGCGCCTCTGGCACCTCGGACGCACAGTGATCCGTCGCGACGCACTGGAGGACCACGAAGGCGTGGAGTAGCGGAGTCCGTTCACCGGTCAAGTTTTCGCTGGGACAGTGTGAGGCCTGCGGAACTTGACCGGCCCACGCTACGCGGGGAATCCATCCGGCTCACCACGCGCGAGACTGGCGCAGCGTTCGGCGGCCATCTCGAGCCCAGCGACCGCGTTGTTCAAGTTCGCCTGGTGCCACTCGCGGCCGGACCGTTGCCACTTACGCGCAGAGCATAGCACCGCGACGTCATCCTGAATGCGGCCGAGATTCTCGCGCACGTTGCTGTTGCCGAGTCTACTCCCCTGCACTGCCCGACACAGTCGGCGAACCTCCGTGATCACCTCCGGTGCGTCGATGGCGATGGATCGTTCGACATACGCCACGAGATTCGCGACCGATTGCTCAAACCGCTTGATTTCCGCCTCATCGATTGCCGGCATGATTCTTCCTCCTTCGGGTTCCGTGATGGCGTTCGATGCTCCCCACCATGGGAAGCGCGACCCGCCGATGTCGAACCCTCGCAACTTTCTCGGCATGTGGTCACCGGCAATTTGCCGGGAAATCGCGACTACCTCAGCCGAGCGTGCGCAGACAGAGCATCCTCAAGTGGCTTCCGCAAATCAGGATGCTTGTCGTGAATGAGCGAGAGCACGCGCCGAGTCCGTGTCGCGAGCACGTGCGGATACTTGCCCTTTCGATGCTGCTCGATCGCAATTGCCGCCAGGCGAGACCTCGCTTCGCCGTTGGGGTGTTGGCCAACGCTCCAGACTCCACCGCCGCTGACGCCCTCCAAGTTGGGTGCAGTGACTTGTTGCTCGGCGGTCCACACGTCCCGGGGGTTCCACGAAAGAACCAGCTGCACGTCGCGGTGCGCAGCGATCGCACGGTAAACCGACTGTTCTGCTTCGGGCATCAATAGTGAATACATCGCCGTCGTGAAGACGTCACCGACAAGACCTTTCTCGTTGCGCCGACTGGGAAAGCCGGAGAGGATGAAGGGGCCGGCGTGAGCCAGCGGATTGCTGATGTCGAGATCTTCAATCGTCAGCACGCCGACGTCATTGAGTCGCGACCGAACGTCGCCGTCCAGGCGAATCACGGATACGTCAACTT
>CAZMGX010000742.1:0-1623 GCA_964565915.1 uncultured Gemmatimonas sp.
TTGCCGAAGACCGCCGCGTAGACGATGTCGTGGTTCGTCGGATGGATGCGGATCTTGGAGATGGCATCCACCGTCTTGAACCCGACGTGCTTCCAGGTCTTGCCGGCGTCCATGCTCTTGTAGATGCCATCCCCGGGCATGATGTTGCCGCGGATCGCCGATTCGCCCATGCCGATGTAGACGACATCCGGACGACTCTCACTCACGGCCACGGCGCCGACCGAGGCACTCGTGATCTGTCCGTCGGTGACGGGCGCCCACGTATCGCCCCCATCCTGCGTCTTCCACAGCCCTCCACCCGTCGCGCCGAAGTACGCGACCTTGGGCTGTCCCTTCACACCGCTGGCGGCAATCGAGCGCCCCCCGCGATCGGGGCCCAGATTGCGCCACCGGTAGTTGCGGGTGACGGAGGAGTCGAGGGTGACCGGAGCGAGTGCCGGTTGTGCCGCGGGACGCGCGGCGACGCGCGGGGCGGGCTGGAGGGCAATCGCCGGAGTGGACAGACTCGCCGCCAACAACGCGGCAGTCGCGAGCCTCAGCGAGGGGGATCGGCGCACGGGAGACATGTCGGGGATGGGACCGGAGGAAAGAGTCCGGGACGAGAGGCGGCCGGATCCCCACATCATGCGGGATTTCGCCGCGCTTGGCCAGAGGAAAACCCCGGCCGACGGTCTCAGTCGCCGCTGCGTGCCGTCGCCGGGAGGAAACGGTCGCGACTTGCGCACACCCCGCGCACCGGGCACACGGCACACTTTGGTGTCCGCGCGCTGCACACCAGCGCGCCGAGCTCCATCAAGGCCTGGTTGTGCGTCCACGTCAACTTGCCCGTGCGCGGCAGCAACTGTTCCGCAATCGCCCACAGCACCTTTCCGCCCGGCCCCGACTTGGGGGCGACGTGCGGGGCGAACACGCGGTGCAGCACGCGGGCGACGTTGGTGTCGACGAGCGCCGCGCGCTTCTCGTAGGCGAAGGACGCGACCGCGCCGGCCGTATACGCGCCGATCCCCGGCAGCTCACGCAACTGCACCGGCTCACTCGGGATGATGCCGTCACGCTCGGCGGTCACATGACGCGCCAGCTTGTGCAGGTTGCGCGCCCGCGCATAGTAGCCCAGTCCCTCCCACGCCTCCATGACCCGTTTGGGTCGCGCCGACGCCAGCGTATCGAGGTCCGGAAAGCGATCCAGGAAACGGCGGTAGAAGTCGAGCACACGCGATACCTGCGTCTGTTGCAGCATGAGCTCCGACACCAGCACCCGATACGGATCACGCGTGGTCCGCCACGGCAAATCCCGCGAGTGTTTGCGGTACCACGCATGCAGCCGACGACGGAAGGTCGCGGCCACGGTCGCGTCGATCGTCGGCATGGTGGTCGACGTTGATGCGCGCTTCCGGCTGGACGGGCTTTGCGCGCGGCTCGCGGCTGGCTTTCGTGGCATGGGTGGGCAGTATAGCTGCCCGGAAGCGCGTCTCGCACCGCCAAGACCGCAATTTGAACCGCAGGGGGCACAGAGTGGGGTTGCCCCGAATTTGTAGACACCTTCATCGCTGGAGCTAGGTTCCAGCAGGAGGTGTTCGATGAGCCGACCGAAGAAGGCGGTTGAGGAGGTGCAGCGCCGGCAGT
>CAZMGX010000743.1:0-1621 GCA_964565915.1 uncultured Gemmatimonas sp.
AGCGGGCGGCGTTGGGCGGGAAGGGCAGGACGCCCGATGTCCTGCTGATGAGTGCGACGCCCATTCCGCGATCGCTGGCGCTGACGGCCTACGGTGACCTTGATGTGACCGTACTCGACGAGCGTCCACCTGGGCGTCAGCCCGTAACGACGGTGCATCGCCGCGAATCCGCGCGCGGCAAGGTGCTCGACTTCGCGAATCACGAGATCGAGGCCGGTCGTCAGGTGTACATCGTGTACCCGCTGATCGAGACGTCGGAGAAGATCGATCTCAAGGCGGCGACGGTGATGTACGACGAACTGGTGCAGGGCGCCTTTGCCCACCGTCGTGTCGCCCTCCTGCACGGGCGACTGCCGTCGGATGAACGCGATGCGATCATGCGCCGATTCCGCGATGGCGAGATCGATGTGCTCGTGGCGACCACCGTGATCGAGGTGGGGATCGATGTCGCCAATGCGACCGTGATGATCATCGAGCACCCTGAGCGATTCGGACTGTCCCAACTGCATCAGTTGCTGGGGCGCGTCGGGCGTGGGGCGGCGCAGTCGTACTGCATCCTGCTGGGCGACGTCGGCGCCGATGCCGGCGAGCGTCTCGCGTTGTTTGCGGGGACGGACGATGGCTTCGAGATCGCCAAGGCCGACTTGGCGATGCGCGGGATGGGCGATCTGTTCGGGGCCCGCCAGCACGGGCTCCCGGAGTTTCGGGTCGCGGACCCGGTGCGCGACGAGGCTTTGAACGAACGGGCGCGCGAGATTGCGGACCGTCTGCTGCGCGCAGATCCCGACCTCACGGCGCCGGCGAACGCCCCTCTCCGGCAAGCCCTGAATGCCGGCTATGCACGCGCCATCGAGCTGTTTCGCGTCGGCTGATTCCGGTCGCTCGCATGGCCGCAGCCAAGGCCATGGCCGTTGAAGTCCCCGCACGTCGGGCCTAGCTTGCCACCTCCGCCTCTCCTTCTGACTCGTCCCGTCTCATGATCGAATCGTCCGTTCATATCAGCGACCTCGGCCAGCATGTCGGCACCGTGGTGACCGTTCGCGCCTGGGTCACGCACCTGCGTTCAAAGGGCAAGGTCGCGTTCGTGGTCGCGCGCGACGGCACGGGGCTGCTGCAGGCCGTGCTGGTCAAGTCGGAGGTGCCCGAGGCGACGTGGGATGCGTTCGCCACCCTCACTCAGGAAACGTCGATCGCGTTGACAGGCGAGGTGCGAGCCGATGCGCGCGCGCCGGGCGGGTTCGAGATGGGTGTCCAGTCACTGACGGTCTTCGGTGCCAGCCCGACGGATTATCCGATTCAGCCGAAAGAGCACGGCATCGACTTCCTGCTCGATCATCGCCACTTCTGGCTGCGCAGCCAGCGACAGGTCGCGATCATGCGCATCCGGCACGAGCTCGAGCAGGCGGTCCACGATTTCTTCTATGCGCGCGATTTCATCCGCTGCGACACGCCGATTCTGACCGCCGCGATCGGTGAGCGCGCCGGGCTGTTCAGCACCGAGTATTTCGAGGAGGGGACGGCCTATCTCGCGCAGACCGGACAGTTGTACGGCGAAGCGCTGGCGGCGTCACTCGGGCGCATCTACACGTTCGGGCCGACCTTCCGCGCCGAGAAGAGCAAG
>CAZMGX010000744.1:0-1616 GCA_964565915.1 uncultured Gemmatimonas sp.
GGCCATCGTGACGTACTGCTTGGCGCCGTTCACCTGGAACGGGCTGCTGTCGTTGATCTTGCACGCGGACTGCGCGCGCAGCACGGCCGGAACGGTCAGCACGAGCGCCGACGACCCGAGCAGTACCCGATTCCACACTGAAGCCTTCATCCCTGCTCTCCTGTAGACGATCGTTCGTGATACCCCGACGGAATCCGGGTACGGCAGCCAATATATGTCCTGCCGTCGCCCCCGGTATCCGGGTTGTCCCATCGCGGTCGCGGCTGGTCCTCAGGCGCGGTAAGACGCCCCGCTCCCGGTATTAAACACCACGACTTCCGCATTGATCGATGTGGTGCCCTGCATCACGGAATCGCGCAGCACGGACAGGGCGCATCCGCCCTCGGGCGCGGCATCGATGCCGGTCGCGGTGGCGAGGCGACGCGTCCAGTCGGCGATGGCCTCTTCACTGGCGACACCGGCAGTGCCTGCGGTTTCGCGCAGCACGCGCAGCAGCAGGCGGTCACCCAGGGGCGACGGCACCCGCAGGCCGGCCGCATACGTCACCGGATCAACCCATGGCTGCGCCTGGGCCGCTCCGGCGGCGAAGGCCCGAGCGATCGGAGCGCACCCAGCGGCCTGCGCGACGACATAGCGAGGTTGAACACTGTCCGGCGGAATCCAACCCGCCTGTTTCATCTCCGCAATCGCCTTCCAGATCCCGATCGTGCCTTCTCCGCCGCCCGTCGGATAGACGATCACATCGGGCACCCGCCAGCCGAGCTGCTCGGCGAGCTCGAATCCCATGGTCTTCATCCCTTCCACGCGATACGGCTCGCGCAGTGTCGACACGTTGAAGAAGCCATGCTCGGCGGCGTACGCCATCGCCAGCTTGCCCGCGTCACCGATATGGCCGTCGATGCGGACCAAGGTCGCGCCCATCGCCTCGATGGTGTCCAGAATGGGGCGCGGAGTCGTCCGTGGGGCGAAGACGCGGACCGCCAAGCCTGCCGCGGCGCCGTAGGCCGCCAGCGCGGCCCCCGCGTTTCCGGCAGTCGGAACCACCAGCCCCGGCACACCGGAGGCCTTGGCGCGGGTCACGGCGGCGCTCATCCCTCGCGCCTTGAACGACGCCGTTGGATTCTGTCCTTCGTCCTTCACCCAGAGCCGGCGCACGCCGACCGCTGCCGCCAGCTCCGGTGCCTCGATCAACGGCGTCAGCCCCTCACCAAGACTCACGGGGGCTTCACCGGCTTCGACCGGCAACAAGGCGCGATACCGCCACGCATCCCAGCGCGGGGCAAGCGCAGGGGCCGCACCCGCATCGGACATCGCCGGGTAGTGCGCGAAGAGTGGTTGACCGCAGGCCGGGCACACCGACGCCGCGGCGATCGCCGCTGGTGTCTCGCACGCAGAGCAGCGAAGCGACCACTGCGCCGTTGAAATCATCGTGTTCATGGGGATTCCGTGGAAGGAGCGCTGACAGACGCGGACACACCGAGCGCCTCCAGCAATCGCGCCGCCGTCGCGTGTCCGAAGCCCGGCAGGGCCGCGATGTCGTCGACTGAAGCGGCCTTGACGCCCTGCAGGCTACCGAACGCGTGCAGCAGGACACGACGTTTGGCGGGACCGACGCC
>CAZMGX010000745.1:0-1615 GCA_964565915.1 uncultured Gemmatimonas sp.
GGGCAGCGGCGCTACGTCGAGTCGCTGTCGGCCTATGCGCGCCAGTTTCTGGAGCGGATGGAGAAGCCGCTCGTCGACTCCATCGAGGGGCTGTCCCCGGCGGTGGCGATCGAGCAGAAGAATCCCACGCGCACGTCGCGCTCCACGGTGGGCACCGCCACCGAGATCTACGACTACCTGCGACTCCTGTGGGCGCGGGTCGGTCGCAGCTACTGCCGCGTGTGTGAGCGCGAGTTGCGCCCCGATACGGTGCAATCCGTGACCGATGTCGCGATGGCGCTTGCCCCGGGCACCCGCTTCTCGGTGGCCTGCCCCCTCATTCGGTCGGCCGAAGTCACCCATGCGGTGATCGACGAGAACTTGCGCGCTCGCGGCTTCGTGCGCATCGCGGTGAATGAGCGGTTGATGCATCTGGATGACCTCGCCGCTGCCGGCATCGACCTCGCATCGGCCCCGTCGTTGTACATCGTGGTGGACCGCCTCCGTGCCGACGAAGCCTCGCGGGGCCGCATCGCCGACGCCGTACAGACCGCGTTCAACGAAGGCGATGGCGACGTGACGCTGCTGTTCCCCGAGCCGATCGTGCCGCCGGCCGTGCTGAACCCGGCCCTGCACGCGAATAGGCCCGGCGAAACGGTGACGAAGTTTGCGTTCACCGAACGATTCGAATGCCCGAACGACGGCACGCGCGCGCCGATGCCCACGCCGCAACTGTTCTCGTTCAACAACCCGCGTGGGGCGTGCCCGACATGTAATGGGTTCGGTGCCAACCTCACGTACGATGAGTCGCTGATCGTGCCGAATGTGGAGTTGTCGGTGCGCGATGGTGCCATCGACCCGTGGACGGCGCCGCGCTACGAGAAGCAGCGACGCACGGTGGTGGAGTTCGCGCGATCGTTGGGAGTGTCGCCCGACGCCAAGTGGAAGTCGCTGCCGGCGGCGGCCCGGCAGCAACTGCTGCGGTCGAAGTCGCGCGCGTATACCGGCATCTTTCCGTTTCTCGAGGCCCTCGAAGAGAAGCGCTACAAGCAGTACATCCGCGTGTTCCTGCGGAAGTACCAACGCGCGATGCCCTGCACCGAGTGCGGCGGCAGCAAGCTGCAGCGTGATGCGTTGCAGGTGCGGGTGGCCGGGCGCAACATCGCCGAAGTGACGCAGATGCCGGTGCGTGAGCTGCGCATATGGCTGGAGGCGTTGCCGCTCACCGACACCGAGCATCAGATCGCCGATGCCTTGCTGCGCGAGGCGCGCTCGCGCACGCGTTTCTTGTACGATGTCGGGCTGACCTACCTGACGCTGGATCGCGCCACGCGCACGTTGTCAGGTGGCGAAGCGCAGCGGATTACGTTGGCCAACGCCTTGGGCGCGGCGCTGGTCGACGCCATGTACGTGCTGGACGAACCCAGCATCGGGCTGCACGCGCGCGACCTCGACCGATTGCTGACGCTGCTGGAAGCCCTGCGCGATGGTGGCAACACCGTGATCATGGTCGAGCATGACCTCGACGCGATGCGGATTGCCGACTACATGGTGGAAATGGGACCCGCGGCCGGTGAGCAGGGTGGACAGGTCGTGTTCGCCGGGCCCATGAGTGACGCGGCAAAGAGTCCGCTCA
>CAZMGX010000746.1:0-1610 GCA_964565915.1 uncultured Gemmatimonas sp.
CTCGAAGCAGCGCGCGCGACCCCAGCCGCCCCTGTCCCGCTCCATCTGCGCAACGCCCCGACGCGGCTCATGAAGGAACTCGGCTATGGCGCCGGGTACCAATACGCGCACGACGTGCCCGACGCGTTCGTGGCACAATCGTACCTGCCTGACGCGCTCGACGGCGCGACGTTTTATGAACCCGGACCGTTCGGCTTCGAGCGCGACATCGCCAAGCGACTCGCTTGGTGGGCCGAGCGTCGACAGCGCGCCGAAGACACCGACCCTGCCGCTGGAGAAACCCCCTGATGCTGCCTGATTTGTCCGAAGCCGCTGTCGCAGTGACGCGTCGTCGTCCGTGGCGTGCCCTCGCCACACTGTCGCTGGCGCTCATGGCGTCAGGCTGTGCGTCGTTGGGCCGCGCCGCTTTCAAGGAGCCCGTCGTCACGCTGAAGGAGTTCGTCGTCACCGGGCTGGGCCTGACCGGGGGCAGCGTCGATGTCGTCCTGTCCGTGTACAACCCCAACAACTTCAACCTGGATGCCCTGTCTCTCACCTACAAGGTGGACGTCGACAGCATCCAACTCGGTGACGGCACGCTCGACGGTCGGTTCGTCGTCCCCAAAGGCGATTCGTCGACCGTTCGGTTGCCCGTTCGCTTCACGTATGCCGGCATTGGCGTAGCTGGACGGTCGCTGATCACGGCCGGTACGATCAACTACCGCGTGCGCGGGGACTTTACCGTCGCCACGCCACTCGGCAACTTCACTCGTCCGTACGATCGGACGGGCCGCTATTCCTCCGTCGCTGGCAATCGTCGTTAACGCGCCGATTCACTCACTCCACTCGTCGTCCGGAATCGTCACATCAGTCGCGAGCCCATCTCCCTAACGCCGCCGATCGAGCGCGCCGTGCTGGTCAGTGCGCCTTCCAAGCGCAGCTCGGCGCGCCACCACGCCGACGAGCATCTTGAAGAGCTCGCGCGACTGGCCGATACGGCCGGCGCGATTGTCGTGGGCACACTGACACAGCAGCTCGATCGGCCGCACCCGGCGACGTACCTCGGCAGCGGCAAGGTTGAGGAGCTCAAGGCGCTCATCAACTCGTTGCAGGCGACGCTGGTCATTTTCGACGACGAACTCACGCCGGCGCAGGGAAAGAACGTCGAGGTGATCGTCGGCACGCGGGTGATGGACCGCGCTGAGCTGATTCTCGACATCTTCGCGACGCGCGCGCGCTCGAGTGAAGCGCGCATGCAGGTGGAAGTTGCACAACTGCAGTACATGCTGCCGCGACTGACGCGGATGTGGACCCACCTCGAGAAGATGCGCGGTGGCATCGGCATGCGTGGCCCCGGGGAAACGCAGCTGGAGACCGACCGGCGGCTCATCCAGCATCGGATCAAGGTGCTGAAGGAGCGACTGGAGGACGTCGAGCGCGCGCGCGAGATCCAGCGCGAGGGTCGCAAGGCGCACTTCCGCGTCTCGCTTGTGGGCTACACGAACGCCGGCAAGTCGTCCGTGCTGCGGGCGATGGCGAACGATCAGGCTGTGTTCGTGGAGGATCGCTTGTTCGCCACCCTCGATCCGCTCACGCGGGAAGTCGACATCGGCGACGGGTATACGGCGTTG
>CAZMGX010000747.1:0-1608 GCA_964565915.1 uncultured Gemmatimonas sp.
GGATTGCTGGAGGCGGCGCAGCCGGTGTACGAGTGGTACGAGGGCTGGCAGCAGCCCACGCAGGACGCGCGTCGGCTGGAGGAGTTGCCGACGGCGGCACGGGTGTATCTCGATCGCATGGAAGCCTTGTGCGAGACGCCGATTTCCTATGTCAGTGTCGGCACACGACGCGATCAGATCATCGGAGTGCATGCCGGGGTCTGACGGGTTCTCATCACCAGTCGACGTCGCGGTCGTTGGCGCCGGCCCGTGTGGGTTGGCCGTCGCCATCGCAGCACAACGCGCGGGGCTGTCGTCGGTGGTGTTCGATCGCGGCCCGATCGTCAGCGGCATTGCCGGCTACCCGACGTTCATGACGTTCTTCTCGACGGCCGAGCGGATCGCGATTGGGGGAGTGCCGTTCATTGTGGCGACCGAGAAGCCGACCCGTCGGGATGCGTTGGCGTACTATCGCGGTGTGGCGACGCACTTCGGGCTGGATGTGCGGCAGTTCACGACCGTCGAAGACCTCGTGCCGAGGAAGGCCGGCGACGGTGAGCGGTCGGCAGGCTGGTCGGTGCAGACGCGCACGCGCACCGGTGAGTCGGCGACATATGCGGCACGGGCGGTGGTCGTCGCGACCGGTTACTTCGGTCGGCCGAATCGACTGCAGGTGCCCGGCGAGTCACTGCCGCACGTCCGTCATGGGTATGTGGACGGACACGAGGCATGGAATTCGACCGTGGTGGTTGTCGGTGGCGGCAACTCGGCGGTCGACGCGGCGCTGGACATGTACCGCGCCGGTGGCCGGGTGACGATGGTGCACTTTGGCGAGGCGCTCGATGCGAACATCAAGCCGTGGGTGCGCCCGGAAATCGAGGCCCGCATTCGTGATGGCGCCATTCAGGCCGTCTATCAGGCCCGTGTGACGTCGATCGAGGCCGACGCGGTCGTGGTGCAGACGCCGGACGGTGAGCGCCGATTGCCGGCGACGCAGGTGTACACCATGACCGGGTACCTCCCCGAGACCGGGCTGTTGGAGCACGTTGGCGTGCCCATCGACCCTGAATCCGGGATCCCGGCGCATGACCCGCTCACGATGGCGACGCCGGTTCCGGGCGTCTACCTTGCGGGCGTGATCTCGTCGGGCTTCCAGGCGAATCGCATCTTCATCGAAAATGGGCGGGACCACGGCGACCTGATCGTGGCGCACCTGCAGGCGGCATTCACCGACAACCACCAACCCTGATGTCATCCCAACCCGATGTGATGGACAAACTCGTGTCGCTGTGCAAGCGGCGCGGATTCATCTTCCAGTCGTCCGAAATTTACGGCGGCACCGGATCGGTGTGGGACTACGGGCCCTTGGGCGTCGAGCTCAAGCGGAACATCAAGGACCGCTGGTGGAATGCGATGGTGCGTTCGCGCGACGACATCGAAGGACTCGATGCGGCGATCCTGATGCATCCCCGGACGTGGGAGGCGAGCGGCCATGTGGCGGGGTTCGTCGATCCACTCGTGGACTGCAAGACGTGCAAGGGCCGCTTTCGCGCCGACAAGCTGGAAGACGCCCGGTGCCCGCAGAAGCCCAGCAAGCAGCCGGGCCAGCATGACGCCGGGGTCGGGCAG
>CAZMGX010000748.1:0-1605 GCA_964565915.1 uncultured Gemmatimonas sp.
GTCGATCATCATGATCGCGTTCTTCTTCACGAGACCGATCAGCATGATCACGCCGACGTACGCATAGACGCTCAAGTCCTTTCCGAAGATCAGCAGCGTCGCCAACGCACCGACGGCCGCGAACGGCAAGCCGGAGAGAATCGTGAGCGGGTGCACGTAGCTCTCGTACAGGATGCCGAGCACCACGTAGATGACGAAGATGGCGACGACGAGCAGCGCCAGCAGTCCGCTTTGTGCCTGCGCGAATGCCTGCGTATCGCCGGAGAGGATGGCCGAGACGTCGCTGGGCAGCGTATTGCGCGCTTCGCGTTGCACGGCCTCGACGGCCGTGCCAAGGGCGACACCAGCGCGCAGGTTGTACGAGATCGTGACGGCTGGCAGCTGTCCGTTGTGCTGGATGGACTGCGGCCCAACGCCCTTCGTGAAGCGGGCCACCGATCCCATCGGGACCAGATTGCCCGTTTGCGAACGCACGAACAACTGGCTCAGCGCCGTCGGATCACGCTGGTACTCCGGCTTGAGCTCCATGATGACCCAGTACTGGTTCGTCTGGGTGTAGATCGTGGAGATCTGGCGCGAACCGAAGGAGTTGTACAATGCCTGCTCGACCTGCGACGCGGTGACGCCCAGCGCCGAGGCACGCTCGCGGTCGATTTCCACGCCGACCTGCGGGTTGCCCACCTGCAGGTCGCTCGAGATGCCTTCGATCTCCGGCAATTCCCGCATGCGCTGCTCGAGCTGACGGCCGGCCGTATACAACTGCGCGATGTCGGAGCCCTGCAGCGAGATCTGATAGGAGCTGTTGCCACGGCGGCCACCGATGTTGATCGGGGGCGGGTTGCGGAAGAACACCTGGACACCGGGCACACGCGACGTGGCACGCGTCAGGTCGCGCATGATCTGGTCGACGTGCGGCCGCTGTCCGCGCGGCTTGAGCGTCATCTGCAGACGCCCGCTGTTGGCGCCGCCAAACCCACCGCCCACCGATGCCAGGACGAACGCGATGTTGGTGTCGGCCCGTACGATCTCGGCCACGGTGCGCATCTTGGCGACCATCGCGTCGTAGCCGATGCCTTCCGGTCCTTCGACCGATCCCGAGAGACGACCCGTGTCTTCCGACGGAATGAATCCCTTCGGGATGATCATGAACAAGACCACGGTCAGCCCGAGCATGGCCGCACCGAACAGCATGGTGAGTGCGCGGTGACGCATGACCCACCCGAGTGAGTTCACGTACCCGCGCTCGCTCGCCTGATACAACCGTTCCACGGACCGCCACTTGCCGTCGGTGGCGGCATGGCCCTCACCGCCGCGCAGGAACTTCGCGCACAACATCGGCGTCAGCGTGAGCGAGATGAAGCCGGACACGAGGATCGCGACCCCGATCGTCACGGCAAACTCGCGGAACAACCGTCCGACGAGGCCCGGCATGAACAGCAGCGGAATGAACACCGCCACCAACGACAATGTCATCGACAGGATCGTGAAGCTGATTTCCTTCGAGCCGTCGAGAGCGGCCTGCAGGGGCTTCTTGCCCATCTCCAGGTGCCGGACGACGTTCTCGAGCATGACGATGGCATCGTCGACGACGAAGCCGACGGCGAG
>CAZMGX010000749.1:0-1596 GCA_964565915.1 uncultured Gemmatimonas sp.
CGATGGCAAGGCCGAGCACGACCAAGGCCAGGATGATCGTCCGAGGAACCCGTCGAGTCACGTGATGTGGTTGTTGGTTTCGTCCCGAGTGCAGCGGTAGATTCGATGCACGCGCACCAAAGGTAGCGACCCTGAACTGTAGCTGTTTTCCCTCATCCTGCACGGATGCCCGCACACACCGTACGACCCGTCGCGTTGATCATCCTCGACGGCTGGGGTTATCGGGAAGAGCGCACGGCCAACGCCATCCTGCTGGCCAACACGCCGAACTGGAACACCATCTGGGCCAGAAAGTCTCGCACGTTGCTGCGCGCCTCCGGCCGCGCCGTGGGGCTGCCGGACGGGCAGATGGGCAACAGTGAGGTGGGTCACCTGAATCTCGGCGCCGGCCGCGTCGTCATGCAGGACCTCGTGCGCATCGCCACGGCCATCGAGACCGGCGAGTTTCGCCGCAACGCGGCGCTTGTTCGTGCGTGCCGATTGGCGCGGGAGCGTTCGTCGACGCTGCATCTCGTGGGCCTGCTTGGCAATGGCGGTGTGCACGCGTTGGATGCCCACCTTGTTGCGCTCGTCGACCTGGCGCATCGGGAAGGGGTGGCACGGGTGGCGGTGCATGCGATGCTGGACGGACGTGACACCCCGCCACGCAGTGGCCGTGAATTCCTGCGCGAAACACTGCAGCAGATCGGCGGCAAGGCACGCCTCGCGTCGTTGTCCGGCCGCTACTTCGGCATGGATCGCGACCATCGATGGGAGCGGACCGGTGCATGGTATGCGGCGGCGATCCGCGGCGAGGGGACCTACGTCACCGATGCGTTGGCCGAAGTGCAGCGTGGGTACGACGCCGATGTCACGGACGAGTTTCTGCGGCCGGTGGTGATGGTGGACGCCAACCACCAGCCGATTGCACCCGTGCGTGACGGGGACGTGATCGTCTGCTTCAATTTCCGCTCGGACCGCATGCGGCAGACGCTGCGCGCGCTGACCGCGCCGGACTTTGCGGGATTCGAGACCGGCCCTCGACCAGCGGTCGACATCGTGACGATGACGCGCTACGACGATGCGTTCCCGTTTCCCGTCGCGTTCGAACCGCAATCGATGCAGCACCTGGTCGGCCAGGTGATCAGCGACGCTGGCTTTACGCAGCTGCGGACGGCCGAGACCGAGAAGTATCCGCACGTCACGTTTTTCTTCAACGGCGGCCGCGACGAGCCATTCCCGGGCGAGGATCGCCGCATGGTGCCGAGTCCGAAGGTGGCGACGTACGACCTGCAACCGGAGATGAGCGCGGCGGGCGTCTGCGACATTCTCTGCGAAGCGCTGGCCAATCGCACGCATGACTTCGTGCTCTGCAACTTCGCCAACACCGACATGGTCGGGCACACCGGCTCGATTCCCGCGGCCATCAAGGCAGTGGAGACGGTGGATGCCTGCCTCGGCCGCATTCTCGAGGCGGCACGCATCGGCGGTTCCCGACTGATCATCACGGCGGATCATGGCAACGCCGACGTGATGGTGGATCCGGTGACCGGCGCCCCGCATACGGCACACACGACGAACCCAGTGCCCTTGGTGGTCATCGACCCCGATGGGGAT
>CAZMGX010000750.1:0-1595 GCA_964565915.1 uncultured Gemmatimonas sp.
GGACCGCCAATGACGAAGCGACCGGTGGGGTTGATGTGATGCTTGACCTTCTTGGTGCGAAACTGTTCTGGGATGGTCGCTTCGATGACATCACGAAGAATCGCCTGACGCAATTTCGTGTTGGCGATCTTCTCATCGTGCTGAGTCGACACGACCACGGTGTCCACGGCGATCGGGCGATCGCCCTCATACACCACGGACACCTGCGCTTTACCGTCCGGCCGCAGCCATGGCAGTGTGCCGTCCTTGCGCAGCGCCGAGAGCCGATGCGTCAGCGCATGGGCCAATTGGATCGGTAGCGGCATGAGCTCCGGCGTTTCGTCGGTCGCGTAGCCGAACATCATTCCCTGGTCACCGGCGCCGCCGGTGTCCACCCCCTGGGCAATGTCGGGCGACTGGCGGTCGATGGTGCTCATGACCGCGCACGTTTTGGCGTCGAAGCCGAAATTGGCGTCGTTGTAGCCGATGTCGTGAATCGTCTGCCGAACCACCTCGGGCAAGTGGACGTACGCCGTCGTCGTGATTTCTCCGGCAATGACGGCCAAACCCGTCGTGACGAGCGTTTCGCACGCGACCCGCGCGGCCGGATCGGCCGACAAGATGGCGTCGAGCACCGCGTCGGAGATCTGGTCGGCGATCTTGTCCGGATGCCCCTCGGTAACGGATTCCGAGGTGAAAAGATGACGGTCGGCCACGCTATGCTCGAGTGAAGGGAGAGAGGTCGCGACGGGCCCGCAGCGCGTCGCCGATGGTACGGTAGTTTGCTAGAAGAGTGCCGGCAACCCGCTGCCCGACCCATCATGGCCATCGAGTTCCGCGCGCAGGCGCCGGCGCAGCAACGTCTCCACTTCGCGCGCCGTGCCCGACGACAACGCCGCCTGCGCTGCCTCGACGGCGGCCGTGATGCGGACGCCCCGAATGACCCGCTTGACGCCGGAGACGGCCCGGGGCGCCACACTGAGCTGGCGTATGCCCAACCCCAGCAAGGCGAAGACGGCGAGGGGCTGCGACGCCATCTCGCCACAAACGCACACGTCGATGCCGTGCGCCGCGCCGGTGCTTTGCACCTGGGCAATCAACCGCAGGACCGCCGGATGCAGCGGCGTGAATCGTGGCGCCAGGTTCGCGTTGCCGCGATCGACGGCCAAGGTGTATTGCACGAGGTCGTTGGACCCGATGCTGAAGAAGTCGACGTCGCGGACCAGCGTATCGCACGCGACGGCAGCCGCGGGTGTCTCCACCATCACGCCAAGCGGCAAGTCGCTGCGAAACGGCACGCGTCGCGCGGCGAGTTCCTCGACGCATTCCTCCATCAGCTGGCGGGTTTCGCGCACCTCGTCGACCGTCACGACCAGGGGGAGCATGATGCGCAGGTCACCATGCACACCGGCACGCATCAGCGCACGCAGCTGCACCTTGAAGAGTTCGCTCTCATCGAGGCACATGCGAATCGCCCGCCATCCGAGGAACGGATTCGGTTCGGACGGAAATCCGCCGACGGGCAGTTTGTCGCCACCGATGTCAAACGTGCGAATGATGACCGGCGCGGTTTCGATCGCCTGCAGCACCCGCTTGTAGGCCTTGTACTGCTCTTC
>CAZMGX010000751.1:0-1582 GCA_964565915.1 uncultured Gemmatimonas sp.
TCGGGTGGTGAGGCGCAGCGACTCAAGATCGCACGCGAGTTGGCGCTGTCGGCCAAAGGCGGGTCTCGCAAACTGTACGTGCTGGATGAGCCGACCACGGGCCTGCATCTCGAGGACATTCGCAAATTGGCGGGCGTGTTTGACCGCCTGATGGATCAGGGGCACACGCTGCTGCTCATCGAGCACAACCTCGATGTGATCAAGCTGGCCGACTGGATCATCGACATGGGTCCCGAGGGCGGCGATGGCGGCGGCCGCGTGGTCGCGATGGGGCGGCCCGAGGAGATCGTCGCGGTGCCGGCCAGCTTTACGGGCCAGTGGTTGAAAGGGGTGCTGTCGCCAAGACCGTCAACGTGAGGTCATCGCCGCCCGAGTGCTTTCTGACCGATCCACGCGATCGCGCCGAGGACTGCTGACCAGAACAGCGTGGAGAGTACCCACATCGACACGTGGGTCACGGTGTTGCTCCCCGGAATTCCGAACATCTGCTGTCGCAGTCCCTCGACGACGTAGCCGGGTTGCATGAGGAAGAGGAAGGCACCGAGTACCGGCGTGGAGAGCTCCAGTTCTCGATCGTGGGCGAGGAGCCACGATCCCGTCGCGAGAAACCCGCCCAGCGGAATCGCGACCACGCCAGTGACCCGCGCAAATGTGTTCAAGGCCCCTTCCGGTGTTGTCGGATAGCTCCAGCGGCTTACGTGGCTACTGCGGAGCAATCCTCCAAATCTGCCCGCCGGTGCCGCCCACATCGGTCGCTACGTATAGCGCGCCATCAGGCCCCTGCACCGGCACCCGCAACCGTGTGCCCAGGTTCGCGAATAGCGAGGTCTCGCGCGCGAGTGCGCCGTTGGCGCCGAGTTCGAGGACGACCAGCTTGGCGCCCACCAGTTGTGCGATGACGAGGGCGTTGGTGTAGCGCTTCCACTGCGCGCCACGCAGGAACGTCGCACCCGAGGTGCCGCGCGCCGGCGCGCCCGATGTCCACGTGGGCGGCAGTGCGGTGGGATACGCGGTCACGTCGGTCATGGGCACCGACTCGTTGTAGCCCGGCACCGGATTCCAACCGGCATTACGTCCGGCCTCGAGCTTGGTGACTTCGTCGTCGCGTGATGGGCCATGCTCAACCGAATAGGCCGCGCCGCTCACGGGATGAAATGCGATCCCCTGCACATTGCGATGCCCGACGGTGTACACGCGTGTCTCGCCGCCGGCGAGAATCGAGTTGCCGGGTGCGCCGAGTCCGTCGCGCGTAATGCGAAGCACCTTGCCGCCAAGGCTGGCCGGATTCTGCGGGTTCGCGCCAACCGCGGCGTCACCGGTGCCGATCCAGAGATAGCCATCGGGGCCGAAGCGTGGCCGGCAGCCTGAGTGACGTCCGCCGTTGGCATGTGGCATACCGGTCACGAGATCGGTGCGATCCGTGAGCGCGGACAGGTCGGCGGCGAGTCGCCAGCGCACGACGCGATTGTCGTTGCTGCCGCTGATGTTGGAGGAGAAGCAGAGATAGACGTAACGGTTGGTAGCGAAGGCCGGATCGACCGCGAGGCCCAGCAGCCCGCCCTCGCCGGTGGCGACGACATCG
>CAZMGX010000752.1:0-1251 GCA_964565915.1 uncultured Gemmatimonas sp.
GGCAAGACGACGCTGACGGAGAAGCTGCTGCTGTATGGCGGCGCCATCCACCTCGCGGGCTCGGTCAAGGCCCGTCGGGCCACCCGCCACGCGACGTCCGACTGGATGAAGCTCGAGCAGGAGCGCGGGATCTCGGTCACCTCGTCGGTGCTGCAGTTCGAGTACCTCGGTTACCAGCTGAACCTGCTGGACACGCCCGGCCACGAGGACTTCTCGGAGGACACGTATCGCACCCTCGTGGCGGCCGACAGCGCGATCATGCTGTTGGACAATCGCCGCGGTGTCGAAGAGCGGACACGCCAGCTTTTTGACGTGTGCAAGATGCGTCGCACGCCGATCTTCACGCTCGTCAACAAATGCGACCGCTACGGCGAGGATCCGCTGAAGCTCATCCAGGACGTGGAAGCGGACCTGTCGATCGACTGCTATGCGGCGACGTGGCCCGTGTTCGACAATGACGTCTTCGTGGGCGTGTACGATCGTCTCAAGCGGGAAGTGCACCTGTTCGAACGCAGCGGCGACCGTGGCGCGACCCGCGCCGACGACACCATTGTGGGCATCGACGATCCCGCCTTGATCGACGCGATGGGGGAGAGCGCGTACGATCGCCTGATGACGGACGTCGAGCTGCTCGACGCGGCCGGACACACCTATGAACATCAGCGCGTGATCGACGGCACGTTGACGCCGGTGTTCTTCGGCTCCGCGCTGACGAACTTCGGCATCGAGCCGTTCTTGCTCGAGTTCCTCGAGCTGGCGCCGTCGCCGGGACCGCGCGAGTCGAGCACGGGACCCGTGGCGCCGGATCGCACGGACTTCACGGGGTTCGTTTTCAAGATTCAGGCGAACATGGACCCCAAGCATCGCGATCGCATCGCATTTGTGCGCATTGTGTCCGGGCACTTCGAGGCGAACATGCAGGTCCTGCATCAGCGCAGCGGGAAGCCCATCCGGCTGGCCGCGCCACAGCAGTTCATGGCCCGGGATCGTGTCGCGATCGAAGATGCGTGGCCCGGCGACGTGATTGGCATCATGGATCGCGGCACGCTGCGCATTGGGGACACGCTCGGCGGCGACGGGACGATGGAGTTCCAGGGCATTCCGCGCTTTGCGCCGGAGCACTTCGCGCGGGCGATCCCCGCCGATCCGCTCAAACGGAAGCAGTTCGACAGCGGATTGCGTCAGTTGACCGAGGAGGGAGCCGCGCAGGTGTTCTTCGCGGAAACCTCGTCGGGCTCACAGCCCATCGTC
>CAZMGX010000752.1:1261-1573 GCA_964565915.1 uncultured Gemmatimonas sp.
GGCGCGGTTGGACAGCTCCAGTTCGACGTCATGGCGTTCCGACTGGAGCACGAGTATGCGGCGCCGTGCAAGTTCGAGAAGATGACGTACCGCTGGCCGCGCTGGGTGACTGGTCCCAAGGCCGACGTGGAGCGCGTGAGCAATGGGCTGGGCCGCCTGCAACTCTACGATCACAAGGGGAACGTGGTGGTGCTGTTCCAGGACCAGTGGGCCCTCCGTCGTGCACTGCAGCATGAGAGTAGCGTACAATTCCACGAAACGGCGCCGTGAGTAGGGAGAAGCGGAGTAACGAGTAGAGAGCAGGGAGCAACA
>CAZMGX010000753.1:0-1570 GCA_964565915.1 uncultured Gemmatimonas sp.
CTGGCCAAGCTCCCCGAGCAGATCCAGTAGATCCTCGAGCGGGCCGACGAAATCGAGGCGCTGGCGGAGGAGTTCAAGCGTGCGACGAACTTCTTGTATCTGGGTCGTGGCTACAACTTCCCGGCCGCCCTGGAAGGTGCGCTCAAGCTCAAGGAAATCTCGTATATCCACGCGGAGGGGTACCCCGCGGCCGAGATGAAGCATGGGCCGATTGCGCTGATCGACGAGATGATGCCGGTGGTGTGCATTGCGCCGCATGACTCGGTGTTCGAGAAGATCACGTCGAACATCCAGGAGGTGAAGGCGCGGAAGGGCAAGATCATCGCCATCACCACGCGCGATGAGCCATCGCTCGCGGGGAAGCTGGACTACGAGTTCCGTATCCCCGAAACGGTCGACCTGCTGACCCCGATTCTGGCGTCCGTGCCGCTGCAGCTGCTGGCGTACTACATCGCGGTCAAGCGTGGCTGCAACGTCGACCAGCCGCGCAATCTCGCGAAATCGGTGACGGTGGAGTAATTCCGGGGGGTGCCGGAACTCCCCGATATCACGATCTACCGCGAACGGCTGACGGCGTACGTCGTCGGCCGGGCGCCCGATCGGGTGCGGGTGTTGAATCCGTTTGTCCTGCGGACGGTGGCGCCGCCGGCGGCAACGCTTGAACACACCACGATCGTCAGTGTCTCCACCATCGGAAAGCGGCTGGTGCTCGGATTCGAGCACGGCCGCTTTCTCGTGATCCACCTCATGATCGCGGGACGATTGCGCTGGCGGCCACCAGGGAAGTCACTGCCTGGCAAGCTGGCGCTGGCGGCACTGGATTTCGAGCACGGGACGTTGTTTCTGTCGGAGGCGGGGGCGAAGCGACGGGCGTCCGTTCACATCGTCGAGGGAGCGGCCGGGTTGGCCGCGTTCGATCGGGGCGGGATCGATCCGCTGACGGCCTCGGAGGCCGACTATGCGGCCGTACTGCGTCGCGAGAACCATACCCTCAAGCGCTCGCTCACCGACCCGCGGCTCTTCAGCGGGATCGGGAACGCGTACTCGGACGAGCTGCTGCATGCCGCGAGGCTCTCACCGTTGCTGCTGACCTCGAAGCTGACCGACGCCGAGATTGGGCGAATCCGGACGGCGACGCTGGCGACGATGGAGACGTGGACGGATCGGCTCCGCGCCGAGGCCGGGGAGGGGTTTCCGGAGAAAGTGACCGCGTTTCACGAGCACATGGCGGTCCATGGCCGTTTTGGACAGCCGTGCCCGGTCTGCGGCTCGCCGGTCCAGCGAATCCGATACGCGGACAACGAGACCAACTACTGTGCACGATGTCAGACCGGTGGTCGCCTGTTGGCGGATCGGGCGCTGTCGCGACTGCTGAAGCGCGATTTTCCGCGGACCCTCGAAGAGCTCGAAGGCTGATTCAGGGCCGTCATCGACTATTTTTCGCCGATGACTGACGCTGTGACCTCATCCGCGCACACCACGCTCCTTCGCGAAGTCGAGCGACGACGCACCTTTGCCATCATCTCGCATCCCGACGCCGGCAAGACGACGCTGACGGAGAAGCTGCTGC
>CAZMGX010000754.1:0-1564 GCA_964565915.1 uncultured Gemmatimonas sp.
CGGGCGATGCGGCGGTGACGTTCGGTGCGAAGCTGGCCGAGATGGCCGGATAGGCCGAGCAGTGCCGCCACGCGATGATCTTGCCTTGCGCATCGAGTCCGGCTTCCAGGCGATGGGCCGCGACACTGTGGTAGTAGCTGTGCCGCATGTCGTCTTCGCGGGTCCACTGCACACGAATCGGCGTGTTGGTTTCACGCGCCAGCCACGCGGCTTCGCAGATGAAGTCCGGTTTGGACTTGCGACCGAATCCGCCACCCAGCAGGGTGACGTGGACCGCGACTTTCTCGACGTCGATCTTGAGAAACTCGGCGATGGCGGCGCGGGCGTCCTGTGGTGATTGCGTCGGGGCCCACACCTCCACCGCGCCGTTCGCTACGCGCGCGAGCGCCACCACGGGCTCCATCTGCGCATGTGAGAGATGCGGCACGTAGTACTCGCTGGACAGTCGCCGACTCGCGGTCTCCAGCGCCTTGCCGGCGTCACCCTGCGTGCGACCGGGTTTGCCCGCGGCGCGCACGCTGGCCTGCAGCGTGGTTTTGTACGCCTTCGAATCGTAGGTCGCGTTGGGGGTGTCGTTCCAGGTGACGACGAGTGCGTCGCGCCCCTTCATGGCGGCCCACGTGTTGCGCGCAATCACGGCCACACCACCGAGTGGCAGGTAGCCGCCGGGGATGGGCACGACCGGCATGCGCACCACGCGCTCGACGCCCGGCACGCGCAGCGCCGCACGGTCGTCGAGCGTGGCGATCGTCGCGCCCCACACGGGTGGCCGCGCAATCACGGCGATCTTCATGCCGTCGACGGACACATCGGCGCCATACTGTGCCGTGCCGTTCGTCATCGGGATCAGGTCGACCGACGGCATACGCTTGCCCTGCCAGCGCCGTTCGGCCGCCGTCTTGATGCGCAGTCGATCCTTGGCCGGCATGGGCAACGTGCGCGCGCGCGCGACGAGCGCTGCGAAGGCGATGGAGCGTCCGCTGGCCGTATGGACCACCATGTGCTGTCTCGCCTGCACCTCACTGGCGCGCACACCCCACTCGGCCGCAGCCGCGTCTTCGAGCAGCGCACGCATGGTGGCGCCGGCCTCGCGATACTGCGGCAGGAAGTTGCGGATGCTGGTGGACCCGTCGGTGTTCTGCGAGCCGTACTTCTTTTCGTTGCCGTCCGCTTGCACCACGCGACATTTGCTCCAGTCGGCTTCCATCTCGTCCGCGATGATCATCGGCATCGTGGTGCGGATGCCCTGACCCATCTCGGAGCGATGACAGATGATCGACACCATCCCGTCGTCGTGCAGCGTGACGTACGCGACCGGTGACCATGGCTCGGCCCACGTGGCCAGCAGGCGCTCAGCGTCGCTGAGGCGGCTGACACCACCGGGCCCCGCCGCGATGACGAGGCCACCCACTCCCAGCAGCTGCACGAACCGGCGACGTTCCGGATCGGCCGGGCCCTGATCGGCGGGACGTTGTGGTGTGGTCATTTCTTCGCCGCCTGCTTGATCGCTTCGCGGATGCGCGGGTAGGTGCCGCAGCGGCAGAGGTTCCCGTCCATCGCGGCG
>CAZMGX010000755.1:0-1549 GCA_964565915.1 uncultured Gemmatimonas sp.
TCGGTGTACTGCACCTGCAGGTAGGCGCGCCGAACCTGGAACGTCACGTCGTTGGCGACTACTGCGGCGGCAGACTCGCTGCCGCGCACCTGCTCCCGCGCAAGGGCGGATTGCGCACGGTACACGGTTGGAAAGTCCAATCGCTGTGAGACGGTCCACAAGGCGTCGCTGATGCCCGCCGCGTTGAACTGCCCGCGGGTGAACGACAGCTCGGTGCGCGGGAGCGACGTGGCGCCTTTCGCCAAGGCCCGCTGCATCAACACGCCGGCTTGCGCGAGACTCACGTTGCCGTTGCGTGACAAGGCTTCGTCGATCGCCTGCGGCAGGGTCAACGTGCGAACGCGCGCGGGCTGGGCGCTCGCCGCGGCGGGTGCAAGCAAGAGCAGCAGGCCCACGCTTGCCACGACGACGGAACCGGTGGCCGTCGGGCTGATGGACGGCCTGGGGCGTCGGTCGCGTCCGAAGTAGGAATACAGCACGGGCAGGACGATCAGGGTCAGCAGCGTCGCGGAGATCAAGCCACCAATCACCACCGTCGCCAGCGGTCGTTGGACTTCCGCCCCCGAGGAGTTCGACAGCGCCATGGGCAGGAAGCCGAGCGACGCCACGAGCGCCGTCATCAGCACCGGACGCAATCGTATGCGTGTCCCCTCGAGAATCCGTTGCCTCGCGTCGCTTTCGCCCTCGCGATGCAGGCGATTGAACTCGGCGATGAGCACGATGCCATTCAGTACTGCCACACCGAACAGCGCGATGAAACCCACACCTGCGGAGATGCTGAACGGCATCCCGCGAGCCAGCAGCGCGAGGACACCGCCGATCGCCGACAGCGGAATGGCGGTGAAGATGAGCAGACTTTGCCCAATGGAGCCGAAGGTGAAGTAGAGCAATACCATGATGAGGAAGAGCGCCACGGGCACGGCGATCGCCAGCCGCTGATTCGCCTCCTCGAGATTCTTGAACTGCCCCCCGTAACTCTCGTAGTAGCCCGCCGGGAAGGTGATCTCCTGACGAATCGTCCGCTGAATGTCGGCGACGATACTCTTCACGTCGCGACTCCGGACGTTGAAGCCCACGGTGATGCGACGCTGCGCGTTGTCACGCTGGATTTGCACCGGCCCGGGCTCGTACGACACCGTCGCGAGTTCGCTGAGCGGCACTTGCTGCCCGGATGCCGTCCCGATGGAGAGATTGCTGACGTCGGCGATGTCGGTGCGCCGCGCGCTGTCGAGACGAACGACAAGATCGAATCGTCGTTCGTTTTCATACACCTGGCCCGCGGCGACCCCGGCGAAACCGATTTCGATCGCCCGGTTGACCGCCGTGACACTCACGCCATGGCGCGCGAGCTTGTCGCGGTCGATGGTGATCTGGATCTGCGGCAAGCCCGTCACCTGTTCGACGTACAGATCCTCCACACCCTCGATCCCGCCGATCTTGCGGCCGATGTCACGCGCGAGATCAGACAGCACATTGAGATCTTCACCGTACAGCTTGATCACGACATCCTGCTTGGCTCCGGTGAGCAGCTCGTTGAAACGCATCTGGA
>CAZMGX010000756.1:0-1547 GCA_964565915.1 uncultured Gemmatimonas sp.
CCGGTGAACGTGGCGTGGAGCATGCGCAATCGCTCGCCGATGATCCGCGTGCCCGAGCGTCGCGGGGCGGGGACACGCCTCGAGCTGCGGACGCCGGACCCGAGTGCCAACCCGTACCTGGCATTGACCGTGATGTTGGCGGCGGGGTTGGACGGACTGGCGACCGAGGCCGACTGGCGCGAGCCGGTGAATACGAATATCTGGGAGATGTCGCACCGGGAGCGGCGCCGGTTGCGCGTCGACGACCTCCCGCACGATCTCAGCGAGGCGTGCGATGAACTGGAACGCGACGACGTACTGACGGCCGCACTGGGTGACCACTGCGCGCAGCACTTCCTCGCGGCCAAGCGGGCCGAGTGGTCTGCTTACAACCAGCAGGTCACGTCGTGGGAATTGGAGCGGTACCTGGCGCGGTACTGACGATGTCGCATTTCTCCGGCGTGGCACGCGAGTACGCGACGTATCGGCCGCGCTATCCCGATACGCTGTTCGACTGGTTGGCTGCCGTGGCGTCGCATCGCGCGCTGGCGTGGGATTGTGGCGCGGGGAACGGGCAGGCCAGCATCGCGCTGGCTGCGCATTTCGAGCGGGTGGTGGCCACCGACATCAGCGAGCGGCAAGTGGCCGAGGCGATGGTTCACGATCGCGTCGAGTATCGCGTCGCACCGGCCGCCGAGAGTGGGCTGCCGTCGGGGAGCGTGGCGCTGGTGACGGTGGCGCAGGCGTTGCACTGGTTCGATGTCGACGCGTTCCACGAGGAGGTGCGTCGGGTGCTGGCGCCTGACGGGGTGATCGCGGAGTGGTGCTACACGCTCCTCGACGTGCCGTCCGCGCCGGCGATCGCCGCGGTCGTCAACGACATGGATGCGCGCATGCGCGACTGGTGGCCGCCGCAGCGCGCGCATGTCGATGCCCGATACGAGACACTCGATTTTCCCTTCGTGCGGATCGCGGCGCCGGAGGGCCCGTTGGCCATGCACGCGCAGTGGACGGCCCAGCAGATGATCGGCTACGTGTCCACCTGGAGCGCGGTCACTCGCTATCGTGCCGCCAACGCGGAAGACCCGATGGTTGGCTTTGCGGCACGACTGCACCAGGCATGGGGAGATGCGGACGCGCACGAGATTCGGTGGCCGCTGGTGGTGCGTGTGGGGCGCCTGCCCCGCGGAACCTGACGCCAACGGAGTTGCGAATGGCCGAGCGGAAGGCCGGACCGGTGGCACCCAAACCAGAGCGCACGGTCGCCGGTGAAGACTGGTATGGCAAGGTGCTCTCCGGTGAGACGCACGAGCGGGTGCTGTTTCAGGACATGGATCTGACCGAGGCGTCGCTCTCGGGGATGGTATTCAGCGAGTGCACCTTTCGTCGCGTACAGTTCAACTGCTCCACGCAGCAGGACGGTGCGTTCGTGAACTGCACATTTGCGAACTGCTCGTTCTTCGAGACGCAGTTCGACGGCTGCAAGTTGGTGGGCAGCACGTTCGACCGGTGCAGCTTCGACCTCATGCGCGTGCGCGGCGGCAACTGGTCGCACGTGGGTCTGCCTG
>CAZMGX010000757.1:0-1546 GCA_964565915.1 uncultured Gemmatimonas sp.
GGAGGCCCGGTTCGACCAGTTCCTCGACTTTGCCAACCGCGTCGCCGCAGACGTGAGCACCGTCCGCCCTGCAACACGGGATATCGATCGGGGCGGGTTCCAGTAGGTCGGTCGTCCGTATGTGAGCGGTGTGCCCGGTTGCGGCGCCGATACTGGCGCGTTTCATGACATCAGGGGTAGCAGTTGCGCGTCCGCGGTTGTCACCTTCGTCCACTTGCAGCTTCATGCGATCGTCCACGGCACAAGAAGCTCCGACGTCAAAAGGACTCACGCTCGCGTCCATCGCGGCGCTGTTGGCCATCGTCGTGCTCGTGGGGCGCTTGCACGATGCGCTGACGAGAGGATCCGGATCGCTGCCGGCCGGCAAGGTCGTCATTGCGCTGACCTACCTCGCGCTGCTGTTGGGGCCGACGGGAGCACTGCTGCGGCAACTGTGGTCCACCACGGCCGGCAAGAGCCTTCTCCTCTTCACCGTGTCGCTGTTCCTGTCGGTTCCGTTGTCATATCACCGCAGCGCGTCGCTGAAACTGTCCTTCGACTTTCTGATCGGCAGTTTCCCGGTCGCGCTGGTCATCGTGATGGCCATCCGGAGTCTCGACGACCTTGAGCGGCTGTTCAAGGCGTTCATCGTGGTGGTCATCTGTATGGGCGCCGTGATTGCGCTGGGCTTTGGCACCGTCTTCAACGGACCGGACGGACCCCGTACCACGCTGAGCGGGATGTACGATCCCAACGACCTCGCGCTGGTGGTCGCCACCTGCACGGCCTTCTCGATTTGGGCGCTTCGCGACCCGACCTTGAAGTGGCGGTTGTTGGGCGCCGTCGGCATCGGCCTGGGCGCCTACATGGTGGCGCGCACCTACTCGCGCGGTGGATCGATTGCGTTCGGTCTGCTGATCGTCACGACGGTGCTGTTCGCCGGCAAGACCCTGCCGAACTGGATTCGGCTGTCCCTGGTCCCTGCCGCGGTGATCGGGCTCCTGCTCGCGCCGGCCAAGTATCGCGAGCGTCTTTCCACGCTTGGTACGGTCTCGCAGGACTACAACGCCAACGCGCGCGAAGGCCGTATGGCGATCTGGAAGCGTGGCGTCGGCTACTATGCCGGTCGGCCGATCACGGGCGTGGGTGTTGGACAGTTCTCCTTCGCCGAGGGCAAGTACATCATGGCGCAAGGCACGTACAAGGCCTGGAAATGGTCGGCGCCGCACAACATGTACGTGGAAGCGGCTGCGGAACTCGGCACGCTGGGATTGCTGGGGTTGCTGGGGTCCCTGATCCCGACGGCCCTCTGGGCGCGACGCGTCACCAAGAACGTGAAGGAATACAGCGAGCGGGAGCGACGAGCGGCCATGACACTCATGCTCGCGATCGTCACCTACATGGGCGGCGCCGTGTTCTTGAGCGCGACCCTCAGCCCGATGACGAGTGTGCTGGCGGCCGTGGGCATCGGACTGCCGTTCGCGCTGCGTGGCGCGGTTCGCAGCCGGGCCGCAGTCGGTGCACCGGTCGCTCGTGCCATGGCCACCCCGGCGCCGTCGGCGGCCAG
>CAZMGX010000758.1:0-1545 GCA_964565915.1 uncultured Gemmatimonas sp.
CCCGACTACGATCTCGCGGGTTTCATCGTCGGCATCGTCGAAGAAGACGCCGTGCTGGGCAGCGGGCGCGTCCAACCCGACGACGTGTTGATCGCCCTCGCGAGCGATGGCCTGCACACCAACGGGTATTCGTTGGCGCGACGGATCGTCGCTGACCGGTTGCAGCTTGGGCCGCACGACCCATTCCCGGACGCGAACGGCGCGACGGTGGCCGACGTGCTGCTCAAGGTGCATCGCTCGTATCACGCATGCCTCAAGCCGGTGCTCGGCGACATCCATGCAATGGCGCACATCACGGGTGGCGGTCTGCCGGGCAACCTGAATCGCGCGTTGCCGGAGTCGCTGGACGCCGATGTGATCACCAGCACATGGACCATCCCGTCGTGGTTCCGGGTACTCGAAGATGCGGGCGCGGTCCCGCGAGCCGAGATGTACCGGGCGTTCAACATGGGGGTGGGTATGGTCGTCATCACATCGGCGCACGGCGCGTCATCGGTGCTGCAGCGCGCGGCGGCCGTTGGGATTCACGCGTGGGAGCTCGGTCGGCTGGTGCCCGGGTCGGGCAAGGTGCGCTTCGACGGCGTGGTCGCGTGAGCATCGCGAGGCGGATGGTCGCAGCGATCGGGGTGGGCGTCACGTTTGCCGCGCAGGTCGGGGCACAGACGTCGCCCGATTGCACGGTCTCACCGTCGACGTTTGGCAACGCGCTGGATGTCTGCCGGAAGGCGGCGGATCTCTTCGCGTTCGTGGTGCCGCAGTTCGGCGTGGCACTGGCCGGCGGCAACCCCGTGCTCGGCGAAGGCGGAACCCTCGGCGGGTGGCCCAGGCGCACCGTCACACTGCGCGTGAGTGCGGTGGATGGCCGCATGCCGAAGAACAGCGTGCCGCTCACACTCGCACGCAACGCGGCGGTCGCCGATGATTTTGGCGCGGATCGCACGCCGGTGCCCATGGCGTCACTCGATGCCGCGGTCGGCGTCTTCGCGGGTCTCCCCATGGGGGTCACGAACATCGGAGGCGTTGATGCGCTGCTCGGGGTGACCGGTACACCCACGGTCACGGCCGGTCAGTTTCAAATGCGTCCACAGGGCGCCCGCTTGGCGCTCTCGTATGGCGTGCGGGTCGGGGTGCTACAGGAGTCGGCGTTTGTGCCCGGTGTGAGTCTCAGCTGGATGCGGCGCAAGGTGCCGACCCTCGACATCGACTACACGCCGTCCAACGACACCCTGCAGGCGCGGAACATCTCTCTGACGTCAGATGCCCTGCGGCTGGTGGCGAGCAAACGTTTCGCCCTCATCGGTTTCGCGGCGGGCGTCGGTCGCGATGAAATCCAAGGTACGACGGCGTTGCGCGCCCTGGTAGTGCCTGGTGGGTCGGGTCGCGCGGAGATCTCTTTTCCGACGCTGAACGAGCAGGTGACGCGAAACACCGTGTTCGTGAACGCGTCGATCGGGGCACCGATCGCCCGCGTCGTGGTGGAGTACGGACGGTCGAGTGCCGGAACGCTGCGTGAGACCATCAACACTTTTGGCGGACGCCGCGCGA
>CAZMGX010000759.1:0-1543 GCA_964565915.1 uncultured Gemmatimonas sp.
GGGTTGCGCGAGTCCTCGACGCGGAGCGCCGAGCGCCGCAAGCATCGCGAATGCCAAGCCAGCGAACGGGACGAACCGGGGAACACGCGTCGACGAAGGGGACGGCATCATGGAGTGTGTCCTGAGGGGAGAGTGGAGGTGATCGGCTCGCGCAGCGACCTCGCTTCGGCGGGCCAGCATCTAGCGCCTCTGCAGCCGTATCAGCGCCGAATCGAGCGCCGTTGCTGCGGGCATCGGAACGGTGGGCGCAACCCCCACCCCTTCGATCCGTCCCATACGCGATGAGTGGTAGTCGGCGATTGGGACGTAGAGCTGCGTGCCGGGAAACAGGTCGAACATGCGCTGGGAGAGCATCTGGCCGGCTGTACGCTCGCCAAAGACTTCGACGCGGCCATTGTTCAGCAGCGCATCGGTTGCGAGCTCGGCTGCGCTTGCCGTCGCGTGGCTGGTGAGCACGACAACCGGCCCGGCAAACCATGGCGTCATCGGGACGAAGCGGATGCGCAAAATCCCGTGTGCGTCGATGTCACTCCAGAAGCGGGTCAGTGACCACCCACTCCACGGCGTCAAGGCGCTACGCTCGGCGACTGTCGGCGTGCGGTCGTGTACGTCCGTCCATTGGCGACCGAGAAAGGCCCCACCTTCGACCGGCCGTTCAATCAGGTGTGCGACGAGCGGCACGACGGCGAACGCGCCACCGTCGTTGGCACGCAAGTCGATGATGAGCCCCGACGCGCCTCGGGCCACGATCGCCTCGTACGCCTGCGTGATGCGCTCGCGCGTATCGACGCCGTTCATGGTGCGCACGTCGAGAATGGCAATACGGCCCTCCCAACGAAGCGACACGCCCGCATCGCCCACCCGCATCGTGTCGACGAACGCCATCATGGCGTCGGCGGACATCTGGGCACGCGCGACGCGCACGTGGGAGATGGGACCGCTGGCCCAGAGGCGGTTGAAGCCAGTGAAGAACTCGCGCCGCGACGTGACCGTGCGTGCGAGCGAGTCGACCGCGCGCAGGGTCGCGATACCTGATGGCGACGCAAGCACGCGCGGGTCGAAGAGGTGCGTCCGCAACATCAACTCGATGCGTGCGGGCGCAGCACGGACGTCGGCCAGCGAATCCGGCGGCGCTTGGGCCAGACCGGCCGCGGCAGGCAGCAGCGTCGCCGCAACGACGCCAAGGCGGGTACCACGTGTGAGTGAGGGCATACAGCCCGGTACGCGCCGCCGGTACGCATGGTGCCGTGCCGGCGTGGCTGAAGGGGCGAACGACCGAAAGCAGGGGACGGACGGCCGACCAGACCGTTCGGTGCGGCGGTCAGCGCTCTGCCAGGACCGCCCGAAGTCGCTCGACGTAGCGCTCACTGACGGCCACGTTGGCACCGCCGGAGAGCTTGAGCGTGTACGTCCCGTCACCCGTAGTGGTCAACGACTTGCAGTCGAGGCGTCGAACGATGGCGCGGCGATGGACCCGCAGGAATTCGGCCGGATCCAGTCGGGCCTCGAGCGCTGACAACGTGACGCGATGCAGCAACATGCG
>CAZMGX010000760.1:0-1540 GCA_964565915.1 uncultured Gemmatimonas sp.
GCCGATGGCACGTGTTGCCACGTCTCCGCAAAGAACTGCGCCAGCCGAGCCTCGAGCCGCTCTGCGGGGAACTCGTCCGTGGCCGATTCGGTCGCCGCGGCACGCAACGGATCCGGCACGGCTGTAGGCTCACCATTCGCGGCCTCACGAAATGCATCGGCCAGCGTTCGTGCCGTGCCGCCGCGTGCGTTCCATGCATGCACCACGTGATGCGCCGTGCGCGCCACGCGATTGTAGCGGTCGCGCGCCGCTCCGGTCTTGGCCGCGACCACGCCGCTGACACCGACCACGAAGACGTGGTCGTCCGGCCATCGCACAGTCCGCTCGTGGCGAACCGGCGCCCACCCGAAAACATCGAGCGCATCCGGAGACCCGCAGAGGATTGCCGTCTGGTCCTGCGCACCACCCATCGTACCAACGCCGCGTTCACCGGCGAGAATGCCGAAGTCCGCGCCATTCTCGAGGGCCCCGATGTATCCGGCCAGCGAAGTGCGCGGGGTAAGGGCATCGGCCCACCGCGGGTCAGCCGGCAAATCACTGAGTGCACTCACCGCCAGCGTCAATCCGACGATCAGCGCGCTGGAACTGGATACACCAGCGGCCGCCGGCAGGTTGCTGGCCAGCGCAATGTCGGCGCCGATCAATCGTTCGTCGAAGTTGTGCCGGAGGCGCCTGGCGACCGTCCGCGGATACACGGACCACGGCAATGGGGCCTGCGTCGACGGATACGGTGATGGATCCAGCGAGACCACCAGCGACTCGCGGCGGCGGGCATCACGCAACACCAGCTTGCGGTCGGCGCGTGGAGCCGCCACGACGACGATGCCGCGCTCGACCGTACACAGCAGCGAGCGTCCACCGGCATAGTCCACGTGTTTGCCGAGCACCTCGATGCGCCCCGGCACGACCCACGTCCGTCGCGATTCACGAGGGACGCGGTGCTCATCGAGCACGCGGTTCGCTTCGCGCTCAAGCTTGCGGTACCGTTCGATGGAAGTCGTGGAGAAACCGACCCCATCCAGCGCCGCCTGCACCATCGATTGATCGAGTGACGGCAGCACCGCGTGACTCACGGCCGAACCTCGACGGCCGCCAGCGCCGCCGCCACGGAAGCGATGTCCGCTCGCTGCGACAGGTCGAGCACGGGCAACGCGATGCGTTCGGCGCGTACGTCGACGCCCTCACGGAGTGCGAGCCCCACCGCCTCCGGCAATTCGAACTCGCCACGCGTGGACCGCGGCACACGGCGACAGGCGTCCACGAGCGCCGGTGTGATTGCCCAGCAGTTCATGCCGACCCAGCGGGCCGCCTCGGAATCGAGATCGAGCGAATCGCCGGGTTTCTCGACGATGCGTTCCAAGCGGCCATCCGTCGACACCGTGAGCACGGCAAACGAGCGCACGCGATCGGGATCGATGTTGCCGCCTCGCACCAGGGCATCACGATCGAAGGCAATTGTGGCCGCCCCGTCGCCCTGCACCAGATGCTGCAGCGCCTCGCGCGGATAGTAGTTGTCCGCGTTCAGCACGAGGAACGTCTC
>CAZMGX010000761.1:0-1532 GCA_964565915.1 uncultured Gemmatimonas sp.
GCGGGGTTGGCCGACCGCACGACCAGCACGCCGATCGAGCGGGCCGCGGAGATGACGCTGTTGCCGTTGGTGCAGCGGGGCACCATCCCCGTCATGGGCGGCTTCGTTGGCGCCGCGCCGGGCCGCGTGACCACCACCCTCGGACGCGGTGGCTCCGACTACTCCGCCTCCCTCGTGGGGGCCGCGGTCCAGGCAGAGGCCATCGAAATCTGGACCGATGTCGACGGGATGCTCACCGCCGATCCGCGGGTTGTGCCGGACGCACGACTCATCGAACGCATTCGCTTCGACGAAGCGGCCGAGCTGGCGTCCTTCGGAGCCAAGGTCCTGCATCCCAGTACCATCGCTCCGGCCGTGCAACGAGGCATTCCGGTGTACGTTTTCAACTCGCGGAACGCCACGGGCCGTGGCACGATGATCGCGTTCGAGGCGCCACGCATGGCCGTGCGCGCGATCGCCGGCAAGCGGAACACGACCGTGGTGAAGTTGCGCTCCGCCCGCATGCTGCTGGCGCCGGGCTTTCTGCGTCGCGTATTCGAGGTGTTCGAGACGCATCGCACCTCGGTGGATGTCGTCGCGACCTCCGAGGTGTCCATCTCGGTCACGCTCGACGATCCGACCAATCTCGATGCGGTCGTCGCTGACCTCATGCAGTTTGGCGATGTCGCGGTGGAACGACATCGCGGCATCGTCGCGATCGTCGGCGCCGGCATTGCGGATGGCAGTCGCGCCTTGGCCGACGCCATCGCGGCGCTCGGTCCCGTCCCCGTTCATATGGCCTCCCTGAGCGCGACCGGCATCAACTTCACGCTGGTGATCGATGACGCCGAGGTCGTACCCGCGATGCAGCGACTCCATCACACGTTCTTTGGTCCACCGCAGTGAACCCCGCACGGACACGGATCGCGCTGATCGGCATGGGCCGAATGGGCCGCGCGTTGGACACGCTGGCCGCGGAGCGAGGCCTTGAGGTCGTCGCGCGGCTGGATGCGGCGGAGATGCAACGCGGAGTACGCGTCGATGACCTGGCCGGCGCCGACGTGGCCATCGAATTCACACTCCCCGAATCTGCGGTGGACAACGCGCGGGCCTGCCTGCAGCTGCGCTGTCCCGTCGTGATCGGCACAACCGGCTGGGGCGAGCGGCGCGGTGAACTGGAAGCTGCCGTGAGCGCGACCGGTACGGCGGCGCTCTGGTCACCCAACTTTTCGCTGGGCGTGCAGTTGTTCATGGCCTTCGTGGAAGACGCGGCGCGACGACTGCGTGCGGTGCCACGGTTCGACGCGCATCTCGTTGAGACCCATCACTCCGCCAAGCTCGACGCGCCGTCCGGGACGGCGCTCGCGTTGGGTGAGCGATTGCGCGCGGGTTTGGGCACGACGGTCCCGATTACCAGCGTCCGCGTGGGCTCGGTGCCGGGGACACACGAAGTCATTTTTGATGCGCCGTTTGAACAGATCCGACTGGTGCATGAGGCGCGCGACCGACGGGTGTTCGCCGACGGCGCACTCGCGGCGGCCCAGTGGCTCGCC
>CAZMGX010000762.1:0-1521 GCA_964565915.1 uncultured Gemmatimonas sp.
CGGGATGGTTGTCCAGGCGGCGGGCAAAGGTGTCGATGATGTCGTGGCGGTTCATGCGGCTGCCCTCTGCGCTGCGGCACGCCCGGTCACGACGCCCGACGCGGCGAGACCGACTGCCACGCACGTCCTCACCCATCGCCACGCACCGCTGCGCGCGCGGATCATCCTTTGCTCCGCGGTGCCGGGGTTCGCGGGTCGGCGCCCGGTCGGGAGGTCGGTCCCACATGAAGATGGGTACGTACCGCCGCTTCGTCGCTGGCCGCATCCCCCAGCGTGCCGCGTGGTCCGGTCCGCACCGCGCCGTGCGGCCGACGAGCACGCGCACGGAAGAACGACAACAGCGCATCGACGTACCCGTGCTCGGTGTGTACCACGATCTCATCGAGGCCGAGGCGCCCGAACAACTTGCGTCGTGCCGCGTCGGCCGCCGCCACCTGCCGGGCGAACGCCGCGCGGACCGACGGATGCGACGTATCGATCTCGATCCGCTCCCCCGTCTCGGGGTCCTCGAGGCGGGCCGCACCGATATCCGGCAACATGCGTTCCGCCGGATCCTCAAGCGTGACCGCGACGACGTCGTGCCGCTGCGCCAAGCGGGCCAGCGGCTTCTCGAGCGACTCCGTCAGGAAGTCCGAGCAGAGAAAGATCACGGAGCGATGTGGCAGCAACCGCATCATCCGATCCACCGCCACATCCACCGAGGTCCCACGCGACGTCGGCACGACACTGAGCAAATCGCGAATGAGGCGCAGGGCGTGCTTCCGTCCCTTGCGCGCCGGCAACGCGTGTTCGACGCGGTCGGAGAACAGCAACAGCCCGACCCGATCGTTGTTGCGCACCGCCGTCAGCGCCAGGACACCGGCCAGCTCAATTGCCAGCTCATGCTTGAAGCGCGCCTTCGTTCCAAACTGTGACGAGCCGGACAGGTCGATGGCGAGCATGATGGTGAGCTCGCGCTCCTCGACGTACCGCTTGACGAACGGTCGACCCATACGCGCCGAGACATTCCAGTCGATGGAGCGGACCTCGTCTCCGTCTTGGTACTCACGGACCTCGGCGAACTCCATGCCCTGCCCCTTGAAGAGCGAGCGGTATTCGCCGGCAAAGCGTGAGTCGACCAACCGACGCGTGCGGACCTCGATGCGACGCACCTGCCGCAAGACGTCGGCAGGCACGGCCGCAGCAAGCGATGCACTGGCGGGCGACACGGCGGCGCGCTCGGACGTCAGGGGGTCTCGACCGCGGCGAGGATGCGCGCGACGATCGTATCACTGGTCACGCCTTCCGCGTCCGCCTCGAACGACGTGAGCACGCGATGCCGCAGGACGTCGGGCGCGATGCTCTTGACGTCATCCGGCGTCACGAACGCGCGGCCCCGCAGGAAGGCGTGCGCACGCGCGGCCTGCCCCAGCGCAATCGTGGCACGAGGGCTGGCACCAAATTCGATCAGGGGCTTGAGATCCGGCGCGCCCACGTCGTTTGGATGGCGCGTCGCGTGCACCAGTTCGACGATGTAGTCCA
>CAZMGX010000763.1:0-1519 GCA_964565915.1 uncultured Gemmatimonas sp.
GCCGCCAGCAGGAACAGCGCCGTGGAGAAGACGAACGGTCCGGCGAGCGTGGGCACGCCGTATCGCTCCATCGACGTGCCGGCGGATGCCGCGAGGTTGGGGCCCGCTACGGCACCCAGCGTCGTGGCCCACACGATCAGCGAGAGATGTCGTCCGCGGAGTGATGCGGGGGCCAGGTCGACGGCGGCATATCGCGCCTGCATGGTGGCCGCGGTCGCGGCACCGAACAGGAAGTAGCCGACGAACAACAGCGTGAGCGAGCTGCGCATGGCAGCCGCGACGATGAACACCGCCCCCACCGCCGCAACGAGGTAGGCCGCGGTAAGGCTCGGGCGGCGTCCGTAGTGGCGTACGAGAATTGTGGCCGGCAACGCCAGCAGCGCCCCGCCAAGCACGACGCTGCTCTGCGCCAAGCCGCTCGCGCTCGTGCCCGCCAGTTCGGCCGCCAGCAGCGCGCCCACGGACATCCCGACCGCGACCCCGACGCCGCTGATGACTTGAATGGCGAACAACAGGCGCAGCGTCCGCCGCTGCACAGCCGACGTGTCCGACAGGATGATCTCCATGAAGGGGGCCGTATACGAGAGGGTGGGGAAGTATAAAAGGGAGCCACCACCCGGTGACTCCCTTTCACACCTCCGCGTGTCCCGAGGCCTTACACCGGGAACAGCATCTCGCGATACCGCGGCAACGGCCAGAACTCGTCGCCGACCACCAGCTCCAGCGCGTCGACCGCGTCACGAACGTCCTGCATCGTGTCGCAGCCCGTGCTGGTCAGGTACGCGCCCTGCGCGACGATGTCGTCGTGCAGCCCCTCGCCCTTCGCGATCACCTTGGCCAACTCGGCCCGCTTCTTCTGCAGCGTCGCGATCAGCTTCGTCGTCGCATTCGCCGCATCGACGATCGGCTGCATGTTGATGCCAGCCGCCGCACCCTGACCGGCCGACTGCGCCAGCTGACCAACGTAGGCGTACGCCGCCGGCAGGATCTGCGTGTCGACGATCTGCTGCAACGTGTGCTGCTCGATCTGGATGTCCTTGATGTACCGCTCGAGGCGCACGTGGTAGCGGCTCTCCAGTTCGACTTCGGTCATGATGCCGGTCGCCTTGAAGAGCGCCTTCGCCTGCTTGGTGGTCAGCTGCGCCAGACCATCCGGGGCGCGACGCAGGTTGAGCAAGCCACGCTTGTTGGCCTCGACCACCCACTCCTCCGAGTAGTTGTTGCCCTCGAAGCGAACGGCCGCCGACTTCTTGAACGAGGCGCGCACCACCTTCAGCACGGCATCGTCCACACTCTTGGCCGACTTGATCTCCTTGCGCAGCGTCTCCGTCAGGTCAGCAATCGCCTCGGCCACCGCGGCCTGCAGCAGCATGACGGGAAACGCAATGCTCTGCGAACCACCCACGGCGCGGAACTCGAACTTGGCACCCGTGAAGGCGAACGGCGACGTGCGGTTGCGGTCGGTGTTGTCCTGCTCGACTTCCGGCAGCTTGGCCACACCCAGCTTGAGCATCGCCTG
>CAZMGX010000764.1:0-1516 GCA_964565915.1 uncultured Gemmatimonas sp.
GACGGTGGCCGTGGTGTTGTGGGGGACCGACAACATGAAGAGCGAGGGGGCCCCGTTGGCGCAGGTGATGGCGCTGATGGGTGTGGTGCCGCGCTTCGACAGTGTCGGACGATTGACGGGCGCGCGACTGCTCCCGCTTGAGCAACTGGGACGGCCGCGCATCGATGTGGTGATCACGTTGTCAGGCATCTTCCGCGACCTGCTGCCGCTGCAGGTCCGCCTGCTGGCCGAAGCCGCGTTGATCTGCGCGCAGGCCGACGAGGACCCGTCGCAGAACTTCGTGCGCAAGCATGCTCTCGCGACGATGGCCGAGACCGGATGCGACCTGACGGCGGCGTCATTGCGCGTGTTTTCGAATGCCGATGGCGCGTATGGTTCGAACGTGAATCTGTTGATCGAAACGGGGCGCTGGCAGAACGAGGATGAACTCGCGGACCTGTTCGTGCAGCGCAAGGGATTCGCGTACGGCGTCGATGGCAAGCCGTCGGCGCAGCCGGCGTTGATGAAGCGGGCGCTCGGTAGTGCGACGCTTTCGTTTCAGGGGCTCGACTCGGTAGACCTGGGCGCGACGGACATCGACCAGTATGTCGAGTCGCTGGGCGGCATGACGCGTGTCATCGCGCAGCAGCGGGGCAGTGCACCCGCCGTCTACGTGGGCGACTTCAACGGCGCGAAGGGGAAGGTGCGCTCGCTCGCCGAGCAGGTCGAGCTGGAATCGCGCACCAAGATGCTCAACCCGCGCTGGTACGAAAGTCAGTTGCAGTATGGCTACGAAGGGGTGCGCAACATCGCCGGACACATGACGACGACGCTGGGCTGGTCGGCGACGGGCGGCGCGGGTACGGTGCCGCAGTGGGTGTACGCGGAGGTCTCGAAGACCTTCGTGCTCGACGAGGAGATGCGCAACCGGTTGGCCCGCATGAATCCCGATGCGGCCTCCGGGCTGGCACAACGACTGCTGGAGGCGACGGACCGCGGATTCTGGGCGCCCGATGATGCGACCCTCGACGCGCTGCGGGAAGCCGCAGCCGATCTCGAGGATCGACTGGAGGGTGTCCATGCGGCATGATCAATGTGCAGGAGCAACACCAACGGCCGGCAACGGCGTGGAGAGGACGACGTGACTTCAACGAAGCTCCCGATTCTGGACGCAATCGGCGACGGGGACGGCAGTCTGCAGGTGCACCTGGACGAATCCCAGAAGATCGAGGGGGCGCTGGTGATCGCCGTCTACGGCAAGGGTGGTATCGGGAAATCGACGACCTCCTCGAATCTCTCGGCCGCGTTTTCGCGGCTGGGCAAGCGCGTGCTGCAGATCGGCTGTGATCCGAAGCATGACTCGACGTTCACGCTGACGAAGAAGATGGTGCCGACCGTCATCGACGTCCTCGAAGGCGTCGACTTCCACGCCGAAGAGTTGCGTCCGGAAGACTTCATGTTCGAGGGCTACAACGGCGTGCAGTGCATCGAGGCCGGTGGTCCGCCGGCCGGTACGGGATGCGGCGGCTACGTGACC
>CAZMGX010000765.1:0-298 GCA_964565915.1 uncultured Gemmatimonas sp.
GGACCACTGCTGGAAGGGACTGGGGCTCCCCTGGAGGTCGACAGCGCCCAGGAAGACGCCGAAGAAGTACAGGCCCTGACTGGCGATGGGGATGTTGTTGAAGACGCTGAAGTCCAGCAGCCAATTGCCGGCGGAGCCGGACGTCGTGTAGGACACCTGCACGGGTTGGGCGACGGCGGACGCGGACGGCAACGC
This sequence comes from uncultured Gemmatimonas sp., assembly GCA_964565915.1. Lineage (GTDB taxonomy): Bacteria > Gemmatimonadota > Gemmatimonadetes > Gemmatimonadales > Gemmatimonadaceae > Gemmatimonas. Next base: position 196 of record CAZMGX010000765.1, read on the forward strand.
GATGGCCGCGGCCAACAACAGCGAGCGGAGACGCATGGGGCTTCCCGGTTGGAGGGCTGAAGACCCCGCGAATATGCAGCTGGCTCGGCGAGGTATCAACCAC
>CAZMGX010000765.1:308-1512 GCA_964565915.1 uncultured Gemmatimonas sp.
GCGTGGGCTAGCGGGGTCAGCGGAGCAGGGTCTGGCCTTCCATCGCCCTGGCGACGGTCGCGGGCGCCGCGATGCGCAGGTGCTGCAGGATGGACGGCGCGATATCCACGATCGCCGCGTTGCCGCGCGTGAAACGCGCGTTGAGACCGGCGGCATTGGTCACGATCCAGGTCGTCCGCTCACGCGCCGACTGGCCACCGTGTCCTTTGCCGGTGGGGGCGTCGCGCCCGTGATCGGTCGTCACGACGATCATCCAGTCTTCGCCCAGCGCCTGTCGCTGTTTCACGGCGTCCCAGATGCGTCCCACCCGTGCGTCCGCCTGCTGCACGGCGGTGTAGAACGCCTCGCTATCGCCGTGTGCGTGCCCCGCGTCGTCCGTGTGCTGCAGATACACCCAGGACAGATCCGGGCCGCGTTCGGCAATGTAGCGGGCGGCTTCGGTCGTGACGCGCTCGTCGATCGCCATGATGTATCGAGATTCTCGATCGTGCGGAAAGGCCACCGTGTCGCGCTCGAACCCGTCGACCGCATGATCGAGGCGGAAATCGCCGGCGCCAGGGCGACCTTCGCCGACGAGCACCGTCCGATTGTCAAGCCAGGTGGAGAAGAGCGCCGTCCGGCGCGATGCGTCGACCGACTCGACGATCCGAAACAGATTCCAGTACGCGTAGTTGGGCGACTGATTGCTGTTGCCGCGCACGTTGTGCTTGTTGGCCCACGTGGACGTGAGCAGGCTCATGTAGCCGGGCGCCGAAATCGTTGGCGTTTCGGTCACCCCACCCAACTCTCCGCCCACGTGCGCACGTGCGTATCCACCACGGGCCGCGATTTCGTCGAGTGCGGGGGTTGCGACTTTCTCGATGACGTCCGCCGGAATGCCATCGAGCAGAATGAAGACGGCCTTGCGCGGCCGCTCGGCGCGGGCAAACGGGGTGCGACAGCCCGCCATGGCCGTCAGGAGCGACAGCACGGCGAACACCAAAGTACGTGTGGGGTGGCGATTCCCGCGTGATGAGGCGAACCCAGTCACAAAGCGTCGTCTACCTTCGGGTGGCGACTGTATCCTGCTGCAATTGCACCACGATCACTTCGATCGGCTTGGTGCCCGGATTGACGTCCGCATGCAGCTGGCCGGGCGGGTCCTTTGAGAGCCACATCGCCTTGCCGGCCCGCAAATGGTAAGTGTCCAACACTTTGCCGTCTT